>CAUZIZ010000202.1:0-8963 GCA_963579905.1 Acidobacteria bacterium UBA6911 | reverse complement strand
AGTACCGCAACAGCCGAGCCGAGTTCTGAGTGGCTTGGTGCAAAAACTTAGAATTTGGGCCTCCAAAATGACTCCTAGGAGCCGGGAAACGGTCCTGTTTTCGAAATTGCGCTTATTTTTGGGGCTAGAAATCTTCGATACTGAAACCGAAAAAGGAGTAAGCCGTTGAGACGCCCAGGCGACGAGAAGAGGAGTCGGCTCACAATTCTTCTGCTACTGACCATACTGAGTGCAGCCGTCCTGGGCGGGTGGTTTGGGGAAAGGGTCAACGCCGGAACTCCTCTCAAGGAAGAGACTCAGAAGCTCTTGAAGAGCTTCACTGAGACACTGGCGATCGTCGAATCGGACTACGCTCACGAGGCCGACGCCGAAGGCCTGCTGGAGAGCGCGATTCGGGGATTACTTCGATCTTTAGACCCCCACAGCTCCTTCTTCTCGCGAACCGATTACAAGAAACTTCGGGAAGAACAACAGGGAAAGTACTACGGACTGGGCATCACGATACGGCCTGAGTCACCGGGCAGTGGCCGCGTCGTTGTAGTCGACCCGCCAGCATCGGGGACGCCCGCATACAAGGTTGGGATCCGTGCCGGCGATGTGATCGCCAAGATCGAGGGAGAGTCGATCCATGATTGGGAACTTATGGAAGAGGTAATCCAGAACCTGAAAGGTCCCAAGGGGACAAAGGTCAACATCACAATCGAGCGGCCCGGTGTGCCTGAACCCATCGAGATGAGCGTCGAGCGCGACGAGATTCCCCTTTACACCATAAAGTACGCGTTCCACCTCGATTCGACGACAGGGTACATTAGAATTGAGAGGTTCTCCGAGACCACGAGCAAGGAGCTTGATGAGGCTTTGGAGAAACTGAAGGAATCTGAGCTCGAGGCGCTCATTCTGGATCTGCGTAACAATCCTGGTGGAGCCCTCAGTCAGGCCATCGAGGTGACCGATCGGTTCATCGAGAAGGGGCAGCTGGTGGTGAAGACACGGATGCGTCGAGGGAAGGGTCACGAGTATCTGGCTCCACGTGGTCGTCGCCATGACTATCCGATGGTGGTCCTGATCAACCGGAGCAGCGCCAGCGCCAGCGAGATCGTGGCAGGAGCGCTTCAAGATCATGACCGGGCACTGATCGTGGGCGAAACCAGTTTTGGAAAGGCCCTGGTACAAACCATCTATCCCCTGGAAAGCAACAGAGGCCTGGCCCTGACCACCGGCAAGTATTACACCCCTTCGGACCGTCTGATTCAACGCAACTACTCGGAAAGTTTTTATGACTACTTTTGGGGGGCTCGCAACCAGGAGTCCGACGAGAGTGAGCGGACGGTATCTTATACAGATAGTGGAAGAACGGTGTTTGGAGGGGGCGGAATCACCCCCGATGAGAAGGTCTCAGCAGAGCGGTTGAGCAAGCTCCTGCAGCAGGTCAGACGCAAGAGCCTATTCCAGAAATTCGCCGAGAGATTGGCAGACGGAGAGATTGTATCGGACGTCCGCTTCCACTACACATCTCAGGAAAGAGCCGGGCTAACCCGCGAAGACAAAGCTAGATTGCGGGATGAATTAGTGATCTCCGAGCAGACCCTGATTCATTTTCAGCAGCTCCTCAAAGAGAACGAAGTAGACTTCACCGAGGAGACTTTCAATAAGGATCGCCGCCTGATCGTGAATCTTCTCAAGCAGAGGCTATTCGCCAAACTTCTCGACGACGAGGAAGGAAAAAGGGCGTCGCTGGAAGTCGATCGACAAGTGCAGCGGGCGGTCAAACTCTTGCCGAAGGCTCGCGCTCTGTTCCAGGATATGGCTGCAAAAAAACGGGCAGACTCCGTACAATGATTCCCGTCTTGGTGCCTGACGAGTCATTTCGCGACAAATTCTTGTCCTAGGACTGGGAACATTTGAAGAAGAGATTCCTGTTCAGTAAAGCTCTAGTACTTTCGGGCCTCGTGCTCCTGCCAGGCTGTGGTAATCAGCGCAAGGTCCTGGTTCAGCAATCACCCGAAACGCTTCCACCCCCACCGGTAGCGGTCGCCGTTCCCCCAAAAGCCGAACCAACACCGACAGAGGCTGAGCGCCAGGAGCTCCTTCACCGGGAAGTGGTGGAGAAACGAATCGAAGAGGCCGACCGGCTTTTCGAACAAGGAAGACAGCTATTCGGGGAGGGAAAGGTCGAGGCAGGTCGGAGCTATCTCCGCCAGGCGCTCGACCATCTGAAGGACGATGTCCAGGACCCTTCTCATTCTGAGTTCGAGGCTCACTATTTTGCCCTTCTGTGCCAGGTCCAGGAACTCGAACTTGAGTTTCTGACGGAGTCGCCAGAAGCCAGCTTCGGCGACGAGCCGAGTGCGATCGACCAGCTTGCCCATATCAACCTCTTTACGATCAAGGTCGATCCGGCGCTTCGGGAGCTCGCCCACGAGGATCTTCTCGACTCCCGTTTCGATATCCCTATCGTACTGAACGAAAGGGTGCTGAAGTTTCTACGCTACTATCGGACCCGCGGACGCAGGAACATGACGGAAGGAATAAAGCGATCCGGGAAGTACCTCGGATTGTTTCGAAAGATCTTTCGAGAAGAGAGAGTACCGCTCGATCTGATCTATGTCGCACACGTAGAAAGTCTGTACAAACCTCGGGCATTGTCGCGAGCACGTGCCAAAGGTATCTGGCAATTCGTTCGGGGCACCGGACGGATATACGGTTTGAAGCAGACCTGGTGGATCGACGAGCGCTCGGACATCCTCAAGTCAACCATGGCGGCCGCCCGCCACTTGAGGGATCTCTATGACCGATTTCAGGACTGGTACCTCGCGCTCGCAGCCTACAATTCGGGTGCAGGCAGGGTTCAACGAGTACTTGGGCGCCACGGCCAAGTGGACTATTGGAAGATGGTCGAACGACGCTGGCTCCCGCGCGAGACCAGAAACTATGTCCCTTCCATCCTAGCCTCGATGATTATCTTCAAGAACCCGGAGCGGTATGGTTTTCACGTCGACAGGGATCCCGAAATTGAATTCGAAATGCTGCCGATAAAGGAGCAGGTGGATCTGGAGGTTGCGGCAGAGCTGATCAACGTCCCCACTTCTCTGTTGATGGAGTACAACCCTGAACTGCGGCGTGGAATAACACCGTTCGACTATCCCGGCTACCTGATGAAGGTCCCCATAGGCATGGCCATTCCACTCCAGGCTGGCCTGGCAAAGCTCCCTCCGGATAAACGCATCAGGGTCCGTCACCACAGGGTTGAGTCAGGACAGACACTCTCGCTGATCGCAAGTCGCTATGGCTCCTCCATCCAGGCCATCGCCGAGGTCAACCGAATCCGCAACATTCACCGATTGCGTCTAGGTCAGGATCTGATCATCCCGCTTAAAGGGGCGCGGTCGGTCCAGGGCAGGCGGGTTCGGGCCAGTTCTGGATCAGCCGACGAGCATATCGTCCACCGCGGCGAGACTCTCGGCAAGATCGCCCGGATCTATGGCGTCCGTCTGAGTGACCTGCTGCGATGGAACAATCTAAGAAGCCGGCAGGTGATCCATCCGGGACAAGCCATCAAGGTGAAACCCCAGGCCAAGGTCTCGCGCAAGAGTTTAGAGGGAGCCCAAGGGGGACAGTAGTCTTAAGATAGCTCACCGGGTCAGGACACGCTCGGTCTCTCGGGCAATGATCAATTCTTCATTTGCCAGCACCACGACCACACCGGCGGGCGAATCCTGCTTGGAGACCACTCCTTCCTGACCTCGAATCGAGTTGGCGCCAGGGTCCAGGTGCACACCAAAGCACTGGAGCCCTCGACAGATGGCCTCGCGAACTCGAATCCCATTCTCGCCAATCCCTCCTGTGAAAGCCAGGATATCCAGTCCCCCCAGAACTGCCGTATAGGCTCCGATGTACTTCCTGGTTTCATGAACCAAAACGTTGATTGCCAAGGCAGCGCGCTCATTGCCGGCATCGGCTGCCTCCTCCAGATCCCTGACGTCGCCGCTGACCCCCGAAATGCCCTTTAGCCCTCCGTTCTTGGAAAGAAGCTCCGTCATTTCGGTTGTCGAAAGCCCCTCTTGATCCATCAGATAGAGGAGAATGAAGGGATCCAGATCACCGTTTCGGGTAGCATGGGGAAGACCCGACTGGGGAGAGAATCCCATACTGGTATCAACGGACTGGCCATCCTTGATCGCGCACATGCTGGAACTTCCGCCAAGGTGACAGGAAATGATCCGCCGCCCCTCTGGCTCGGAATTCACGAGCTGGGGAGCGCGGTAGGACACATAGCGATGGGAAGCCCCGTGGAATCCGTAGCGACGAATGGCGTACTTCTGTGACAATTCGTAGGGGATGGCATAAGTGCGGGCATAGTCCGGTATGGTTCGGTGAAAGGCCGGCTCGAAAACACCCACCAGGGGTTTGCTGGGAAGGAGTTCCTGAAAGATACGGAAGGCCTCGATATAGGGTGGATTATGGGCGGGAGCGAGAGGAATATAGGCTTCCATCGCCTCGAAAACATCGTCGGTTATCCGGACGGAATCTGCGATGTCCTTGGCGTGTACCGGCTTGAAGCCGATCGCATCCAAGTCCTCCAGATCCTTGAGCACTCCCGTTTCGGGGTCCGTTAAGGTCCTCAGCGCGTACTCTATCGCGGCCCTCTGGTCTGGACACTCGATCTCTTCCTCCCGCTTGGGATGGGCGCCCATCTGGTAGCTGAAAGGCGAACTTGCGCCTCCGACCCGCTCAATCCTTCCGACGGCAATCACAGACTCGTCCGCCATTTCGAACAGACGGAACTTGAGGGAGGTAGATCCCGCGTTGACGACCAGAACTTTCACTTCTCTTCACACCTCCTGCGAATCACGCCGTGGCCAGCAACGTCCCAATTGCCATGGAGCAGATCTTGGTTTCTGGGGATTCCGCTCGAGAGAGCAGGACGAGTGGAACCTTGGCTCCCATCACAATTCCACCCGATTCTCCACCGGCAAAATAGAGGATCGCTCGATAGAGGATATTGGCGGCCTCGATGTCAGGAGCGATGAAAACGTCGGTGTTTTCCACCAGCGGGCTCTCGATCCCCTTGCGGCTCGCCGCAAACTGACTGAGTGGGACATCCAGGGCGATAGGGCCCTCGACATAGCCGCCAGTCAACTGTCCACGCCGATTCATCAGGGTCAGCGCTGCAGCATCCATTGTCGCCGGCATGTCCGGGTTGACAAACTCGAGCGCACACAAAATAGCGACATTAGGTTCTGGGATCCCGATAGCATGAGCCACCTCGATCGCGTTGCGCGAGATCTCGGCTTTCTGTGCCAGCGTGGGAGCGACGTTGATGGCCGCATCGGTCATGACCATCAGGCGATCGGACCCGGGCACTTGAAAGACGATGACCTGACTCAAAAGGCGTCCGGTCCTTAGCCCTGCCTCCCTATCCAGGACCGCACGGATCAAAGCCGCGGTATTGATCTTTCCCTTCATCAGCAGCTTGGCTTCCCCCTGGCGAATAAGATCGATGGCCTTGCGTGCCGCTTTGGCGTCATCCGGCTCATCAATGAGCTGATGGTCCGAAAGCTCGAATCCAATCGCCTGGGTCATGGATCGGATCTTCTTGCCATCGCCAACCAATATCCCCTCGGCCAGACCGATTTCCTGGGCCTGCTTTAGGGCCTCGATGACGTCGGGATCATGTCCAGCAGCGACGGCAATCCGCGTCGGACCTTGGGAGGTCGCCGCCTGTACCAGTTCATCCAGATTACGAAACACCTTTAGCTTCTCCAGTTGATCTAATCCACTGTCAGCCTAGGCAGGTGCCATGACGGATCGGACGATGCCTTCAAACTCCTCGGGGGCCAACAGCGCCTTCCTTTCAATGGAAGTTTGTTTTACCACGTCGAGGATGGCCTTCGCCTGGTCCGCTGATACCTCGATGCCCAGCCGCTCGAGATGCTCCTCGATATTGGCGAGGCCACTTCCCTTGCCCAACGCGATGTCCACCCCCGGACGTCCTACCACCTCCGGCAAGAAAGGTAGGTACTCCAGAGGCTCTACATCCTTACAGCGTCGGTGAAACATAGACACGATACCGGACTCAATATGGTAGAGGGAGTCGCCGACAATGGGTCGATTGGGGGGAAGCTCCAAACCGGCTAGCTTCTGCACCAGCTTCGAGAGCCCGTACAGTTCCTCGGTTCTAATCCCCACGTCGATCCCGTAGAGAATCTTCAGGGCCATTACGGTGTCTTCGAGTGGCACGTTGCCGGCTCGCTCGCCAGTGGCTGAAACCGTCACATGGGCCACAGAGGCACCATTGGCCAATGCCGCGATCGTATTCGCAACTCCCAGCCCAAAGTCTTCGTGGCAGTGAATCTCGATGGGTTGACTGAAGCGAGCTCGCAACTTCTTGAGCACCATGGCGATGCCCTCGGGAGTACAGACGCCGAAGGAATCAGCCACCGTCAGGGCGTCCATGTGTCCCTCAGTGGAAACCCTCTCGATAAGGTCCATGTAACGATCAAGATCCGAACGGGTGCTGTCGATCGTGAAAAACACGGTATAGAGACCGGCCTCCTTGGCCGCCAGCGTGGTTTCGATGGAAGACTCGATAGCCCAATCCATGGTCTTGCCGTAGGCGTGCTTGATGATATGATCACTGGAAGGAATCTCGGTGATGATTCCGTCCACTCCGCAGTCTTTGGCCTGTTTCACGTCCGCGGGCATACAGCGGGCAAACGAAAAGATCTCTGGCCCCAGGTCCAAGGCAACGATGTCCTTGATGGCAGCTTCGTCCTCGGCCGAAACTGCGGGCATGCCAGCCTCGATTCGATGGACGCCAGCGCGGGTAAGTCCCTTGGCAATGGCCACTTTGTCCTCACGCCGAAAAACGATCCCGGTCTGTTGTTCGCCATCACGCAAGGTAACGTCATGAAGTCTGATTCCGTCCTGAAAGTTCAGCGTCTGCTGGGCCTCTGCTGAGAAATTCCAGGGACTGGCAAACCAGCGATCAGTCTTCCATTCTTGGCTCATGTCGATCTCCTTCTTTAACTACGAATCTATTGAAGATATTGAGAAAAAATCCAATGCTTTCAGTCCCGCCGGGGGGCGTATGATACCAGAATGGGTGGGAGCAGTGAACAGTGAGCAGTGATGTAGTAGTGGAGTGGTGCGGTAGTGCAGTGGTGCAGTGGTGCGGTAAGTGAGGAGTCTCAAAGATGATCCATTTCGAGTACGATCGTTCGCCTCCAAGGAGTGCTCAGCCAGTAGCCTGGGGTTTCCTGGTTGCCTGCTAGACCCGCCTCGTCTGGGACTGCTCACTACTCACTTCCCACTGCACCACTATTCACTGCCTCAAACATTCCAGATAAACGCGTGGAAATCCTGGGCCGTGCTGAAACCGAGCCGGGTGTAGAGCTGATGGGCACCTTTGTTGCTCTTTGAGACTGACAGCGCGACCCGCTTGAGTCCCAGCCGGTGGGCGCTCTGAAAGTAGGTTTCAAGGAGCTGGCTTCCGATTCCCTTCCCTTGGCAGTTTTGACGCACAGAGATCTGTGGAATCATTCCGGTCTCAGGACCAATTTTCGAGGTGATGAGAACCGCACAAACCCGTCCTGAGCTGTCCAGAGCAAGGTAGCTGGTTTCAGGAAAGAAGGTCCCACACCCCGGACTGTCGACGAGGTTCCTAAGAAAACGCAGACAGCCCTGCTGACTCTGATAGTCCCGGCAAATCCGATAATCAGCAGAGGTCTGATAGCTATCAAATACGACCTGAGCTGCAGGTTCCAGGTAGCGACTTTCCCAATTCACGATCCGGAAGGCCGAGGCTACATCGCTCTGCTTGCCGATGTCCTTCCCGGAAACCAGGTCCCGACAGAGAAAGTGTCGCTCCAAGGCCTCAAAGCCGTATCGCGTAAAGAGGGGCGCAAGATCGCAGTTGAAGGAAAAGGCCTGACATTCAATCCTCTGAACCCGGCCCCAGGCTCGAAGGGAGCTTACCGTGGGATCAAGTAACTGATCGTAGCTCTGAGGCGAAGCAGACTTGCGTCGAACAAACATGTTACCGACGTAGCCTATGGGATGGCTGACTGCGTAGTAGGAGTATCCAGCTACCCTGCCACTCGCTGTGATGAGGCCATAGCCGGGTAGAGTTCGCGATTCGATATATTTCGAGATGAGAGAAACAGCGGGTTGATAGTCCCAGAACAACTGGCTTCGCCAGCACTGGATCTCTTCTTCGAAAAGCTCAGCGGCGCTCTCGATTGTGACCTCTGAAAGAGGTACGACCCGCATGCCTGGCATCCTGAACAAGGAAAGCGTTAATCGTCTAAAGTCGGCCTCGTCGGACTCCTTATTCTACCATCGCAGGCGCCTCCGCCAAAACTAGTTTTCGTCTGGCTGACGACAGGATCCTGACCTGTGTAGCATCGACCTCATAGAGCCAGCTCATGCTTGTCAGTGGGCGGTTCTATTCTGACTCAGCTTAGGCGGTTGTGGCGGACAGAATCCTCCAAGGTGTGTATTCGTGCGGTTTGTGGAAACCGTAGTTAGGAGCACCTGGATATTCTGGGAGGCGACCGGGCCGGGATCGCACAGCAAATCGGCGCGTGCCGCCGTCGCAAATGGCTCATTTGGGTCTGAGTTCATTTATGGCGAAATGAAGTACATTCAAGACTTCGGAAACAAAGACTGGATCAGCTCTTACTCTCTCCTTCGTGCTCAAAAAGTCGTCGAGAAAGAGGGTAAGGAACCCTATCTCCATCTGACTCTTCGAGACCGAACCGGCGATATTGAGTCAAGGGTGTCCCTCGAAAGCGCGGATATCGAGGGTGGAGTTGTCGCAGGAGACATCGTCAGCTATGAAGGCGTGGTCGAGGTTTCCAACGGGGAGAAGCGAGTGGTGCGTAAGAGCGGTCAAATGAAATGGAAAAACCAGGACATCCGATTGACGGAGACCCTCTGGGGCCAGCAGATTGGCTTAAAGC
>CAUZIZ010000201.1:0-8992 GCA_963579905.1 Acidobacteria bacterium UBA6911 | reverse complement strand
CCCCAGGCCCTTGGAGCGTCATGGTAAGAACAGAGAGGAGTTTAGCACATGAGAGAAACAGTGGTCAACATGGAAGATAGGGCCCTTGAGAGAGTGTCTAGCGAAGTTCAGCTGGGCACCCTGCAGGCGTCCACACCTCAATCCTTGGTCAACGGGCATCCGAGATGGCGAGGGTCCCTTGGCTCAGTCATCGAGGAGAAGAAGCTGTTCACCCTAATCAGCGGCAAGAAGCATGTCCGTGTTGAAGGGTGGCTGACGCTGGCCACGATGCTGGGATGTACGCCCCGAGAGGTCTCAGCAGCACGACTCGCTCAGGATCGAGAATTCCCGGGCGCTTGGGAATCCAGCGTTGAAATCGTGCGCATGAAAGACGGGGCGGTGATTTCCCGAGCGTCGGCCATGGTATCGGACGATGCGCCGATGTGGAAGAGCCGTTCCCACTACGCACGGCGCAGCATGGCGACGACACGCACAACGAGTAAGGCCTGCCGCCTCACCTTCTCCTGGATTATGTCTCTGTCAAGTTACGCGACGACACCCGCAGAAGAGATGCCGCAGGGGACTGCGCCACAGGATAACCAGGCTTCGCCTGGTCTCGGCGATGGGTCGAACTGCCCTATTTTCCAGGCGAGCATGGCGATAAAAAATGGCTCAAATGGAAAATTCTGGGGATGCGTGAATTACCGTGAGAAGGGTTGTAAGGGGACTCGACCGTGCAACGTTGTCGGACGCAGAGCAAGAGCAGAGCAACACCTTCGACCATGTCACCAGCGACGAGGATTCGCACGACGAGGACCATCGTAAGGGCTGAGAGATGAGCGAGCGGCAAGCCCTCATCGAATGGGAGCAGCGGTCGGGTCGGTCCTACGACTACCTCGCCCCTGAGAGCGGCTGGCGTGCTGCGCTGGCTCGGTTCTTCGGGTTCTGGCATGTGTGCTTGGTTCGGGCAAGCGACTGTGGAGAAGCAGATGATCATCGAGGGGCATAACCATTCCTGGAACCTGGTGCGCGAACAGGGATGGTTGGCGATCTATGCCTGGGATGACGAAGATCCTAGCGCGTTCCTTGAAGGTCGCGGGCTCACCCTCACCCACATCGCTGGGGAGCAGGACGAATGAGGCTCGTCTGGTTTCTGGCTCGCCTACTGGACCGCATGTGTTACCGGATTTGCTAGACAGACATGGCTATGGGGATTCACTTCCGGGACTGGGAGAAGGTCCAGGATTCATTTCAATCGTCGGAAGAATTGTGTTTCAGCGGACAGGGCGTCTGCTACTGCAGGAAGAAGAGGCGGGAGCAATAGAAAGGAAGGCATTTGTATGGTTATGTTCGTTGTCAAGGAAAACCACTTGAAAGTCTCCAAGGCAGCCCTATACCTGGGCATCTCGGCTAACACGCTGAGGAAGTACACCGACGAGGGGCGGTCAGGGCAAAGAGGCTTCCCCGCGGTGACAGGCTCTGCGACAAAGCAGGGCTTGATGCCTTCGCCGCTAGTTTGCCGGATGCGGTCGAAGCGGCTACTTTTAGGGAAAGAAAGAACGGTAATGGGAGTTCGTAGCTATCGGGGGCGAATCGTCTGCGACAAGCACTGGCCCGACAAGACCCGGACGATTCGCGTCTGCCGCAACCGCACCGAGTCAAAACAGCTACTGATTAGGATTGAAGCGGCCATCGTGGACAGGACGTGGCCCGAAGGCTCAGCCTTCGCGACAGGGGGAACATGACCCTGGAGGAGTTCTCTGTCACCTACATCGAGGACTACGCGATGGCGCGCAACAAAAAGGGAGCCTGGAAGCGAAAGAAGGTGTCCCTGAGAGCTCTCAACAAGGTGCTAAGCAAACAGAACCTCGAGAGCCAACACCCCCTCCCCCGTCCGTCTTCATCGTTATGTCAAAGGCCGCAAGCTCCAGGGCGTCACCAACGCGACCGTCAACCGGGACCTGACCACCCTGAAACATCTGCTGCCCTATGCGGTCGAGTGCGGAATCATCGATACACACCCAGCCGCAGGGTTCAAAAAGCTCGTTGAGGAAGAGAGGCAACGCCCTCGCTTTAGCGCAGAGCAGATCCAGCAGGTGTTGGACGCCATCAGGCCCGAGTGCCGCCCCTGTTCGTCTTCATCCGTGAGACCGGATGCCGACGAGAAGAGGCGCTATCCCTTCAACACTGGCAGGTCCAGGAAGACTCTGCACTGGTCGTCTTCAGCGAAAACACCAAATCCAAAAAGCGGCGCTATGTCGGCTTGTCCGAGAAAGCGATCGAGGCGGTCAACTCCCTTCCCCGTCTGGATAGTTGCCCCTATGTCTTCTACAGCCTGCGCTTTCTACCGCGCTGGGCCGTCTGTAGGAAGCCTTTGTAAAATGCCGCCAAACAAGCGGGAGTTCCCGACCTGCAAGTGAAAGACCTGATCCGGAACTACGCCATTAGTCTTGCTGAAGGTGATGCAGGCATGCACGACATTCAGCAAGCCCTGGGGCACTCAAGCGTGGGAATCACCGAAAAGCACTACGCGCAGTTCTCGCCCCGTTATTCAGCACGGAAGATTTTGAAGCTCCTGAAAGGGGGGGGCATCCTCGAAAAAGCGCTCTGAAGTGGAAACAAAACGGAAACATGGCCAAAGGATTAAACGCTCTAAAGGATGAGAAAAGCAGCACGGATGGTCTTGTAAAGAACTGAAATTAAAGGGTTTACTGAAATACGAGAGACATGGCTCGGGGGCTAGGACTCGAACCTAGATCGGCGGCTCCAAAGGCCGCTGTCCTACCAATTGGACGACCCCCGAATCAAGTCGCATGATATCCCAAAAGGCCACTGCAGCGAAAGAGTCGTTCATCGAGCGTCTTGAATCTGAGACTTGAACCTAACCTCACCAACCAACTTGAGACCCAGCCGGAGTCTCTGAAAATCTGGAATGCGAGATAGGCAGCTCTGCGGCTGACGGATCGCTGCCCTATCCGAGATTACTGCCCTACAGCTTCAACCTGTTTCAAAGGCTTAATGATTCCCAGGGCAATCTTCACCTTGTGCTCGATCTCACGAGATTGGTCTTGGTTCTCGATCAGGAATTGCTTCGCATTCTCACGCCCTTGTCCCATGCGATCCTTGCCGTAGGAAAACCAGGAGCCGCTCTTCTCCACGAACCGGTGTTCAACTGCCAGATCCAGGAGCTCTCCCTCGCGCGAGATTCCCCGCCCAAAGGAGATGTCGAACTCTGCCGACCTGAAAGGTGGTGCCATTTTGTTCTTGACCACTTTGACCTTGGTCCGGTTGCCCACGTGCTGGTCACCTTCCTTGATCGTTGCGACCCGACGGATCTCCAGACGAACCGAGGAATAGAACTTGAGAGCACGACCTCCAGTCGTGGTCTCGGGGTTACCGAACATTACCCCGATCTTCTCCCGGATCTGATTGATGAAGATCAGACAGGTGTTGGACTTGGAGACAATCCCGGTCAGCTTGCGGAGCGCTTGCGACATCAGGCGAGCCTGGAGTCCCATGTGAGAGTCTCCCATCTCGCCCTCGAGCTCCGCCCGAGGTACCAAGGCGGCGACGGAGTCAACCACCAGGATATCCACGGCGCCACTTCGGACCAGCATCTCCCCGATCTCCAACGCCTGCTCGCCATAGTCGGGCTGTGAGACCAGGAGATCATCTATCTTGACTCCCAAATTGCCCGCGTAGACGGCATCCATCGCGTGCTCGGCATCGATGAAGGCAGCAGTTCCCCCGACTTTTTGAGCCTCGGCAATGGCATGCAGCGCCAGCGTCGTCTTTCCACTGGACTCGGGGCCGTACACCTCGATGACTCGGCCCCGAGGAAAGCCACCAATCCCGAGGGCGGCATCGAGAGAGAGGGAACCAGTAGAGATCACGGGAACGTCCAGGCTGATCCCGTCGCCCAGTCTCATGATGGAACCCTTGCCAAACTGTCGCTCAATCTGAGCTAGAGCCAACTCAATAGCTCTGTCCTTGTTCTGTTGTTCATTCATGGTCTATTCCTTTCCTCGAGCACACTCCCCGCCACCCGAAGGGCTGCCCCCCCCCACAAGCCCCATCGGCAAACATCATCTTATTATGGAAGGGAGTACTTGGTCCGCATTTCTCATCGCTTGTCGTAGCGAGGTGCCGCAAGGGCCGTCCTGGAAAGGCTTGCGACTGAGACCACTCGTGGCGAGCCCCGCAGTCGTACTCGGACAGTCGTCGAGGTGGCCCACAGAGTTTAGCGCAGCCAGGACGGATGTTTGCGGCGACGCGGTAGAGCAGCAACGACAAATGCGGGTTAAGACGCATAGCTATAGAAACCCCTACCAGACTTCCTTCCCAGCCAACCTCCGTCGACCATCTGTCTCAACAAAGGACAGGGCCGATACTTCGTATCCTTGAAGCTATCATAAAGCACTTCCATGATATCCAAACAGATGTCCAAGCCAATCAAGTCCGCCAGCTCCAAGGGACCCATGGGGTGGTTCATGCCCAGCTTCAGCACCTGATCAATCGCCTCCGCATCTGCCACGCCTTCCATCAAGGCAAACACGGCTTCGTTGATCATCGGGATCAGAACCCGATTGGTCACGAACCCAGGGGAATCCCGCACTTCGATCGGTACCTTCTCGAGACGCAGAGCCAAAGCCTTCGTCTTCTCGATCGTCGCGGCACTGGTAAGCAGGCCCCGTATCACCTCCACCAGCTTCATCCGAGGCACCGGGTTCATGAAATGCATTCCCACAACCCGCGCTGGGTACTGGGTTGCTGCGGCCAGTCGCGTAATGGGAATCGACGAAGTATTGCTGGCGAGGACGACTTCGGAAGCGCAGATCCGGCCCAGTTTCTCGAAGACTTCCCGCTTGGACTCGAACTGCTCATAGACGGCCTCGATGACCATATCCGCGTCCTTCAAATCTTCCCACTCGGTGGTGGGGTCGATGCGTGAAAAGCTCTCCTCTGCGGTCCCGGCATCGCCCCCAGCGGCCCTTTCCATCCTCTCGAGGCCCCGTCTGATCCTCTCCATGGCAGGTTGGAGCAACTCGAGTCGAGCCTCCTTCAGATGCACTTTAAGGCCATGGTGGACACAGACTTGTGCAATCCCGCTCCCCATGGTTCCTGCTCCAACGACACCGATGACCACTTGGTTTCCCGCTCTCTGCCCTACAACCTTAACGACTCAAAGACCCAATCTTCGAAGCTAATTGTAGCCGACGGCTATGACTTTCCAAACAGCATGAGAGTCCTCTCAATCACTCCCCTTGGCGAGCATGGGATCCCGGCATAAGGCACCGATCGAGTTTGACAACAGGGGACTCAGAATGATAAAAAGATTCCTTACCCTTGAGGTGGTAATGCTATGTCCATGGTTTGCGAGCTTTGTGGAAAGGGGCCCATGTCAGGAAACCATGTTTCCCATGCCCACAACCTCACCCGACGCCGCTGGAAACCCAACATCCAGAAAGTTCGTGCCGTGGTCAACGGAACGGTTCGAAGGATTCGAATCTGCACCAAGTGCCTCAAGTCAGGTAAGGTTCAGAAGCCCGCCCTGACCTAAATACAATAATAAGTAGCTGCGCAGAGTTGGCGCGAGATTGGTCGCGTACGCACATGAGTGCCTCGCTGTGCGACGTTCCGACACTCAGACGCATCGTTAGAACAAACCCGGGCAGCCCTGCTCACCCGACCCGCTATCTCATGCGGGCCCGGCCACGCCGCTCGATGGAGTGGATTCCTGCGATCCCCTTGAGAAAGCCAACAATCTTCTGCAGGTGCTTCATATCCCTGACCTCGATCGTCATCCGGATCTCACCAAACTGGCTGTTGACGGTCTTGGCATGGGCATCGACGATATTTGTATTCAGGGTCGATACGCTAGCCGTGATTTCGGCCAGGATACCGGTACGATCTTCCGTCGCAATGGAGAGACGCACTGGATACATCACCTCACCAACCCCATCACTCCATTCGACCTCGATCCTGCGCTCTGGGTTGACCAACAGATTTTCCACATTACGACATTTCGTCGAGTGTACTGAGATTCCGCGGCCCACCGTGATATAGCCAGTGATTTGCTCACCCTGAATCGGATTGCAGCATTTGGCTCGAAACACCAGTAGATCGTCGTACCCTTTGACCTGTATGGCAGCATCCGAGCTTCCGAAAACCCTCTGGACCACGGTCGACAAGGCCGACTCCTTGCTCTCCTCCTTGGCCACGCTCCCCGGATCCAACCGTTTCAGGACTTGCTTTGGTCCGATCTTTCCATAGCCAATGCTAGCGAACAGGTCTTCAAGCTTGGCCGCCTTGTACTCCAAGGCAATCGAACCCAACTCGGTCTTGTACTTCTTGAGATTGAGCTTGCACTTGCGTGCCTCCTTCTCCAACATCTTCTGCCCTATTTCGATCGCGCGCTCCTTCTGCCTCTGATTCAACCAGCGCCGGATTGAGTTTCGGGCTCGAGACGTCTTGACGAAATTCATCCAGTCGCGACTCGGATGCTCCTCGCTGGAGGTCAGAATTTCTACAATCTCCCCATTTCTGAGCTCATATTTCAGGGGTACGATACGACTGTTGACTTTGGCGCCCACACACCGGTTTCCAACCTCGCTGTGAATGTAGTAGGCAAAGTCCACAGGCGTCACGCCTCGCGGAAGAGTCACAACCTCTCCTTTAGGCGTAAACACGTAGACCTCTTCCGGAAACAGGTCGATCTTGAGATTGCTCAGGAAATGATGAGGATCCTCCACCTCCTGCTGCATGTCGAGGAGCTGACGCAGCCAAAGAAATCGCTTTTCCTCTCCCTCCTCTTCCAACCTGCCTTCCTTGTATTTCCAGTGGGCGGCGATCCCTTCTTCGGCAACCCGATTCATCTCATGCGTCCGAATTTGGATCTCGAAGGGTTGTCCATTGGGACCCACCAGACTCGTATGAAGCGACTGGTACATGTTGGGACGCGGCATCGCGATCAGGTCTTTGATGCGTCCCGGCACCGGCTTCCAAAGGTTGTTGACCAGACCGAGAATGGTGTAGCAGTCGCGGACCGAGTCCACCAGTATTCGAATCGCGATGAAGTCGTATACCTGATCCGAGGTGATTCTCTGGCGCATCATTTTCTGGCGAAGGCTATAGATCTGCTTAATCCGGCTTTCGATCTGAACCTGGATCCCTTGCTCCTGAATCCTCTGGAGCATGACATCGGTGACTTCTGCTATGAACTGCCTGCTGTTCGCCTTCTTCTCTTCAATCTGTCCCAGCAGGTTCTGGTAGGCCGGGGGATCGAGGTAGCTAAACGACAGATCCTCCAGCTCTCCTCGCATCTTCGCCATGCCCAGGCGATGAGCGATTGGAGCGTAGATGTCGAGAGTCTCCTGAGCAATTGCCTCTCGCTTTTCCGGCGATAGATATTGAAGCGTGCGCATGTTGTGAAGACGGTCTGCCAGCTTCACCATGATCACCCGCACATCGTCAACCATCGCCAGAAGAAGTTTGCGGAAATTCTCCGCCTGCCGTTCCTCTCGTGAAGAGAAGTGGATCTTGCTGATCTTGGTAAGCCCATCGACCACGTGTCCAATGTCGTCGCCGAAGTACTCGCGGATTTTCTCGATCCGCGTCAGGGTATCCTCGACCACATCATGCAGCAGTCCCACACTCACGCAGGAGACATCGAGCTTCATTTCCGCCAGGATGTTGGCTACTTCCAGAGGATGTGAAAGATAGGGCTCGCCCGACTGGCGGACTTGCCCCTTATGCTCGCGAGCAGAGAAAACATAGGCTTTGCGCAGCAGTTCCAGGTCGTCGCTGGGATGGTATTGATGAACTTTGCGCTCTAGGTCTTCGAAACGAATCATGGCACGGCAACGGCCATTCTAGCAGGTTGGGCGGGGTTTAGGTGGCAGATGGCAGGCTAAAGCTTGAAGCCTGACGCTGACGCCCAAGAGGATTGGTAAGTTCTGCTTGCTCTAAAGAGTTTCCGAATAAAGGCGGGTCTTATCTGGAAGGAAAATCGACGGGCCTGACCGCCAGGTCCGGTCAACCTGAAACCTGTGCCGGTCCACCTTCTTATTCTTTCTCCTTATTCTTCCTTCTTGACCGCGCCACTGATGGTTCGCCGCGCCTTCTCGGCTTCTTCTTCCTGCTTCCGCTTCATTTCGAGCGCTTCGAGGGCCAACTTGTCTGCTTCCAACTCCCAGTTCTGCTTCTCTTCCTCTTCGGTGGCGAGCTTGCTCTTTTCGCGGTAGAGCAGATTCAGGTACTGCATGGCTTCGGTATAGCCAGGCCTGATCTCGATCGCTTCTTTGAGCACACCGATCCCCTCGTCAATCAGCTGAGTGACCTCGGCGTTCTCCTCTTCTGTCAAGTACTCCACATTCTCGCCCGTCATGCCCGTCTTGTCGTAGGAAAGCTGCCAGTTTATGGTTCCAAACGCATAGAGTGGCTCGGGATTGGTAGGATCAGCCTCCAATTGCTTTCGATACCACACTTTGGAATTTTCATAGTCACCCATGCTGTTGTGAATACCCGCTATACTGGCCAGGGAGGTGGTATTTGTAGGATCGATTTCGAGGACCACCTCAAAGGCGGAGATGGCCTGCTTGGCCATCTGCAGGTTGTCCAGGCTCTGGGACCCTGGCACAAATTGGGCACGATAGGCGGTTGCCATATACAGCTGGGCATCCAGGAGTTGGGGGTCGAACGCTACCGAGGCCTTGAAGTGCTCGATGGCCTGATCATACTTCTGGCTCGAGTACGCCTTGACCCCTTCGTTGAGTTCGTTTCGTGCCTGGAGCTTGTCATAAAGGCTTAGCACTCCGCAACCTGACGTCGCGCCAAGGAGGACTACTCCCCCGACCGCAAGTAAGAAAGATTTCGTCATACGGCTCATTGGAAACTTTGTCTCCTGACTGTTTTTTTAAGGACCGCTCTCTTTCTGACGTGCGGGCAGGTACCTATCAGGTCTCATCACTCCGGCGTGAGCAGGCCAATGTCGGGGGGCGCGGGCCGGTGGGCG
>CAUZIZ010000200.1:0-9106 GCA_963579905.1 Acidobacteria bacterium UBA6911 | reverse complement strand
ACGCGGAGGGCTATCAGTACAGTCAGTTCTGTGATCTGTACCATCGCTGGCGCGGCAAGCTGGATCTGGTGCTGCGACAAGAACACCGGGCCGGCGAGAAGCTCTTCGTGGACTATGCCGGAGACACCGTCCCGATTACGGACGCCAGACGGGTGAGACCCAAGACGCCTCGATCTTCGTGGCGGTGCTGGGGGCGAGTAACTACACCTATGCGGAAGCCTCCCTGCGGCAGGACTTGCCTTCGTGGCTGGTGGCCCACACCCGGACTCTGGAGTTTCTAGGAGGTTGCCCCACCGTCATCGTCCCCGATAACACCAAAGACGCGGTACGCCGCCCCTGTCGCTATGAACCCGATCTCAATGTGAGCTATGCCGATTGGCCTCGCACTATGGAGTGGCCGTCCTCGAGATAAGGCGAAGGCCGAATCGGGCGTATTGGTCGTCGAGCGCTGGATCCTGGCCGCCTTGCGTCACCGGACCTTCTTTTCCGTAGGAGAGCTCAATGAGGCCATTGCCGAGTTGCTCGTGCGGCTCAACAACCGGACCTTTCGCAAGCTCCCCGGCAACCGCCGCCAGCGCTTCGAGGAGCTGGATCGTCCGGCTCTGGGACCCCTGTGCCGGCCCAACGCTACGTCTTTGCCCAATGGAAGAAGGCCGGCGCCAACATCGATTACCACATCGAGTTTGAGCGTCATTACTATAGTGTTCCCTATGTCCTGATGTCCTGGTGGGTCAGAAGGTCGAGTTGCGCACCACCATGACCACCGTGGAGATCTTCCACCAGGAGCGGAGGGTGGCCTCTCACTGCTGCTCCTATCAGCCCGGCAAGGCCACAACCTTGGACGAGCATCGGCCGGAATGCCATCGCCGTTATCTGCAGTGGCCTTCTTCACGCCTGATCCACTGGGCTCAGAAAGTGGGGCCCCACACCGCATCGGTGGTCGAGCAGATCCTCCAGTCCCGCCGCTATCCCGAGCAGAGCTATCGCTTCTGCTTGGGGATCCTGCGTCTCGGGTCCACCTTCGGAGAAGAGCGCCTGGAGAGAGCCTGCCGTCGCGCCCTGCGGCTCCAGGCCCGCTCCTATAAGAGCATCCGGCCCATCTTGAAGACCGGTCTGGACCGTGAAGCGGAACCGCAACCGTCACCCGAGCGTCCCCCGATCGAACATGCCAACGTCCGGGGAGCTCAGTACTTCGAGGACGAGAAAGGAGCCTCTCATGTTGGTTAATCCCACCGTCGAAAAACTTCAGGCCATGCGTTTGACCGCCATGGCCGAGGCCTTCACCGAGCAACTGGCCGATCCTTCGATGGCCCAACTGAGCTTTGAAGAACGCTTCGCCCTGATGGTCGATCGTCAGTGGACCTGGCGAGAGAACCGCGCTTTAGATCGGCGTCTGAAAAACGCCCGCTTGAAGCTCCCGGCTTGCTTGGAAGATATCAACTATCGCCGGCCTCGGAGGTTGGATCGCTCGCTGGTGGCCAGCCTTGCCACCGGTCGCTGGATCCAGACCCACCACAATCTCATCATCGTCGGACCCTGTGGCGTCTGAAAAACCTTCCTGGCCTGCACTAGTCACCCCTTTTCTGCCGATAAACTGAGGCCGGGGACAGTTCTGTTCGTCATCTTCCTATGCGCCATCTGGGGAGGCCTTTCCCCAGCTCTCAAGATCTCCCTTGAAGGGGTACCAACCTTTGAGGCAGCCGCCTTCCGTTTTCTAATCGGCCTGGTCAGTCTCCTCATCTGGGGCAGCTTCAAACGGATACGCTGGTGGCGTCCGGCTGTCACTCACAGGCACCTACTGGCTTTCGGTGCTCTATTTGTCTTCCAGATCTCGGTTTTCAACCTCGGCACAGAGCTCACTTCCAGCAGTCATTCCATCGTCTTTCTCAGCACGAATCCGCTCTTCGTCGCTTTGGTGGCTCACTTTCTCATTCCCAATGACCGCTTGAATCTAAGAAAAGGCTGTGGGCTGATGCTAGCGTTCCTGGGGAGCTGGGTCATTTTCGCCGGAGGCGCTGAGTTTCACGGACACCACCTGCTGGGAGATCTACTGGTGCTGCTGGCGGGTTTCCTTCTAGGTATTGTGATGGTATTTTCCAAGTTTCTCATCCGTCACTTGACTGCATTCGAGGTGGTGGTTTGGCAAATGATCTATGGCGTCCCGGCCTTCTTCCTATTGAGCTTCTGGATGGAGCAGGAGCACAGCTACAATGTACCAGCATCGGTCGCGGTGGCGCTCTTCTATCAGGGAGCGATCGTAGCGGCCTTCTGTTTTGTCGCCTGGACAGGACTCTTGCGCCGCCACTCGGTCAGCCAGGTCAGCGCCTTCAACTTCACGACTCCCCTTCTCGGAGTCCTGCTGAGCTGGGCGCTCCTGGCCGAACCCGTCTCTTCGGGCTTTGTCCTAGGAGTCTTGCTGATAGCTCTCGGGATCTATCTGGTTGCCAGGGGCCGGGACGATTGGGGTGGCAGGAGACTCGCCAGCAAACCCGTCGCCGGAGTTTCCATGGCGGCACCGCCTCCAGAAACCCTGGCCCCATTCGAGAAAGAAACTTCGATTGCCTCTGCCATGATCATCGCTAGCAGCGCTGACAGAGCCATGACCGTGAGGGAGTGGGATCCTGTGTTTCAACGAAGTGCTTGGGGTATGGTCCCTGTCGGGCACCGCTCCCTAACAGTCACAGCTCTGTCAACTGGCGAAGGTTGCTGCGCTTCCTCGTGGTTGAAGTTTCAGCTTAGTGGCCCCCCAGCGGTGCTGCCCCATTCGAGAGAGAAACTTCCGGCTACTGGGGATTTGTGCGTCACTGCGTGGGGAAGAGTTGTCCGGCTCTCACCTTGGAACTTGGCCTCATGTTGCTAACGGCTCAAGTCGTTCGCGGCTCTGACGGACTTGGCTCTTGTAGCTTGGGATTCTGAAGTTTCATTTCAGCCTGACCCTCAAAGTCCACGCTGAATCATTCAGGAAAGCGGTCCTAGCCAAGGCCTTTCATCCACTAGAATTCGATCCTGAATTCGTGTAAGGTGGTGTTTCATTTTTGCAACGGCCTCGACTCGATGTCAGTTTGGTAACAGGTCGGAGTGAAGAGAAATTTTTTGTTGGCTCCCGCAACGGGCAGCATCTTCGCTGCTTGAAAGCACGGCTGAGATACCTGCTTTTTTGAACTTAAGGTCGGCCCAGATCCTTGCGGGTAAGTCCAACATATGGAGAAACGTATGATCCAACGAGAATTCGATTTCGCCCTCGCCATCGGAGGCGCCGCCGGGCAGGGCATCGCAACTCCTGGCAACATACTTGCCCGAATCTTCGTCCGGCGCGGCCTTCACCTCAATGCGTACAATGCGTTTCAGTCCATTATTCGAGGTGGACATATCTTCTTGACCATTCGAATCAGCGATCAGGAAGCCCTCAGCCACGGAGATAAGCTGGATCTGTTGGTTTGCCTGAATCAGGACACCATGGACCGACACCTGCGGATCATGGAACCTGGGAGCTCCGTGGTCTACAACAGTGACGTAATCAAGCCAGGAGAGGCGAAGGATGGCGTCCAATTGTGTCCCATGCCCATCGTCGATATCACCAGCGGTAATCGGAACCGACTCATGCAAAACACGGGTGCTCTGGGAGTGTCAATGTCTTTGATGGGATTGGACTTCCATATTCTAGAGGACAGCCTGACACTACAGTTTCAGCGAAAAGGACAGGCGGTCGTGGACGAAAACGTCGGAGTGGCCCGAGCCGGGTTCGAGTTTGCAAAAGCTAATTTCTCTGCCTTTCCGAAACAGCCGCCGGTGGGTCCCAAACCTCTGGCAGCCTGGGTCGGCAATGATGCCCTTGCTATGGGAGGGGCGGCGGCAGGCGTCAAATTCTACTGTGCCTACCCGATGAGCCCGTCTACGGGCGTCCTCCACTGGATGGCCCAAAATGCCCCTGCCCTGGATATTATGGTGCGTCAGATCGAGGACGAAATCGGAGTAGCCAACGTGGCCATCGGAGCGGCCCACGCCGGCTGCCGGACCATGTGCGCTACCTCTGGTGGTGGATTCGCGTTGATGACCGAAGCCATCGGCGCGTCTGCGATGATGGAAATCCCGGTTGTCTTCATCAATGTTCAGCGTGCGGGACCCTCCACTGGAGTGCCCACCAAGACTGAGCAAGGGGACCTCTGGCAGATGCTGGGTGCCAGCCAGGGAGACTTCCAGCGATTCATCGTCGCGCCTCTAGATACCCTGGATGCGTTCAATACGATTCCAGAGCTGTTCAATCTGACTGACAAGTATCAATGCCCCGGGATGGTTCTTTCGGATCTCCTGATTTCGGAAGGCACCTTCAGCGTAGACCCTGACCAGATCAACCTCCAACCCAAGATCGATAGGAGCGGCCTGATCACCGAGTCCTCTTCGACCGACGGCTATCTTCGTTACAAAAACACCGAGGACGGGATCTCGCCTCGTGCCATTCCCGGCCTGGAGGGTTACGTACACGTCGTTTCCACCGATGAGCACGATGAGAACGGGGTCCTCATCAGCGACGAGTTCACCAACCCACACAAGCGCCGGATGATGGTTGAGAAACGGGCCCGCAAGTTCGACGGAATCCTGGACCAGATCGAAGCTCCCGAGTTGGTAGGACCCGAGGACGCAGAGGTCACATTGGTCGGCTGGGGATCGACCCACAGCGTGATCAAGGAGGCCATAGATCAGCTGGAAGCCAGGGGAGTCATCGCCAACCAGCTTTCGATCAAGTGGATTGTTCCGCTCCATACCGAGGCAGTGACCGACATTTTTTCGCGGGCTAAAAAGACGATCATGGTCGAGAACAACCACTCAGGGCAGTTCGCCCGATATCTCCGAAGCGAGTCGGGGCTCACCGCGGACGGCCATATTCGGAAGTATGATGGAGAACCCTTCATGCCTCATCACATCGTGGATGGAGTGCTGGAGCTTCTCGCTGGGAAGACGGACCACTACGTACCTTTCCAAGAAATAATGGTTTAGAGAGGAACAACTATGAGTGTAGGAAGCACCCCCCCAGTAGCCGAACCGACTGCCCTGAAGCCTAGTGATTACAAGGGCAAGGTTGATCCGGACTGGTGCGCGGGTTGTGGAGACTTTGGCGTACTCAGAGGTCTGCAGAAAGCCTGTGCTGAGTTGGGAATCAGACCTCACGAGATCTTGACCGTCAGCGGAATTGGATGTTCCTCCAACTTCCCAGGTTTTTTTAATGCCTACGGGATGCATACGCTACACGGACGGTCGCTAGCGGTCGCTACCGGAGCCCAGATGGCGAATCACGAGTTGCACGTTGTCGCCACCGGTGGCGATGGCGATGGCTACGGCATCGGCGGAAACCACTTCGCCCACACCGCTCGCCGCAACGTCAACATTACCTACCTGGTCATGAACAATCAGATCTATGGACTGACCACAGGCCAGATCTCTCCTACCAGCTCCGCCGGGATGAAAACCAAGAGCACGCCCTTCGGTAGCGTCGAGATGCCCGTCAATCCCATCACCACCGCTATCATGAACGGTGCCACTTTCGTGGCCCGGGGCTACAGCGGTGATGGTAAGCAGTTGGTTGGGCTCATGAAGATGGCACTCCAACACACGGGTTTCGCCCTGATCGACATCTTCAGTCCCTGTGTCACTTTCAATCACGACAACGACTACAGCTTCTTCAAGCCAAGAATCAAAAGGCTTGAGGATGAAAACCACGATCCCAGCGACTGGAAGACAGCCTGCGAGAAGGCGATGCTCTGGGGCGACACTATCTACACGGGACTCTTCCTTCAAAGATTCGCAAAGAGTCTTGACCAGGCAGAGCCGGTTCTCGACGAGGGCGGGCCCATGGCACACCGACCGCTGGGTCTGTCCGACGAGCAAGCCCAGAAGCTCATCGCGGGAATGATGTAACTAGAAAAGACCTGTCTGGCAGGGGCCGGAACAAGTAGGTCGGCCCGTAGGGTCTGCGCAAGAATTCTTGTGCAGACCCTTACCCCAGCCCTCGTGCTGCACCCTATCGCGCGAGCCCGCAACCTCCCACCCTTCGAGCGGACCCACCGCAAGGTCGCTAATAAATTCGCATTGGATTGAGACTCCTGGGCTTCTAATGCATCCTATAGCTTCATTAGGTGGGATTGAAGGTCGGGGACGCTCCTGTCCGGAAGTGTGGGGATTTGCTGAGGATTTCGGAGAAAGAAGCGTCCTGGTGTGTGTGACGAGGCAACAACGCCCCCAGAAACATCCAAAGTCAGCGTGGGCTAACTCGCCGGCCCTTATCCAGGGGTCCTGGTACCTACAGCGCTGGCTTGGCTGTTATCTTCGTCTTAGAACAACCTTCGCTAGAGACACACCTTCTTCCAGTCCTGCAGCTTCTCCGAGACTCTTACTGGCCTTGTAACGGCGGAATAGCGGGGAACTTGAGATGAAGGTGCAGATGCTCGAGAGCAACGGGCTCTACCCCCAGGTCAAGACGCCAGATCGTCCGACACAAAATCTGGCTTTGGCAATACTCAACCAGGCTTTTCGGGACATAGTCTCCCCCAATCGAGCTTCTCAAGAATGGAAGACCTGGAAGCGGGACGCGGCCAGATGGTTTTCCTCTGACGACGTCGATCCGGGCAGCTTCCACTGGGTTTGCGGTGTGCTGGAGATAGATTCGTTGAAGCTGCGTGACTGGCTTGAAACCTACAGTACCGGTGGACTGAAGCGACGCAAGGAAGTCACCCGAAAACTGCTTCGCTTCAGAATCTATGCCGACTGACTCCAGGTGGTCGCTACACCTCATTGGCCTGGGTTGAAAATAATCCAGGCGGACTACCGACGGAATCGGAAGGCATACAGGTCCGCATTTTGAAGGCGGACTCGGAGGCGAATCGGCTGGCCCTCTAGAGCCGACACATTCTCGCCAAGTCGCCAGCGGACAATTCCTTCGATCTTGTCTCCGAGGATCTCGGGACAGTCTTCCATCCGGAAAGCAGGCAGCGGATTTCCGTCCTCGTCCTGCAGCTCCACTTGTAGTGCACCTCCGCCGGCGGTGCTGTAATTGAGCTCCAGGCGCTGCCCCTTGAAACGGATGACAGGAGTCGTAAACTCCCCCCATCCCTTGTAGGGCCCTTTCACCGAAACGAACCCGTCCTTTCGCCAGGTGCATCGCCGAATGCGGCTATTGGAAGAGCGAAGAAACTCAGAGTAGTACATAGAGATTTCGCTGGGGCCAGTGGGCACCACGCCGTGCCCCATGATGGGGTTACGGTCCACCCAATTGTCTTCGTCCAGCCCCGGTTTGATCAAGGGGTAGCGAAAACTGCGCTGCCATTGGATTCCATCCCTGCTGGTTGCGAACTGGATCTCTGATGTTCCCGGCAAGGGAGCGCCTGGGTAGCTCCGCTCGGGATACAGAACCATCGGAAACATAAAGAAAGCGCGTGAGGCCCGATAGTAGTTCACCGCCGCATTGGTATAGAGGTGCAAGTCGACAGGGTCGCCCTCATCCGGTCGCACCACCATCTTGGGCTCGGACCAACTTCGGAAATCGGAGGAGTCGCTTCGCCTGATGGCGCGGCGCCCCCCGTGAAAAGGACCCGGAACCGACATGTCGGTGGCTCTCAGGTAGATCACGAAACGGGCTGACTGCTCATCCCAAAGGAGAATGTTGTGGCTGTCAAAAGGCCCTCTGCTCAGGAGAGGATTGGTCTCGGAGAGATCCCAGTTCAGGCCGTCTGCAGAAACGAATCCCGTGATTCCGTTGACGCGGGAGATCATCTTGTATCTGCTCTTGCTGCCGGGCTTCTCGTTAGGATCCACAATGACGCTGACATTCATGAAGTCTCTCGGGCTTCCGATGATGTTGTTGGCAGTAGAACCACTGTGGGGGAAGACGCCCAGTTTGGGTTTTTCCCAATGAATCCCGTCCTGACTCTGGGCATAACAGGTGAAGGTCTGCCCGCCTCCGTTCGGCATGACGTTCCAGGGATTGCCGTCCGTGCCCCGGTACCACATGCGGAAGAGCCCCTGGTCGTAGACCACCGAGCTGTAGTGGATGAGCGTTCGTTCCCAGGGATGCTCGGGCTGAATCGCCACCTCGCGCGACGTCGGGGTGTGAAAAACTAGTTCCAGCCCCTGTTTACTATGAAACCAGAGATTATCCAGGAAGAGCTGTCGATCCGAGTCCACGTCGATCACTTCCGCTGCGGCACTCACCCGCTGCACTGGAGCGAATACAGAAGCGCCAAGCAGGGCTAAGGTCAGAATCAGTGTTGTCTTCAGGGTCATGATTTCTCCTTTTGGATCCTCTTGAGGTCACCGTTTCAGATCAGTCTCGCCCCCGCTGCGCTGCCCCATTCGAGAAAGAAACCTCAGCGTCCTACAGTGGCACGGGCATCCCTGCCCGTGATGACCGATCCGTCGAGCCAAGGGCTCGACAATCACGGCCTGGAAGGCCGTGCCACGGTTGGGAATCCTGAACCTGGAACCAAATGAAGTTTCAGCTTAGTGGTCCCCCAGTCGCACGGGATCATTCAGGAGGAAACTTCCAAGGCGGAGCTGCCAGGTTCGGCCCCTGATCAGGGCCCGCTCCCTGACGGTCACGGCTCTGTCACCTGGCGATTCTTCATGATCACCTCGCCATTCGAAGTTTCCGTCGGAACCGCTCGCCGCGCTTTCCCGGGAGCAGAGACGTGCGACGTTCCGACGAATTGTTCGAGTTTCAGGTTAGTGTACCCTTCTCAACTACACCCGACCATGGTAATCTCGAGTAAGCGCGTACTTGATGCTCCAGAGAATCAGGAGGACCGCCAACACCGACGGAAGGCTCAAGAACGACAAAATGCTCCCCAGCCCAACTCCCGAATCAGCCAGATGTCCGATCACCGGGTCGGCCCACGAGCTGAAGACTCCGTTGGATAGGTTCAAGAGTCCGATAGCAGTCGCCCGTTCTCTAGGGCTCACTACCTCGAAGGTGCAGGCCCACAAATTGACGAGATAAAGTGCCGTGCCCACACCGAAGATGATCAGGGCGGCCACCAGAACAGGACCCGAACTGCCCGAACCGATCACCAGTAAAGCTGGACCCAAAACGGCCAGTCCGACCAGTTGGACCAGGGTT
>CAUZIZ010000199.1:0-9139 GCA_963579905.1 Acidobacteria bacterium UBA6911 | reverse complement strand
CCAATCAGACGGACGGTCCTGGGACCTCTCATCCGTGGACCGTCATCTCCGCAAAGTCCGAGGGAATCACGCCAGGGTTTACGATTCGCGATCGCACGGGAGAAATGTATTTCGTCAAGTTCGACCCGCTGGGGCACGCCCAGCTGGCCACCTCCACCGAGGTGATCTGCACGAAGTTCTTTCACGCCTTCGGCTACCACGTCCCAGAGACCCATATCGCTCGAATAATGCTGCAGGATCTCGAGATCGGTCCCAAGACTAGAATTACCGATGAGAAGGGTCTGAAGAGAGAAATGTCTTCCGAAGATCTGGAGGCCATCTTTCTGAAAATCCCGCATTTGGCCGACGGAACCGTCCAGGCGTTGGCCAGCCGGCGCCTTCCTGGGGAACCGTTGGGTCCGTTCCAGTATCGGGGTACCCGAAGCGATGATGCCAACGACATCTTTCCTCACGAGCAGCGCCGGGAGCTGCGAGGGCTTCGGCTGTTTTCCGCCTGGCTGAATCACGACGACGCCCCCAGCATCAACACTCTGGACATGTTTCTACGTCAGGGAGAGACGGGTTACGTCAAACATCATTTGATTGACTTCGGCTCCTGTTTGGGCAGTGGAACCATCAAGATCCAAAGCCGTCGCGCCGGTAACGAGTATCTGGCCGAATGGGGACCGATCCTAAAGTCGGCCTTCTCGCTGGGAATCTGGGACCGCTCCTGGCGCAAGGTCTTCTATCCGGACTATCCCTCGATAGGTCGATTCGAGGCCGAGTACTTTGAGCCTGTTTGCTGGAGGCCGGAGTACCCCAACCCCGCCTTCCAACGAATGCAGCCGGAAGATGCCTTCTGGGCCGTCCGGATCATGATGCGGTTCAATGATGAAGCCATCCGTGCCATCGTGAAGACCGGCCAGTTGGAAGATCCTTCAGCCGAGAACTACCTGGTAGAGACACTCAGCAAGCGCCGAGACAAGATCGTCCAACACTATCTGACTCAAAGCGATCCTCTTGACAGGTTCCAGGTGAGCGTGGCTTCAAGTGAGTCGCGATTGGAGTTTGTTGATCTAAGCTCCGAGGTCGGAATGCCTCCGGCGGTAAGGTACGACTATGCGTGGTTCAGATTCAACAATCAGAACGGGCCGATGAATTCGGTGATCGATCAACGATCGGTGAAAACTGCTTCTATTCCGATGCCTCAGGACGATTCCCGGTATCTTGCGGTGCAGATCGAGTCTCTCAGAGAGGGTAGCCGGCGAAAGTCGGAAAAGGTTCAAGTCTTCATCCGCAACCAGACCCAGCCTGTTGTGGTCGGAATTGACCGACGGTCGGTCAGTTCCTCGCCGGGGATGGCGAGGTGACCCCTGAGTGAGCCGGTTTCCTACGTAGCTTTGGTCTCCAGGCCGAAGTATTTCCGTCGAGTCTGGTGACTCAACGAACGGCGGCCTGGAGATCACCGCCACGGAGGAAGCATGACGCCGACTATTGGATAGACCGGTAGCGAATCGACACGGACCGGAGAACCGGCGAACTGGCCGAGCCTGGACTGACGAGCGATGCCTTGTACTGCATCCAGCGTGCCCCGGACGTCCCTGACAGCAGGCTGGCACCGGACTCGGTGTAGTAGCTCTTCGATCCCTTGGGTCCATTCCAAGGAGCCGCGGTCAAGGCCTCTCTGGTGTCCGCCCAGCGGACCTGAAACTCCAGCGCTGTATTGAACGGTGTGCTTCCGTCCCAGCTGATGCTCTCCGGGCGGGTTCGCGAACCCGCGTCAAAGGGCGGGGAAACGTAGTCATAGCGATTTCCCCGATCATAGACATGGCCGGCGTCGGAGGTTAGATGGTGGGGACCCAGTCCGGGCAGCAGGGTTCTGCGTTCGGTTGAGAATCCGGCTTGACTTCCCCAGTAGAGGAAGGAATCGTTACGATGGTTTCCCTCCTTGGAATGACAGGCGAAAAGAATATCGGCGTGTCCGTTGCGATCAAAGTCATTGACGTGGACACCTGAGGCCGAGTTGGTGGGCAGTTGAGTCGCTCGGGAGGCATTGAAGCCGTTACTGCTGTTCCAATAGATCGTCGATGGATGGCTGCGGGTGTAGCCGGCGTGGTAGCTAGTGAGGACCATGTCGAGCAGGCCATTGCCGTTCAGGTCCGCCACGGCGACGTCCGAGTTTCCCACGGAAGGTAGAATGATCCGGCGGGAGACGTCATAACCGCCGCTTCCACCCCAATAGATGAAGGTGTCCCCTTCTGGCGAACCTCCAAAGGACTGAGGCTTGTTAGGGGAAGGGTCGGCGTCGTAGAGGTTGGGGACGATGACGTCCAAAAACCCGTCTCGATTGAGATCCGCTACTTCGACCGAAGCAGAGACTCTACCCGGCAGCGCGATCTTACGATCTCTGTGAAAACCTAAAGGGCTGTTCCAGTAGATAACGACCTGGTTGTTGGTAGTGCTGAAGATGATGTCCAGCCAATCGTCTTGGTTGAGGTCTCCGATGACATGGCCGCGGAGACTCCCGATCGGAAAGACGAATCGGTTTTCTCCGGAAAACCCGGCAGGACCACCCCAGTAAAGGTTTGTCGCTTCCTGCCCCGGCGCCCACTGGGTGAGAGAGATATCCAGGTGGCCGTCCCGATTGAAATCGGCAACCCGGGAAGAGAAGGCTCCTTGAGACGATATCATAGTGCGGTTGCGAGAGGAATAGCTTCCGTGTTCTGCCCAGTAGATTCCTGCACCACTCTCTGCATCATCGATCGAGGCAAAGAGCAGGTCCACGTCTCCATCGTGATCGATATCGGTGGTAGAGCAAAAGCCTCCGCCACTGGGCAGGACCTTACGGCGTCCAGCATCGAAACCTCCGTCATCGTCACCCCAGTAGATGTAGGTGGGGTTGGGTCGGTTGGTGTCGGCGGCATTGATGAAGACCAGGTCGGTTTCCCCGTCTGCATTGAGGTCTCCAGTCAGGACGCCGGTTGCTTCGGAAGTCGGCAGCTCCGAGCGCACGTCGGCACTGAAGCCGTCCTCTCCTCCCCAGTAGATGTATGCCTGCGGTCTCTGGTACGGCTCCGCCTCCCGCTGGGCAAAGACGAGATCCACATAGCCGTCCTGGTTGAAATCTTCTATGGTGGAGCGGGTCGGGTGGTGCGTGGGCAGCGAGGTTCGCCTGTGGGGACGAAATCCCGTGGTGCTGCCCCAGTAGATATAGGAGACGGTTCCTGAGTGGTTGGTGAAGAGCAGGTCCAGGTGCTTGTCCTGGTTGAGATCCGCTGCGTTCACGTCGGAGGCTCCCACGGTGGGCAGAGAGGTTCTCGATCCAACCGAATAGCCGTCTTTGGAGCCCCAGTACACGTAGGAGTCTACTGAGACCGTGTCGACGATGTTATACATCCCCATTTCCCGCGTTTTCAGGCGGTAGGAATTTGCCACGGCGATCTCTGGAAAGCCGTCCTGATTGAGATCGGCCACGGCTACGGCCGAACTGCGTTCGCCCGGCAGATGGGTGCTGAGCGTTTTGTTGTAGGCTCCGCCGGTCGTTCCCCAATAGATCAGAGCCCCCCCTTCCTCATCGCTATTGCCCTCGTTGGCGAAGACCAGGTCGGGATAGCGGTCCCCGTTCAAGTCGGCAATCGCCACATCGCGGCAATTGATCGTCTTGACCACGAGATGACGCTCTGCCGAATACCCATTGGAGGACCCCCAATAGATGAAGGAACGGTTGTCACGGTCGACTGTGACGTGATAGCCGAGTCCGCTATTGGCAAATACGATGTCTGGATGGCCGTCCTGATTCAGATCCCCGACTGCCACAGCGCGGGCTCCGTAGGTAGGAAGTTCGCTCCGCTTTGAAGAGTTCAGGCCGTTCCTGCTGCCCCAGTAGATGTAGGAGTCCAGGTCGGTCTTGGTGCCATTGAAATTGTTGGCGACGATCAGATCGGAGAAGCCGTCCAGGTTAAGATCGGCCACTAGCCCGTCGCTGCCCCCATCGGTGGGGAGTCGCATACGATGTTGGGAGGTGAATCGATCTCCACCCCAGTAGATAAGCAGGTCTTCCTTTTCGTTGGGATCGTGATCGTTGGGAAATACGACGTCAATGTTGCCGTCGCGGTTGATGTCCCTGCGATTGATCAGAACCACGTCGCCAGCGGCGGTAACATAGGTGTTGGCGCCTCCATCGCTGAAGCTTCCGTCGACCAGGTCCAGAAAGGTTGAGGTCGTCCAGGTCTTTGACTGGGCGACGGCGGAGCTTAAAAAAAGTAGGACGAGTATTGCTTTCATCAATGTTGGTAAGACTTTAAGATCGCTTTTATAATGCATAGGTTTACCTCTCTGGCAAGCAGTCAGGCTATCTGAGATCTTCTTGATCGAATAGTCTTGAGTATCATAGCGCCGTTGTTCTCGAATCAGAAGTGGTAAGAGACTCTCCGCAATCATCAGTTTCCGGAGATAGTTGTTAGACTTCATGCAAATCAGTCCCTGGTTCGTGTTGGCCCTTTCGGTCCCCGTTCTGCTTCTGGGGCAGTGCCTGGTACGCCGGATTCCCTTCCTGGGTAGGTTCAACATCCCGGCTCCTGTAGTGGGTGGTTTGCTGGTCTCGTCGCTTCTGCTGGTCGCCAGCACCAGTGGGATCGCGACGATCGCCCTGGATACCCGTGTTTTCGATTGGTGGTGGGGATGGATGGTTACAGGCCAGGCGGACGGAGAGACTGGGGCGGAAGTTCCCGTGAATCGACCCTTCCTGGTGGCTTTCTTTACCTGTATCGGACTGAACGCAAGCTGGTTGATTGCGAGGCGGGGTGGTTGGCAGGTACCCCTATTTCTGTTGGTTTCATCGATGCTGGCCCTGGTTCAAAGTGGAGTGGGTATTCTTGCGGCACGAGTGCTGGGCGTCTCCGAGCTATTGGGACTGGTGTGCGGCGCGGTATCCATGACGGGGGGGCACGGCACCTCGGCGGGATTCGCAGACAGCATCGCGGAAGCAGGATTGCCAGGAGCGGGAGTGCTGGGCGCTGCAGCCGCTACCTTCGGTTTAGTGTTGGGTGGACTCGTGGGAGGGCCAGTAGCGGGTCGGCTGATTCGAAGAAGAAAACTCGAACCGAGTCTACAGATCCAGGTTGAGTTCAGCGCTTCGGGTCGATCAGAGGAAAATTTCGTAGCAGAGGTGTGGGCACTCCGGCGGTTCGGAAGATCTCTCTTGTGGCATCTTCTGATTGTGCTCTTTTGCCTGAAGACCGGCGCGTGGGTGAGCTCGTTTATTCGGGAAGCAGGAATCAGTTTTCCGGTATACATCGGGTCGATGATGGTAGGCGTCATTCTTCGAAACATTTTGGATTTCTCGGGCCGGTCCTGGATCAGGACTGAAGTGGTGGATGGTCTGAAGGGAGTCGTGTTGGCAGTTTTCCTGACAGTCGCCCTGATGACGCTGCAGCTGAGCCAGCTTGCTGAGACTGCCTTACCGATGTTGGCTATCCTTTTGCTTCAGGTGCTGGTAATGGCGCTCTTCGCATCCCTGATTACCTTCCAAATAATGGGTCGGGACTATGATGCCGCAGTCATGGCGAGTGGGCACTGTGGTTTCGGCCTGGGGGCAACCCCACTGGCTGTCGGGAATATGGAGACCCTGGCGGGGAGATTCGGCCCCTCGCACCGTGCCTTCCTGGTGGTCCCGCTAGTGGGTGGGTTCTTGCTCGACTTCACGAATGCAGTCGTGATCACGGTTTCTTTGAACCTGCTTGTTTGAAACTTCAGTCCCGGTTGTGGTGGCGGTCTCCAGGCCGCCTTCCGAGCTAAAGGCTCGAAAGAATACTTCGGTCTAGAGGCCAAAGCTACGTTTGCCAATGAAGTTTCAGTTTAGGAGGTTGGAGCCGGTGTTCCTACTCGAATTTGGCGGGCCTGTAGTAGAGTCTGGGCCTTGTCCTTCCATTTGGGCCACTCGTTTCGCCACTTGGCTGCAACGCTTTCTGGGGATTCTCCTGGAATCGAAATCTTGCGCGAGATTACCAGACAGCTGTCCGGACCAGTGGCCGCCAGCAGGGTGTAACCAATCGTCAGAGGATCGGTGATACGCTGCGGTTTCGACCAGGTCTTGCCCTTGTCCTGGCTTACCATCACGTAGTCGCCAGCCGTCGCCGAGGGGTCCTCGATGCCCACGTCATCCCGGTAGCGATTCCGGTAATCGCGGTCAGCGGCGGGGTAGGGGCCTTCTTCGTCAGCCATGGCCAGGCCGTATGCGACCTTCATCGGTCTCCAACCGAAGCTGCAGACCAAGCTGCCATTTTCTAGCAGGACCATCTGGGGAGCTAGACCCAGGGTGTGGCTGGACTCCGGCTTTGACCAGGTCTTGCCTCCATCCAGCGAGCGGGTCTGATACAGGGGTGCGAAGCGGCCAGTTCGCATGATTGCCAACAGTTCGCCAGAGCCCAGGTTGACGATAGCGGGTTCGCAGAAACTCTCCTGTCCGGTGTCGCCGTCATAGGCCACGGTGGAAAGGTACTTCCAGCTGGCCCCCTGATCCTTGGACTCGAGTAGATAGGTTCGATATTTGAACCACTTCTGGCCACTGGTTGCCACGAATCCAACCATGGGGACTGTATCGCCCTGGAAGTTTCCGTAGGTAGCAGCCAGCAAGGTGCCATCTTCCAATTCGAGCATCGGTCCGCTTACCTGAAGCTCGGTAACCTGGGTGTCATCATCCGCCGTGAGCGCGTTCCATCGTTCGACCTTGAGCGATGTTTTCTGCCAGGAATCTTCAGTAGAGGAAGTCAGTTCCTCAAGTGAGGCGAAGCGTGCCCATTTGCCTGAAAACAGACCTGGCTGCGCTCCTGTCGGAGCTCGTCCTGCGAGAATCCCGAAGGATTTGTCTCCTAACCGGAGCAGACGTCCAGAGGGTAGGCCTCTGCCGGTTTTCCAGCTTGTACCAGAGTCCTGGGATCGGCGTGAGATCTCTCCGCACGCGAGGATCAGCTTTCCACCCGCTAGACTCAAGAGATATTCTCCAGAGAAGAGGCCGGCCTCATCCGGAACTGAAAGCGCAATAGGGTCTCCTATCTCTATTTGAGCCTGTTTGGCTGGTTCCGGTGAGTCGATGATTTCGGGTGTAGTTTGGCAGCTAAAGCTGCCGAGAACGATCAGGAGAATCGGAACCGTTCGATCTGCTATTCTGCTCACTTGTTGCACTCCTTTGGACACCTCCTGAGGGATCAGCTATCGGATCTGAGGTAGATGGCAAAGAGCCTGGGATCCGAAGCACCGTCTCTTTGCATATGGACTCGGATCCGGACCTGCTTTCCGCCCAGGGCTGCAAGATCACCGGACGGGCAGGCGACGGCGCAGTCCAGGCTCCCCTTCTGTGGGGTGCCGCTGTTGGAATCGGAATACCCGGGCAGCAGGTTGAAGCCGGCGTCGGAGATCTCTACCCGCATCAGCTCGGGATGCTCGGCATTGAGAACCACTCGGCATCCCTCAGCTGGAAGCGTCACAGGAGCGGACCACACCCAGCCTTCGAGCTTGCCCAGTTGGGTGGATCCCTCGGGATAGAGTCCCAGGGCTCCCCAGCGGTCTCGTGGCAGTGTCGCCAGGGCAACCTCTGCGTAGTACTCCTCCCCGTACTCGGCGTTTCTCCAGCGGCCGTGATAGATCCGGGTCTCGTCTCCCACATTGAGGATCCCGTTACCCAACTGACAGAGAATAGTGGAATAGTTTTTCCCCTTTTCATTGGTGACAGGAGAATCGCGGCGGTCCAGATAGACATGCCCTTTGACGGACTCGCGGAAGTGGAGCCCGTCGTTGCTGATGGTCAGGCCAAAATCGGCGGAGATCTTTCCGTGTCCGAACCAGGCGCAGGTATGTCTCGGGTTTCGTCGCCGAGAAAGTTGTGCCAGAGGCCGAAAAGACCGATCGCCACCGTGCCAAAGCTGGCGGGACCAACGCCTAAATGAACCTGGTCGTAGGGCTTTCGTCCGCCGCGATCCTCTGGGTTGGTGGGTTCTCGAATGTGGAAGGCCTCGGCGAACCCAGAAACCCAATCGTCGAAATTAGCGGAGACTGCGGCGTAACCCTGACGGCCATGGGCGTTTCCCCCCTCACTGTGGCCGCTGGCCTGTCCGTGCACGTAATACATCCCGCCCTGTTTGAAGAAGCCGGAGATCTCGATGAACTTGTCGACAGAATCCTTCTGGCTCACCTTCCAGTTGATCCCGTCCGAACTGGTAGCGGAACGAAACACCCAGGTCGTTCCGTTGTGCAGGTTGCAGATCATCTTGTAGCGGCGCTGGAGGTCTGGCTCTTCCTCGTCCTTGATGACGTGTCCCCCATACATCTGCTCGCCGGGTTGATCAAAGGCGTTGTTGTCACGGCTGCCCTTGTACTCCACCTGGTTGAGACTGGGCTTCATCCACTCGATGCCGTCTTTGCTCTCGGCATAGCAGGTGGGTCCCAGAAGGATCCGCTGTTCTGTTTCCAACTTGCCCACGCCGTAGTAGCACATCCGAAACTTGCCCTCATCGTGGAGGACGGTCCCGTAGAAATGGTTAGAGATGTAGTCCGGCTTGTTGGGATCGTCGCGGCTGGGAGTGAGGACCGGCTTTAGCCTGACCTTTGGTTTGGAGTAGTAGAGCGACAGATTTCTCTTGATGGGCAGAAGATGATCGTCGATGGCCAGCAGCAGAGCTTCTTCCTTTACCGGGGCCGTGAGGCCGGGGAAATAGAATGCGTCGCGGGTGGCAGGAGCCGATCCAGTGCACCCACTGCAGAGGCCAGCAGCGAAGCACGTGAGCAGCGCGATGATTCTAGAGGTTGGGAGGTCCATACCCTCCTTACTATACTCAACCTTCATGGGTATGTTCCGGGCACATAGGTAACAGTTTCTCCCAGGCACATAGGTTACAAGAGCGGAGTCATGTCATGGAAGAGACGTATGTAATGGGCGAAGGAGTGAAACTGATGACCGAACATCTGGAGGGGACTATGGAATTACGGAGTTATCGCAGGCCTATGAGGTGAGTCGGAAGACGGTGTACAAGTGGATTGGGCGTTACGAAAAAGAAGGGTGGTTGGGGCTGGAGGATCGCTCGCGTGCGCCCCACCGCCACGCTAACGCGGTGGAGAGGAGATTGAGAAGAAGCTTTTAGAATGGAAGGCCCGTTGGCCGTTGTGG
>CAUZIZ010000198.1:0-9180 GCA_963579905.1 Acidobacteria bacterium UBA6911 | reverse complement strand
CTAAAGGAGATCTTCAACTCTACGACGATCGAAGTGAATCCGAAAAGTGCAGCAGGATCTATTGGGGAGTCTTTATCTATCCGCCGGAGGCAGATTTAGTTCAACTTCATTTTGAGATTGGGATGGAGAGAGGACGTAACCCCATGATTTCAATATGGATGCGGCGTGCTACAGGCGATTGCATAGAAACCTGGCTTCGGATGCCGACTCTTTCTCGAATGATCCGGCTCGCAGCAATCGCTTGGTCTGGACATCTGACCGTTCTCGGAACCTGCTTCAGGCTAGCCTGAAGCAGGCTGGCGCGAAGCGTAATAGACCGGTCCTTCAGGGCCGGGTATTCGGATAAGGTGAAACTTGCGCCCGCTTCAGCGGGCTTCTCGCGTGAGGGCTTCAGCCAAAGTCCGGTCCGATGGTCTTTTGCACCCCTGATGACAACCCCAGGGAATCTGGGATGCCTTTGAAAACTGAATCGAGCCTTGGTAGTGGAAATCGGAACGGATCCTGGCTAAAGCCTTTCCGCGAGAAGCCTGGTGAAGCAGGCTCAACTTCGCCTGACCCGAATACCCGGCCCTAAAGGACCAGTCTATCACGCTTCACGCCAGCCCGCTAAAGCGGACTCCTGGATAGGGTTAGCTGCAGTAAAACCTTTTGCTCAGGCGATGAATTCAAGAGTAGGAAAAAGTTTCTTTCTCGAATGGGGTCAGCGCTTCCTGGTGGCGGGGACTAAGACGAAACTTGATCGAAATAGAAGACAGCTAGGAGTTCACTGCAATACGATCTACACCGATCCTCGGGGGGCCTGCATATGACAGTACGTCGGCTCGCTTCCTGTCCCGGCTCTCCGAATTGTGTCTCCAGCCAGGCCGATAGGCCAGCCCAACGAATCCAGCCTTTCCCCTTGAAGGTCGACGCCGCGCGCACGCTACCGGCCCTGCGGCACTTGATCGAAAAGCTTCCTGGGGCACGGGTGGTGGAGACCCAACCAGACTACTTCCGGGCCGAGTTCAGCAGCCGAATCCTCCGCTTTGTCGACGATGTCGAATTCCTTCTCGACCCGGAGGCGCAGGTCGTTCACGTGCGTTCAGCTTCACGCACTGGCTACTGGGACTTCGGGGCCAATCGCAAGCGGGTCGAGCGGATCCGCCAGGCCTATCTGAGTGATCATGAGTAGCCTGGATCCAAGTCGGCCTTGCCGATCTACTCACTTGCCGTAGGTGACCCAGGCGGGGGAGCCCCAGGCGATCTCGCCATCCTCCTGCAGGACCCGGACATAGTAGTAGGATTCTCCGGAGAACAGTTGGCCACTCATATCTGGGACTCTCTCTGCTTCCTTGGCTTTCTGGTCCTGGTGTTGCTGGTGCGCACCCTCCTGCTCGAGGAGGATGATGGGTCCGAGTCTCAAGCAATAGTCTCGCAGGCCGGCTCCATTTCAACCTCCGAGCCAACGCCCGAACCGCTCCATCTGCTGGCCGCCCTGCGGACAGCAGGAAAGGCATGGACGATCCTGTTCGTCGTTGTCTGGACCTGGTTCTGGCCTACTCTGTGCCAACTTCACCCCTATTGCCTGGGCCTGATCGCCGACCGTTGGATCGGACTCTTCCTCATCCTCGTCCTGGTGCTGCTAGGCACTCAACCGGCTGCCTTTCTGAGCACCACTCGGCGAGTAGGGTTGGGCTGCTGGGAACTTGCCCGTGGAGTCGCCTTGCCGATCGGTCTATTGCTGGGCCTCAGCTCCGCGCTTTTCTACCACTTTCACCAGTATCTAGACACGGGAGAGGTACTGGTGAAGTTCAACGGCGATGGCAATATTTCCGCTACCCAGGCGATTCGTCACTTCGGGTTTTTTCTCTTGGCTACTCTTCTCTGGGTGGGCGCCGGATTCTCCCGAGCACTGACCAATTCGGATCACCCCGAGCCAGAAGCGGAAAACCCCAGACGGATCGCCCTGCGAGGGCTGGCTCTGGAGATACTGCTGTTCCTTTTTCTCGAGAACGCCGGAGTGCTGGCAACCGCGTCCGGGCTTTCGCTCTACTTACTACTGCTGCCTCCGATTCTGGCCTCGATGCTGCTGTGGAGGAGGAATCCAAAGTATCTCTTTTGCGGCACCCTGTTGCTGGGAAGCTGGGGTTTGGCAGCAGCCTCCGCACTGATCGTCATCATCGACCGCATGAACACGGTATTCAAGATCTATCTCCCCGTCTGGATGCTTCTGGCCCTGGGGAGTGCTGTTGGGATCGCGGTCATGATTGAGGACTGGAGCCTCCATCTCTCCCTCAGATCCAATCAAAAGGGCCGTCACGGCTGGAGAGTAAGTCCCCTTTGGGCGATCCTGACAATGGCCTTCCTGTTCGTCTTCTCCATCACGCTTATCTGCACCTATCGGGGAGTTCTGGGGGGTGACTACCCGAAACCTGAAACAGAGCCCCAGGCCGACCCTGAACGGCCTCAACTTTCTGCTTCAGACACCGCAGGGGAGCGAATTTCTGGAGGCCATCGAATGGCTGAATCTCAATGTGACTGGACCCCAGGTAATCGCCGAGGCATTTACCGACCGGGGCTACGATGAGTCGGCCCGGGTGACCAAGTACACTGCTCTCCCCACACTCTTGGACTGGCCTCACCATCTCCGTCAGCGCGGACATCCCAGTGAAGAAATTGGCAAGCGGAACAACGCATTACGCGAGCTCTACACCTCCCAGGACGAAGCCGTCGTGTCCAAGATTCTCCAAGACTACGGCGTTGACTACATTTGCGTGGGCGACATCAAGAACCAACAGTATGGGCATCCGGCTACGCGTCTGGATAAGATAGCGGTCACGAAAGAGTTCTTTCGAAGCAGCTCCGGCCAGAATCTGATTTTTCGCGTTGAACCAAAACGACGCGGCGAGGATACCGACGGGCAGGAGTGCCCGTCCTACAACCGACACGGTGCTATCGATCTTTTCGGTAAGATACAAACGATCGACTATCATCCCCAACCATCGGCGATCCAACGGAGCCGCGAGCGACTTGACTCGTCGGCTCTATGAGGCCAATTTCCGAGGAGCGACCGGTCAGTAGCACAATCTCCCAGTCCTCCACCCCTGGTCTCTTACCCTCCACTGGACCTTCAAAAGCGACCTCTTCCTTTGGTCACACCTATATCGGACTTCCTCGGACCAACTCGATAGCGATGTTCGCTTCTTCGTGCTATGTTCCAGAACCAGTGAGGCTCAAGAACGGAGTATTTCGATCATGGCCTTCCTCCTTCTACTACTCTTGCCCTTTTGTCTACTGCTTCCAACACCGGTATCCGCGATGAATCTGGAACACCTCCTGGCGAGCGTTGACCTCCCAGGGATGAGTCGATTCGAGATCGGCCTGACCCCAAAAGAGACTCCTGTCACAGCCCTGCTCGGCCCCGAACACCTGTCGCTCGAAACGGACAAGATCCGCGTGCTCTTAATCGGCGGTCTGGACGGTGAGTTGGACTCGGTGAAAGCCGTTCTTTCCTGTCTCGAGTGGTTCTCGTCGGCCGACGTAGCGAAACCTCTGCGTGGACGCTTCACACTGTCCGCCGTTCCCTCGGCTTATCCCGACGCCTTGACCCAGGGACAAGAAGAGTCGGCTGAGCCATCGGGACAACCCGGCTACCCACCTCAGGGTGAAGCCTATGGCGGAGTAGCTCGCCCGGAGGCAGCTCATCTTTGGCGCTGGATCGGAATGCATGCACCCGACCTGCTGCTGGAGCTGCGGCAATCGGAAGACACTACCTGGCTGATTCCCCTGTCGACGGAGCAACAGTGGAAGCAACTGGCGGAGACGTTGAAGCCGGCACGGCACCTGAACCGTCGCTCAACCGAACTGGTGTCCCGGGTTGGAGAGATCGTTCCCGGTGGTACGGGTACGGTCCCGGCTCTGGGCCTGGAAGTCCCCCTCGGGGGAAGTCGGCAGCAGTTCGCGGCGCTACTCAAGGCCCTGCTCCAAAGTGGATTCCAAAGCCCGTCGCCGGCACGACAGGAATTGAAACACCGCCTGAACCGTTCCCCGCTGGAAATCGCTTCCCAGTTGGCCGAGCGATATGGCCACGAACTGTCACAGGTCATGTACATCCCCGCTGTGTCCCTGATCGGTAGGCTTCGACTGGGCCAACTCACCGAGAACAACCAGCACCTTCTGGATGTGGAGCGAATCGTTGAGCCCTACCTGACCGGCGCCCAGCCATCCCTTCCCGAACCCCCTACCGGCAGCCACCTCTCAGGGCATCTTGTCTTCAGCGAGCTCGCTCGTTTGACCGGCAAGCAGAAGTATCTCGAAATTGCCCGCAAGGCAGCGGACCTCGGGTTCGACAAAGAAGGTACACCCAGATCTTCCATGCCCTTCCATAGTGAGATGAGCGATGCCGTCTTCATGGGCTGTCCAATCCTGGCGCAGGTGGGCCAGTTGACGAAAGAGACAAGGTATTTTGACATGTGCCTACGGCACATGCGCTTCATGCTCGACTTGAATCTACGCGAGGATGGTTTGCATCGCCATTCGCCTCTACACGAATCTGCTTGGGGGCGGGGCAACGGCTTTCCGGCTTTGGGACTGGCACTTTCGCTGAGCGATCTACCGAACGATCACTCGGGCCGGGGAGAGATGTTAGAGGCATTCCGAGCTCACGTTCGAGCCCTCGTCAAGCACCAGGACTCGAGCGGCTGCTGGCACCAGCTGGTCGATGTGCCAGGTAGCTACCGAGAGCTGAGCTGCACCTGCATGATCACCTTTGCGCTGCTGCGAGGAGTGCGATCGGGCTGGCTGGAGAGGGGAGACTACCTGCCAGTAATCGAGAAAGCCTGGAAGGCAATCCGTTTGCGAGTAGCCACAGACGGGCGCCTGGTAGACGTCTGCACCGGCACTGGAAAAGGCAAGAACCGACGCTACTATCTCGACCGAAAAGCTATTCTAGGACCCGATCCAAGGGGAGGTGCCATGGCGCTCCTGGTTGCCACGGAGATGGCGATGTGGGTCAAAGAAAAATAGCATCTTCAGAGCTTGAAAAATCGGACTTTTCCTAAGGGTCTGCGTAAAAATAACTTGGCATTTTGACATCTCATCTTCACACCATCTTCGGCCGCTCCTCAATCGCGAAACCCTCAACGTAGATCCGGCTACGCCTGCGGTTTTCGCTCAATCGTTCGCGGCCAAATCTGGTGCAAATCTGAGCGCCAATTCTACCAAGTTATTCTTGCGCAGACCCTTAGGATGGGGGGGGCCTTAGCCGACTTGAACCACGGATGGAAGATTCGTCAGCTGTCGGACTTCTCGCAGCCCGCCTGACCTACCTCTTTTCTTGCAGTAGGACCTTGACCTTCTCGGCGTGCACGCGGGCCTTCTCAGGTTCACCCTTGGCCTGATAAATCTGCTGCGCAAGCCTGTGGTAACTGGGATTCCGATCGTTGATCTGGAGCACCTCAAGCGCAAAAGCTTCCGCCTCGTCGAGACGATTCTGACGGAGACGAGCGAAGGCCATAAGAAAGGGGCCGGCGGATACTTCCGAATCGATTTCGATGATTTTCTGAGCAAGTCGGACCATCTCGGCCGAATGCCCGCTCTCTGCTTCGAGCTGCGCCAGGCTGGCCAACAATCGGGTATCTCGAGGACAATGCTGAATTCCGTTCTTGAGGACGCTCCGCGCAGTTTCGAGTGCCTTCTGGGACCTGTGCACCAGGCCCAACAGGAGATGAGCCTCACAGTTGGCTTGAGCTTGTTTCAGATAAAGGCTCAGATGGCCCTCGGCAGCGGCAAGATCTCCCTGGGAGTAGGTGATCTTTCCTCGACCGAAACCGGTAAGTGAGGTACCTGGCTCTAACTCCTCCGCCTTGTCGTAGGCTAGGATGGCCTTCTCGCGGTTGCCCAATTCCAGATACGTATTTCCCAGGTCGGCAAGCATCCCGGCGGATGCTTCGGGAGAGGAAGAGATCAATTCAAGCGTGTTCAGTCGACCCTGGAGATGGCCAGTCTTGCGATGGAACTCGAGGACGTCCCGCCCTTCCTTCTCCTTGCCCTGCTTCAGGAGGGCGGTCCCCAAACTGAACATGGCACCCCGATCCTCTGGCTTCAGACTCACCACCTTACGAAACTTCTTCTCCGCCTCCGAGTAGGAGCCTTCCTTCAGATCCAGGCGCCCCAGATGAAAGAGAGCACTGGGATCGTTCGGCTGGAGTTGTAGAACACGTTCCAGTTCCTCGCGGGCAAGCGAATCCTGGCCCAGGCGGGAGCGGGCCACCCCGGAGTTCAGCCACAGCTCCCAGCTATCGAGTCCCTTCGCGTGAGCCGTCTGAAAGCTCTCTACCGCTTTGCTGTGGTCACGTATTCCGGTGTAGCAAACACCGATGAGATAGTGGAGTAAAGGATCGGAATCTGACGATTCCAAGAGCTTTTTCAGGTCGGCCAAAGCCCCCAGGTAATCCTGTCGATGCGTCACCTTCTCCAGCGCACGGTCCACGTCGGCGCTCGATTGGCCCAGCGGGGCCGCCGCCAGCATCAGGTAGAAAATCAGAAACGGTAGAGCGCTGGACACGTTCTTACGCTAATGAGGGTGATTCGATCCGAGTAGACGACATCACTCCATTTTAGAAACTGGGGCCCCGAATGCAAATTCAAGAGCGCGAGAACGCCTCAATCCTGAGGGGGAGTCTTGTTCCCTGGCTCGGACTGCGGCCCTTGCTTTCAACCGAGCTCGCAGTCATCGATTTCTTTTTACTCTGGAGTTCCGACCCGCTACACTCTCTTCGGTCCGGAAGGAAACCTCCTGCATGAGGCGGCAAGTTACCCCAGCTCAAATCGAGAGAGCCCGAGCGGGAGCGTCGCATCAGGATTATGTTATTCCTCGCAAGCCAAGCAAGAGTCGACCGGTTCCAAGGGCTGGAGACGATCGACTATGTAGCCGTCGTCATCTACTTCTTGGGAGTTCTCTCCCTGGGCTACTACTTCAGCAAACGGCAACGTTCGGTAGAGGAGTACTTCCTGGCAGGCCGAGGCATGCCTTGGTTCGTGGTGGGCGTCAGCATGTATGCGTCCCTCTTGTCCACCATCGCCTACCTCTCCGAACCAGGCGAATTCATCAAGAACGGACCCGGCGTGTGGGGTCGGCAACTTCATGTACCCTTCACCCTGACACTGGCCCTCCTGGTATTGATTCCCTTTTTCATGCGGCGGCGCCTCACCAGCGCTTACGAGTACCTGGAAGAGCGCTACGGCCTGAAAACCAGGCTCTTCGCCTCAGCCCTCTTCCTGATCATTCGATTGTCCATGATGGGGATGATCGTCTACACGGCCGCCCTCGCCATGTCGAAGATAGCGAACGTCCCCGTCATCTGGGTAGTCCTCGGCGTCGGATTCATCGCCATCGCCTACACGACTTTGGGAGGAATCCGGGCGGTGATGTGGACCGATTTGGTGCAGTTCATGATCCTATTCGGGGGTCTCCTGTTCACCATCGGCTACGTCTTCGTGGATACCGGGACTGGACCCATCACCTGGTACCAGGATGTCATGGCGGTGGAAAGGGAGCCCCAACCCTTTTTCCGACTAGACCCCTATGTCCGGGTCAGCGTGCTGGGCATGGCCATCTACGCCTTCTTCTGGTGGATCTCTACCTGCGGCTCCGACCAGCTGGTAGTTCAGCGCTATCTGGCGGCTGGATCGTTGAAGGGAGCAAGGCGCTCCCTGCTCGCCAACCAGGCAGCGGATGTCTGCGTCGGATTCCTACTTGGCCTTGGGGGCATGGCGCTCTACTCCTACTACAAGGCCCAGCTTCCAGGAACTCCGGATGAGGTCTTCCCCCACTTCATCGCACACGGTCTTCCCCGCGGACTGTCGGGTCTGGTAGTCGCAGCCCTTTTTTCGACGGCCATGGCCGCCCTTGACTCGAGCATGCACGGCATAGCTACGGTTCTCACGGTAGATTTCGTGGGCAGATTGAGACAGAACCCACTCTCCCCAACCGCCCAATTGACACTGGCCCGCATCTTCACGGTGGCGGCCGGGATCTTTGCCGTCTTGTTCTGTCTCTATCTGAACACCATCCCAGAAGGGTCGCGAGGCAACTTCTTCGGCATGACGACTCGCATCATCGCCTATGTGATTGGAGCCCTCGGAGGGATCTTCATCGCCGCCTTTCTCAAGCTGCGCACCAGCGGTACCATGATGGTTGCTTCAGGCCTCCTGGGATTGAGCGTGGGCTTCTACCTCTCTCTGGGACATTGGTTTCAGAAACACCCAGACGTTTTTGTCTTCGTCAAACAAGAGGGTGAAATGGTCCGCTGGGAGCCTCTCAGAGGGGAGCCGAATACCATCGGCTCCAGCGCCGAGCTCAGCCGGCTTGTTCTCGCCAATGAGGAAGTCGCTCCTCACCACGCCACCATCCAGCTGACGGAAGCAGGATGGGAGATCGAGCAAGTAGATCCAAAGGCAGCGATCCTGTTGAATCAGCAACCTGTCTCTCAGGCCCTGATTGCCCCCGACGACGTGGTCGACCTCGGTTCGCAGCGACTCTTGATCCGACTCAAGGCAATCTCCTGGATGTGGCCCCTGCCGGTCGCTTTCCTGGTAACGCTGCTGTCTGCTGCGGTCTTCAGCCTGAGACGAAGGAGCAGTTGCACGTATCGCTAAGCGGAAACTTCAAGCATACGTCGCACGTCGTAACGTCTGAACGTCGCAGGTCTCTACCCTCCGAACAGCGTGGTAAACGAGACCTGTCCTACGCCGAAGGCGTTACTTCGCGTAGCCCAGGGTTGCTATGCGAAGCGGGCTACCCTGGGTTTAATTCCCCCCCTGTCTTTCCTACACTGAAAGTGTTGTTTCCAGAACGTTCCCTAGGTGGTCGAACGAGCACGCACCCGGAGGCAATAACCCCGTTGGGGTATCGAAAATGAGCGGTCTAGACCCAGGGTAGCTCGCTTCGCATTGCAACCCTGGGCTACACGCAATAACGCCTATAATTGCGCCATATGGCGTATTACTAGTAAATATTTAGAAATAATAGATAAATCATTGTAAAGGCGTTGTTTGTGGGGTCTTCCAGTCGGCCTTCGAGCTCCTTTCAGACCCCACAAACAACGCGCGGCCGTCCTAGTGCCGGGGGAGGAGCTGTGAGCAAGAGGGGATATCGAGATCGCTGGGATCGGGTGGAGGCCAAGAGCCTTGACCAACAGT
>CAUZIZ010000197.1:0-9204 GCA_963579905.1 Acidobacteria bacterium UBA6911 | reverse complement strand
ATCAATCTCCGCCCGTTGGAAGAAACTCGCTGGTTATTGGGCCCAGACCTTGCCCGCTCCACTTCACGACCTGCTGCAACAGCCCCTGCCCGCCGTAACTGACGGCGTGAATCTTCTCCGAGACTTCATAGCTGTTCCCGTCGGACGAAAGGACCGTTTTCCGAGCTTGACCATTTCAGCTGGGGCTCAACCGAGTGGCCACCTCTGCTTCCCGTTTTCGGAGGATTGCGCTATGCTTTTTCTTCACCTGAAATGCCTCCTTTCGGGCCTCTCTGAAGATTCTTTGTCAAACTCCAGAATACCTGACAGGTCGAGAATTCCAGATGTTCACACGTGGTTTAATCCACTTCCATCTACTTGTTTTTGGGCTAGCTCCTGTCAAGAAAAAGCTCCTTGAAGAGCCACGTCAGGGTCCCCTTCGGGCACCGCGACGAGGAAATGCTATGCTTGCCGGATCGACTCGACTAACACGGAAGGATAAGCAACATGAAGGAAGGTACCTCAGACGACTATCCGATCAAGCTGGTTATCTTGGATCCAGGACATTTTCATGCGGCCCTTCTGCAGAAAGTGATGTATCCCCAGGTTTCTCCGGTCGTGCACATCTACGCTCCCGGAGGGGCTGAGGTGGATGATCATGTGAAGAAGATCGAGGGGTTCAATACTCGGACCGAGAATCCCACCCAGTGGCAGCAGCAGATCCATACTGGTCCAGACTTTCTAGAGAGGATGCTCTCTGACGGAAGTGGAAACGTCGCCGTCGTTGCCGGCAACAATCGCAGGAAGACCCGATACATCAAGAGCCTCGTTGATTCCCGAGTCAACGTCCTCTCCGACAAACCGATGTGCATCGATCAGACAGCCTGGAAGCTTCTGAAGAGTGCTTTCGAGTCGGCCGGTGACCGTGGAGTGCTGCTCTACGACATCATGACCGAACGATTCGAAATCACCACCATCCTACAACGGGAACTCGTCAATAACGAGGCGGTCTTTGGACAGCTTCAGATGGGATCTCCAAGTGACCCTGCGGTGATCAAGGATAGTGTCCACCACCTGTTCAAGGACGTGGCGGGAAAACCGCTTCAGCGCGCCGGCTGGTACTTCGACGTGGAGCAACAGGGCGAAGGAATCGTAGATGTGGCGACTCACCTGGTCGACATTGTGATGTGGGTGTGTTTCCCGGAAAAAGCCATCGACTATACCAGCGAAGTGGAGATCTATTCCGCCCGTCATTGGCCGACGAGAATGACTCGAGCCCAGTTCAACAAAGTCACGGGAATGTCGGACTTCCCGGATTTTCTGATCGATCAGCTGGACTCTGAGGCCGTCCTGCCATACTACTGCAATGGTGAAATCCAATATGCCCTGAGAGACGTGCATTCGAAGATTTCGGTGGTCTGGGATTTCGAAGCTCCGGCAGGATGCGGCGACACCCACTTCTCAGTTATCAAGGGTTCCAAGTCGCACGTCCTGATCAAGCAGGGTGAAGAGCAGAACTACCAACCTGAGGTGTTCCTGGAACCGGCGCAGGGCGCCGACTCCGACACCCTGGGCGAACAGTTGCGGGCCACGATCGAGGGCCTGTCGGCAACGAGTTATCCAGGACTCGGGCTGGAGCCTGCCCGTAATGGCTGGCATCTGCTCGTCCCCGACCGCTATCGCGTAGGTCACGAAGCCCACTTCGGAGAAGTCACAAAAAAGTTTCTGAGTTACTTGAATCAGGGAGAGCTACCCGAATGGGAGATCCCCAATATGATCGCAAAATACTACACCACGACTCGCGCCCTGGAAATCGCTAAGAAGGCTGACGGCTGAGGGCTCAGTAGTGAGCAGTAAGGAGTGAGCAGTTTCGGATGCGGCGCTCGTCTATTGAATGATCCTGCGAGTTCCTAACTCCTGTTGCTCTTGACTATCAGGTAAACCGCGGCTGCAGCTATGGCCACCACCAGCGCGGTGCCCACATTGACGATTCCCTTCTCCGAGTACCAGACGATCGCGTAGCCGATGGATCCAGGAAGAAGGGCATAATAGCTGAAGGGAATGAGCGTTTTGCGAATGACTGCACCCTCTCTTCCCAGCAATCCTACTACTGCTGAGGCAGCCACCACGTTATGGACACAGATCATGTTGCCCGCAGCTCCTCCCACGGCCTGAAGCGCTACGATCCAGGTCGGGTCCACGCCGATTCTCTGTCCCACCCCAAACTGAAACAGAGAGAACATCATGTTGCTGACCGTGTTGCTCCCCGCCACGAAGGCACCGATGCCCCCGATGAAGGGGGCGAAAATAGGCCAGGCGCTGCCCACGAGGGCGGCCACACCGTCGGCCAGGACAATCGGCATCTTCTCGAATCCAGCACCGCCGTCCCCGCTATTGATGAAGACTTGAACCATTGGAACGGTAAAGACCAGTGCCGTTGAAGCCGCGATCAAGGTTCTGAGGGAACGCCCCCAGGCTCTACGATAGGAAGACCAATCCATCCGGTGCAAGAAAAAGGTCAGGAGAGAAACGAACACGAAGATCGAGCCTGGAAGGTACAGGGGCCGCACGGCGGCTGAGATCTCGGTTCCAAATAGATTCGGAAGCGAAATCGTCCAGGCATTGACCAGATCGTAGAAAGGAAGATTACGTAGGCGCGTCAGGACCAACAGCAGAGCTACGAGGAGATAGGGAGCCCAGGCTGCGCCCATCCCCATCTTCTCACTCGCTGCGTTCTCCTCGGGGAACTCGAAGTCGCCGGTCCACTCCTTTTCCCAGCGATCGGAACTCTCGAAATCCCAGTGTTCCTCCGGTACAGGTGTCAGGAACCCTCTCTTCGCGGCGGTCCCGACCAAGACCAACCCTATCAACCCACCAAAAAGGGAGGGAAACTCGGGTCCCAGAAAGTACGCGACAGTGAGATAGGGCAAGGTCATCGCAAAGGCCGAAAAGAGCGCGAACCTCCAGACTTGAAGTCCTTCCCGAAAGGAGCGGTTCCGGCCAAAGAAACGAGTCATCAAGGCCAGGACAAAAAGCGGGACGAGGGTACCCGTCAGAGCGTGAAGCAAGGCAACCTTCGTACCGATCATCGCAAGAAACTGGTGCCAATCGGCATGTCCCCCTGCCAAGGCGAAACTGACAATCTCGGGATCTGCCGATAGTCCGGTATTGACGCCCACCAGGATCGGTGTGCCCACCGCACCAAAAGAAACCGGAGTGCTCTGGATAATCATTCCAGACATTACGGCGGCCATCGCGGGAAACCCTAGAGCTACCAAGAGAGGGACTGTCACCGCAGCTGGAGTCCCGAATCCGGCGGCGCCTTCGATGAAAGAACCAAACAACCAGGCAATGATGATTACCTGGATTCTGCGATCTGGAGTGATCTCGGTAAATGCGTGTCGAATGGTCCTGATTGCCGAGCTCTCCTCCAGCGTGTTCAGCAGCAAAATGGCGCCAAACACGATGTACAGAAGCGACGCCGCTACAATCAGACCGTTGGTCGAAGCTGCCGCAACCTGGGCCGGTGAGATTCGCCAAACAAAGAGCGAGAGAATCGCCGCAACAGCATATGAGATCGGCATGGCCCTACTGGCTGGCCAACGAAGAATGACCAGAAACAAGGCCACAACCACGATCGGCATCAGTGAAAGAAGTGCAAGCAAGTCAACCTCACAAAGAAAGATTCAAAGATCCGACGAGATACAGAAGGTCAATCCCAACGGGATTGACCTCGCTAGTTTTCTTGGAAATTCCCATTTCCTCTCCATTTAAGGATCCGAGAGCATACAATCTGATCCGGATCTAAGCGGAGATCGAAGTTGAAGTCGATCCCAGTTATGGCGATGCCTAAATAGCTCAACCGGACAGTAGTTATCTTGGGTTTAGAACGCATCATCTTCCGCTGCGATCACACTGAGATCCTTCCGCGTATAGGAGCCCAGACTCCGAAAATTGAACTCGACATAGTTCTTGATCCACTTGAGGGAAATCTTGTAGGCATCCCGATAGCGACTCACCAACTGCGACTGCCCCGTGGCTCCAGCGCCGGGTCTAGCTGCCTCCAGGATACTTTCCAGCTCCTCCCCAAGAAGGCGCTTCACCAGAGGGAAATCGTGCTGCTGATCGGTCTCTACATCTCGCGCCGCGTGAAGCACCCTCTGGGCGATCTGGGCTACCGAGATGCGGGCGGTGGCCAGATCCTCCATAAGAGCTGGATGAAGGCCCGGTCGACCGTGGAGGCTATCAATTCCCTTGGCGCCTCGCCCCTGTAACCAGCCCTCGAGATATTCAATGAGGGTGCGAGCGTTTCGCCGAGTGCCGTCGATCGTAATAGGACCCTCGGGAGCGCGTACCTCGACCGGGTAGTTCTCAGGAAGAAACATCTCTGGAGAGGGCTCCCAGCCGGAGGCTCGTAACTCCTTGAAAGGATCTGCGGCCGCTTTCATGTGGAAGATATGTGCAACCCAACCCCTCAGAAATCCCTGCTGTGCCTCCCATTCCTTGTCGGCCCGAATCGATTCCCCGGCAATCTGATTGACCTCAGTATCCCTACTGGGAAGGGCCGTCGCCATGCCACCGATGGGCACGGCTCCACGCTTGAGACAGATCGCTACCAGCCGCCTGAAGATGTTGCTGAGAAAATCGGTGGTCTTGATGTCCACACCGAACCGATCCGGCCATACCGAGGCAGGATCGGCCATGACGTATTCCAGAATGCTTGCCTTGAAATCCCAGCGAGCAGCGTTGAGTCCGGCGCCGTACGGGCCTAATGAATGCAGAATCTCCTCCATCTGGTAGGCGGCGGGAAGAGACTCTATAAGAGCTATGGCTCGAATCGTCGCATTTTTCAACGCAGCCACCTGCCCGCGGCTGGCATCAAAGAAGTCTCGCCAGAAGCCAGCCTCTTCCGCCGACTCCATTTTGGGAAGGTAGAAATAGATACCTTGTCCCCGATTGGTATGAGATTGGCCAGCATGGAAGAGTGTCAATGCCGTTCCAAGAATGCTAGCCGAAATCGGCTCTCCATCCACGCTTACCGAGGGCTCGTCCAGATGAATTCCCCGCTCCCGATGCATGAAAAAGGGAATCTCACCTTCCGCCAACTTGTACTCCTTGTTCTTCTGAGAATCGTAGTAGGTCAGGGTCCGATCAACGGCTCCCTTTCGATTCCAGGCAGCCTGGACGGTATCCTGGAAACGATGACCGGCGGAGTCCTCGTCATCATCTAGATCTCCCTCGGCACGAGTGCCGTCGGGACCCGGATTCAGCGCGTTGATGAACATGCCAGTGATAGAGGCGGGCCCCGATATCTCGATCCCCGGAAGCTTGAGATCTTCCGGTACCGTCGGTGCCTTCCAGGCACCGGTATTGGCCACGCTGGACGGTAGTTGGGCCGGCAGTTTTCCGTGCTCCAGGGCCTGCGTCAACACAACAGCGCGTTTCTCTCTCAGCTCTTGAATCCGGGGGCTAAACTGGTCATGAAGGTTGAGAAGATACTTCACAAACTCCAATGTAAAGAGCTCAGCTGCTCCTGCAACTGGTTCAAACTGCACTCGTTCTGACGACATTCGGCTTCTCCTTTTTCCGGCTCCTCGGTTGGCAAGTGGGACAGTAATGGGTGCCCCTCTGACTGATTACCATCTTCTGAATGACCGTGCCGCACCGATAGCAAGCTCGCTCATCTCGACCGTAGACACGCAGCCCGTTCTGATTCTGACCCGGTTCTCCGTCGCTTCCCACGTAGTCGCGGAGCGTAGTTCCGCCATACAGCAGCCCCTTTTCGAGCACTTCCGGAATCGCTCGAAAAAGCGCTTCCTTCTCGGCCCGGCTCAAGGAGCGTACCGTGCGAGCCGGATGCAGTGCGGCCTCAAACAGGGCCTCGTCGGCATAGATATTACCGACCCCGGCAACAAATCCCTGATTCAGAAGCATGGATTTAAGCCGTGTCTTTCGGCCTTTCAGCTTCTTCAAGAAGTCTTCCAGACAGTAGGACGATCCCAGAGGCTCCAGGCCCAGAGATCCGAATAAATCTGTAAGGGCCCCTTGAACCTTGGCAATCAGAAACACCCGTCCAAACTTACGAACATCTCGAAAGGTCATCACCTCACCCGTGGAAAAACGAAGGGCCAGGGGGGTATGGCGATCAAGTGCATCGGCAATATCCGTGAAGCCATCCGGCCTCCGGTCTGAGCCAGCTCCGGAGGCGTCTTTGCCCTTTACGGTCAGCTGCCCGGTCATGCCCAGATGAACGACCCAATACCAGTCGTCCAGTTCGATGACAAGGTATTTTCCGCGACGGTCCAGAGCAACGACTCTCTGGCCAACGATCTGAGAGCGAAGCCACTGCGGATCGACCCGAAAAACACGATTGGAAGCCACTGCGGCACTTTCGATGGATCTGCCACGTATCCGCGCCTCGAGTCCCCTACGCACTGTTTCGACTTCGGGGAGCTCAGGCACCGTCCTGCTCCCACCGGGCCCTCGAGACCAGCATCCCCACGCCCGGGAAAGAGAGGCATACTTCGATGGCCCCGGACCCAAGCTTGGGGTTATTTAGAGTGTTTTCACCGTTTGACATAAGAGGTCAATCCCAGCGGATTGCGACTTCCCGCCCAGGGTTTCCAAACCCTGGGTAACTGGAAGATAAGCCACAAGTCAGCTCTGAAGAGGTTGCGTCATCCGATGCCGCGATGAAAAAATGGCGCTTCTCGATAGTCGCGCTGCCCATCGGGATCGATCGTTCATTTCAAACCTCGAAAACAAGCCGGACACCCGTCCGGTCTAGTCATAATAGCGTATCCTCAGGGCCCGCACAGAAACAACTTGGCATTTTGGCATCTCGGATTCACACCATCTTCGGCCGCTCCCCAATCGCGAAATCCTCAACGTAGACCAGGCTACGCCTGCGGTTTCTCTCAATCGTTCGCGGCCAAATCTGGAGCACATCCGAGCGCAAATTCTACCAAGTTATTTCTGCGCGGGCCCTCAGTTCAGTTCAAACGCCGCCTCGAACCGGGACTCCTCAAGACAGAGGTCCCTCAGCCGGTAAGATCTCAGGACCGGAGTCCAGGAGGAACTAGAGAAAGGTCTCGGCAATGGGGGAAAGCTTCAATCGACGGTTAACGACGATGTAAAAATCTCGCTTCATAGCCTCTACGATAGGATCCTGAGCAGCCCCTTATCCAGCTCGCGGCGAACCGAAAGCAGAGACACGACAGATAAACCCAGTCCGGACCTTAGACCTTCCTTGATCGCGTTGTTCGAGCCAAGGGACGCCACGACGTTGAACTGATCGAGACTGCGCCCGACGCTCTGCTCAAAAACCATCCGGGTTCCGGAGCCCGACTCCCGTGCCAGAAACGGCTGAAGGGCCAGCCGATCGAGGCTGATCGACTCGGTAGAAATGCGATCCTCCATCTTTGCGCTCCAGCAAAACCAATTCATCTTCGGCAAACCGGTGAAACTGCAGATCTGCCCCCTCAATTCGAGCACCGACGCAACCCAGTTCCGAGCGGCCGTCGAGCACTTCCCTGCAGGCCCTACTGGAATCCGTGTTTTTTGCCTCCAGCTTGACGCCGGGATAGCGCGAGTGAAAAGAAGCCATCACCCTCGGCAACAGATACTCACCGGGCACCGTGCTGGCTGAGAGAACCAGGAATCCTGAAAGCCGATTCAAGAACTGCTGCAACTCCTGTAAGATGGCCTCGCGCTCGTTCAACACGACCTGCCCATGACGGCACAGAATGTCCGCCGCCTGGGTGGGCACTATCGTCCTAGACGATTGAAAAACTTGACCTCCAGCTGGTCCTCCAGGTTCTTGATATGACCACTGATGGTGGGCTGAGACAAGAGCAGCCTTTCTCCTGCCCTGGAGAAGCTCCTTTCCGAATAGACGCTGCAAAATATCTCCAGAAGACGCAAATTCAGGCGCATGGGTGTAAACTCCTCCAGACCTCGTCTAGACTCTCCTATTCTGACACTGAGACACAGCATTGCACACCCCGTTTCCTTGGCAGTACTCGGCTGAGTAGCGATAAGATGGCCAAGAATGTTTGGAAAATCGAGAGAGAATTCAGAAAGGAAAGCTGATGCCGTTCATTGACCTTTCAACCGTGACTCCTCAGCAGATCTTTCCCGGTGTCCAGATTCGGGCACCCTATGGCGAAAACTTGATGCTGTCGGTGGTAGACTTTGAAGCCGAATCTGAGGTCCCGCTCCACAGCCACCCCCACGAACAGGCGGGGGTCATGCTTGAAGGACGCATGGAGTTGACGATCGGAGAAGAAACCCGGGTACTGAACCCCGGCGAGGTCTACATCATTCCGCCCAACACACCTCACGGCGCTTCGGCTGTAGGAGGACCAGCAAGAGCATTGGACGTCTTCAGCCCCATCCGCGAGGACTATGCCAAAGCCTTGGCCGACTGACCAGTGAAATCTAACTTGATTGAGCACGAACGCAGCATCTCCATGCCACTCCGCGCCGGCGAATCGCCTCCGAAAGGGAATGTGAAACTATGAAGCCAAGACGGAACGTGTATTTGATCGGAGGAGCACACAGCGGCTTTATCGGTAAGTTTCATCCGGATTTCATCTGGAAGGGGCACCCTGACTTCGGGAAACGAGGCAATCCCTCTCTGGAGGACCACCTGCGGACAGCCGTCCTGGGGGCCTTCGAATCGACTGGAACAGAACCCGCGGCGGTACAGAAAGGATACGTCGGAAACTTCACCGGCGAACTCTTTGCCAAGCAGGGACACCTGGGGGCCATGCTTGCAAGCCTGCATCCGGATCTGAAGTACAAACCCTTCTCGAGAGTGGAGGGCGCGTGTGCCTCGGGAGGCTTGGCACTTATCTCGGGAGTGGATGCGATTTCTGCTGGCAACGATGTGGTCCTGGTGGCCGGCGTCGAGATACAGACCACGGTCAACGCCCGAGAGGGGGCCGAGTACCTGGCACGGGCAGCTCACTACGCAACTCAGCGCGCTTGTGATGCGTATACCTTCCCCTGTCTGTTCGCCCGCCGTGCTAAGGCCTATCGGCAGGCCTACAACATCTCTGAGGAAGACCTCGGGCTCGTAGTGCTAAAGGCATATAGCAACGCCAACAAGAATCCTCACGCCCATATGAGAACCGTTCAGATGACATTGGAGAGGGCAGCAACCGTTTCCGAAAACAATCCGCTATTCCTCGAGAACAACGATTATCGAGAGTACCTCAAGTT
>CAUZIZ010000196.1:0-9309 GCA_963579905.1 Acidobacteria bacterium UBA6911 | reverse complement strand
TTTGGCGGGAGGCCCCTTTCTCAATGGCGCGAGTGTCTTGCGCCTGAAGCTGGCAGAGCGCCATAACCATCAACGCGACCGTGAGTCTGCCGCTTCCGTTTAAGCCGATGATGTAGTAATTCATCTTCGTCTCCCGTCTAGTAAGAATTTCGCGAACATTGTTCGCCCCTGAAGACGGGTTCGCCAACGCTCAACCCGGATGGCCGGGTTCACTCAAAGCCTGGGGGCAAACCGATGCGTCTCCTTCATGCTGGAAGCATAATTGAGCTCGCGGGTGGTTGAGTCAATGAGTTCTTCGAACCGGTTTATTACGACCTCACCGGGGCCTTAGTATCATTCAACGCTACCCGTCCATCGGACTCGGCAGGGCGACAGGTCGGACCGCCAGAAGGTCACGGGGCGACGGGGGTTGGTTGGCTGGAACCCGCCCGCAGCTCGGGTTGGGGATCGAAAGAGCTTGCGCGAGGCGAGGAGCCCCATAACAATATACAAAACTCGAAGACCCAGTGAGGAATTTTCATCAGTGGATCAAGTAGTCGGCCTTCATAATACAACTCCTTCTGACTCCAACTCGGTGCTAAGAGACTAAGTCTGTGCGAGTTTTCGGGAGGGACACTTTCCCAGCCCCATCTCCGCCGTGACGGGATGAAGGATCACTTCGCCCGCGGCCAGCCGGCGGCCATTGTCGAGGCCGATCAGCACGCGTTCGCGGATCATGTCGTCGGTGCAGCCCGCGACGTGATTGGTCAGAATCACGTTGGACAGTTGATACTCGGGCCGGTTCATGTCCGGCGGTTCCTGGGCAAAAACATCCAGCGCGGCCCCGCCCAGTTTGCCGTTGAGCAACGCCTCGCCCAGCGCGTCTTCGTCCACCAGCCCGCCCCGCGCCACGTTGATCAGGCAGGCGTCGGGCTTCATCAGCGCCAAGCGTCGCTCGTTGATCAGATGTCGCGTATTCTCGGTCAGGTGCAAGTGAAGCGAGAGATAATCGCAGCGGGCGATGACCTCGTCCATGTCGTCGGGCCCGCCGAAAAAGTCGGGCGCGATGGCGGGGTCGACGTCCCCCTCCAGGGGAACGATGTCGATCGCCTCGATTCGCATCCCGAACGGTTTGGCCCGGCGCGCCAATTCACGTCCACTGGCGCCAAATCCGAGAATCCCCAGCGTCCCGCCCTTGAGACTCCGCCCAGCCGGACGATACATGAGGCCGGAGTTGAGATTCGCGACCGCCGAATGGTAGTTCCTTGCCAGCATCAGCAGAAACATAACGGAGCACTCGCCCAGGCTGAGCGCGCTAGTCGTGCCGGGTGTGTAAGAAAGCTTGATGTTTTTGCCGAGAATGTATCCGACGTCGGTGTGGTCGAGCCCCGTCCCCAAAACCTGCCACAAATTGACTTTTCCACCTGCGTCAATCATCTCGCGGGTCGCCCAACCGCCCAGATCGACCACCATCTCCACGCCCCGAAACTGGTCTTCGAGAGGCTTGCCCGCGTCGAGAGTTTTCTTCTCGTACCCTTCCTGGCTGAAGGATTCGAGGACATCAATGAGATATCGAGGATCGTTCCCCTTGTTTGAATAGAAGAGAACATTCGGTTTGCGCATTCACATGGCTCTCCGTGGGTGAAATAAGTGGGTCGATGCCCACCCAGTGAGTTTAGAATGCCTTGATTGTGATGTCCATGTTTTCTCATATGCGTGAGGTCTTGAACGATGGAGCACCAAGTCTCTGTCAGCCTCTTTAGGATACCTCTAAAAATCGAGTTCTATTTGATCCCATTGTTGTTGGGCAAGGGGTCTTTTTCAGGATCGATTAAGAAAGAGTTTGAAGATCGTGATAACTGCACGGAATTCCTCACCCTCAAAGCTGACTTATTGGCTGGAGACAAAGGCAAGGATTACGAAGAGGCGCTGGAGAAGATCACGCCAATAGAACGAGAGGAATTCCTGTATCAAGAATTCGTTCTCAAATATCACGCGAAGCGAATCTCCCACTGGATTTAGGGACAGGATGCTCCTCAATATGGAAACGTCAAGGCCGCCGTCGAGGCGATCAACGGCCTGTTGGCCGGCCTCGAACAGGTTGTTCGCGACGACTTGGCGAATATTTTCCTAAGCCATCATGAAGATGACTTGTTCGATTTGGACAAGTACCGGGTGAATCGAGTTTACGGCGATGATCCTGATGGTGAGGTCAACCTGCACTACGCAGCCTTGATTCTGAGGACTGCCGACATTCTTCAGATTCAGAAGAAGCGCGTCCCGCCTGTGCTCTATAAGCTGATCGATCCCAGCAATCCCAAGAGCCAGGAGCAATGGGCGAAGCAAGCGGGTGTGCGCACAGTCAAACCCAAGAAGCTAACCGGCGGAGGCGAGTCGGACAGAATCGAAGTCCACGCCTCTTTCAAAGAGGCGAGCGCCTATTTCGGCCTCTTGGCTTATCTGGAACAGTTTGCGGGCAAAGAACTGGAGCGATCCCACGACTGGGCAAAGCAGGCAAAGAAGAAGGGTTCGACATACCAGTTTCCGTGGAGACAGATTGATTCATCCCAAGTCGAAGCGAGCGGATTTGAGGGACGGGCCTACAGCTTCACACTCGATGAGGAGAAGATTCTTAAACTCCTCACTGGCCATACGCTTTACAACGATTCCCGGGTAGCAATTCGCGAAATACTGCAGAACGCGCTGGATGCGGTTCGCTTTCGAAATCATCTGTTTCCAGAAGAATCAATGGGAAGAATCGAGGTCGTTTGGGATACGAAAAACCGCAAGTTGATCATTCGGGACACCGGCACGGAGATGACACAAGACACAATTGAGAAGTTCCTACTCAGCGTGGGGTCAAGCTTCTACCAGAGCGAGACAGTGCTCCATAAGCACGCCGGGTTTTCGGCAATCAGCCAGTTTGGAATTGGCGTGCTCTCCACGTTTATGATCGCGGACGAAGTGGAAATACTGACAGTTCACCCCGAAGATGAGTTTACGAGGAAGTTAACGCTTCCATCTGTAGTAAGGATCTATATAATAAGATAGATGTTCGAAAGCGACCCCGACCTGAGCATTATTGTTTCGCACGGGACTGAAGTCGTCTTGCAAGTGCGCCGTTCAGCAGAACTCAAAGATGTTGAGGGTGTGGTCCGCCTTTATATTGAGCGATATATTGGGTTTTGTTGGGGCGTGTTGGGATGCTTCAGCCCTGGCGGCGACAGGGCACCCGAAAAACGATTGTAAATATCGAGGCATTCAGATACTCTCTGCTGATTCCGACGCGCGGTTTCCTGGCTCCGGTTTTCCTCGTTGCGACTCCGCTGGTTGCGGGTGCCGGCTGGAAGACCTGTGTGGACTGTAAATTACTACTTGGACTTGGGATATTTAGCCCCGCGTGGCGCCGAGCGCGACGGATGTTTGTTCATGCTTGGAAAGAGCGCACGGATTGCTGGAATCGAAGAGAAATAAAGATACGAGGAGGGAGGCGTTCGGAATGAACAAGCTTAGATTGGCTGTTGCGGGCGTGGGCAATTGCGCCAGTTCCCTGATGCAGGGATTTGAGTATTACCAACGGCGTGGTGATTCGGTGGGGACTGCGGGATTGCTACACGCGGCAATCGGCGGTTACCTGCTGAGCGACATCGAGGTCGTTGCGGCGTTCGACATTGATCGCCGGAAGGTAGGGCGGTTTCTTGAGGAAGCGGTCTTTGCGCCGCCGAACTGCACGACGGTTTTTCAGCGGGAACTTCCCGCCAGCGGGGTTACGGTTCAGATGGCTCCAGTGCTCGACGGCTTGGCCGAACACATGAAGGACTACTCTGAGGATCGGGCGTTCCGGGTCTCCGAGGCTAATCCGGTTGATGTCACCGAGACCCGGCGCAAGATCGAGCGCGATCTGCAAAAACTCGCCTACCAGCAAGGCGATCTTTCCCCCCTCAAGCGGCCGCAGACTGATCCGCACACGCCCGCACCTGATCCAACTGACCACCGGCGCCGGTGAGGTTTGTGTCAGCAGTGTTTATGGTCAGGACCCTGACAGCGGATGCTGGTTGTGTCCCGCGCGCCAGGCTTGGGGCTTGCAAGCGCGCCAGCGGCTGTGTTTCACGGCCACGATGACCGGCTCGTTTGAGGCGGCGGCACAGGTGGCAGCCAAATGGGGCAGCCCGGCGGACGATACGATGATTCATGTCCATGTTCAGCGCGCCGGGCAGCGGGCCGACCAGCGGGCGCAGGCGCGGGTGGATCGGGTGCTGGCGCCGGCCACCCGGCCCCAAGTGGTGGCCGAAGCCGGCCGGCGCGTGGGTCGGGAGCCGTTTTCGTTGGTGATCGAGATGGACGGTTGGATGGTGCGCGAGAGGGGATCGTAGTGGGGACTCAAACCGCCTGAAAAACAGGGTGATCGAGTGGCCTGGCACGCAATGAAGACGGCCATCATTTTTCAGCTGGGCCAACGCGCGCAGAACCAATCGGGGCGGCCGGTGATATTGGAGAAGGCGCATGTGGCCTGTCGCGGCGACGCGCAGGATTTGGGGCGGCGCGTGCATGCCGAGGTGTTGCGCCGGGGACTGCGCCAGGCGCAAAAGGTCTATGTGATCGCCGATGGCGGCGTGTGGATTTGGAACATCGTCGCCGACCGGTTCGGGGATGCCACCGGCGTCTTTGATTTCTACCACGCCAGTCGGCATCTGTGGGCCGTGACGCGGGCGATCGGGCCCGACGAGCAACAGGCGCGCCGCTGGGTAATGCCTCTGCTTGATCAACTCAAGCACGGTGCTCAGGACAAGGTTTTGCGCAGGCTGAGGGATCTGTATCGACGGCGCCGGCGTGACGGGCAACCGGCCGGCGGCTTGATCCGGACCGAACTGGAATACTTCACGCGCCACCGTGATCACTTGTGCTATGAGAAGGTTCAGGCCGAAGGTTGTCCGATGGGGTCGGGGGCTATCGAATCAACTTGCCCGCAGTTTCAAGACCGCTTCAAACGCACCGGACAGTTCTGGACCCTGCCAGGGGAACAGTGCCTGTTGGCACTGGATCTGGCCAGACGCAATAACGATTGGGCCGAGATCTGGGAGACTGCCGTGTAGCGGAGTCAAGATGCGCCCTTTGAATCCTACCCGTGCTCTTTGGAGTAGACACCTGTTGGAAAAATATCAAGACTGCATCGTTAGCCCTGAGTCTCCGGAGGGCCGTCACCCATGAAACTGAAGACCGTTGAGGCCTTTGAATTCAAAAGCATTCGAGGTTCCAATCCCTTTGAGGTGGGTGAAATCACTTGTCTCGTGGGGAAAAACGAGGCGGGCAAAACGGCCGTCCTGAAAGCTCTTTACCGCCTGAATCCTCTTATCCTTTACCCACCATTCGGTGTATCTCTCAGCCGCCTTTTACAGCAATCAGTTACTGGAGTTTCACCATGAACAATCACAGCTCGTCAGACCAACGGATCGACTACACGGTTGTTCGGCACTATTTTCAAGCGGCAGGCAGCAATTCCGCGGCGACCGCCAGCTATATGGCCCACGAGCAGAATCTTCCCGAAAACTCTGCTCGTTACCGCATGCGTAAAGAGACCGCGACGATCGCCGATTGGCTCGATGCGGTGCCCCGGGCGGGCAGAGTACTCGATCTCGGTTGCGGCGCAGGAACTTGGACTAAGAGCTTTGCAGAGCGGTATGACAGTGTCGTTGGGATCGAACAAAGCTCATCGATGGTGGCGGCAGCTCGGACGCTCCTGGCTCCCTTTCCCGGCGTGGAGATTGTCGAAGGTGATGTGCGAAAGAACCTCCCCGCGGGTCCCTACGACCTGATCTTTCTTGGGGGCCTTTGCATGTATCTGAACGACCCCGATGCGGTAGCAATGCTTCGTTTCCTAAAGAAGTGTCTTGCCCCAGGGGCATCCATCGTTCTCCGAGAAACCACCGTGCCACAAGGACAACTGACCCGTCGGGGTGACTACCAAGCGATCTATCGAAGCGTGGGGCTTTACCAAGATCTGTTTCGGGAGGCGGGTTTCCCAGCCCCCGAGTTTCGCCGCAACTACGCATACACGAGCATGGAAATCGCGGTCGAGTTGGTGGAGACACGGCGCAAAAATATGGGCTTCCTGCCGGCGCAGTCCGCCTTCCTTGGGGCTCTTACTTGGTATTCGCTGAGGGCGACCGCTCCGCTCACTCTTTTTTTATTGCCTCGCGTTTTGTCACGACTCCAGATCAACTGGCCGCACCTACAAAACCATTTTTTCCGATTGCGTTCTTCCGAATCGAGTTGATGAGCGGACTCACGACATGCCAGCCCAGAGTCGCCACCCATACACAGCTGTCAGCGATACGACGAAAACGGTAAGCACGTAATACCAGCGACCTCCGACCTTGGGCATCCGGAATGGCGTGACGCTCAGGACGGCGAGCGTCACAATCGCAGTGTAGAGAACTACGGCGAATGCAGTTCCTGCTATCTGGCCATCGAGCAAGAACACCAAGGCCAAAAAGAGTACGTTGTGATCGATCGGTAGGCCCAAATAGGTGGATTCGTCTTCGAGACCAAACACATTGAAGTAGCTGAGCCGCAAGACTCCCGCGGCAACCAGCGCAAATGCTCCTGGAATGAACCACGGACTGAACTCGCCGACACTCAAGAGGAGGATCGCAGGACCAACGCCACTACTGACGATGTCAACCAACGAGTCAAGCTGCCCGCCCAAAGCTCGAAGTTCATCCGTCCGACCCTTCGTGCGGCGAGCGATCGGACCATCGAACCAATCAAAGAAGGTTGCCCACAGCAGCGCAATAATCGCCGCCGAAAAGACCCCCCGCACTGCGAAGTAGATTCCAAGCACAGCGCAGAACAGTCCTGCCAAGGTGAAGGCGTTTGCGAGATCTGCAGCATGCGCGAACACACTCCGGCGAGAGGAATGGACGGTGTCCTTCACAACGGCCTGAGTCTGCTTGGCCCCGAACCCTGGGGACGATTCGTCATTCATTGGCTTTTGTTGCTCGTGGTGGAGAATCGATGATGGATCCCAAAGCCTCGGCGAGCTTACAGTTCTCAGCACCCGTCCTTGACGCGATCCGCAGATAGCGATCCGCATCCGGCATGGTCTTTCCCGCGCAGTGTTTGATGAGAATATTGTGCTCCACGAACAAAGCACGAGTTACCTCGGGCCCACTCGGCGCATCATCTGGCAGACGGCAGAAGACGAAGTTTGCATCCGGCCTGTGGACAGTCATCCCTCGGATGGAAGTCAAACGTTGGTACAGGTCATCTCGATCTATGCGCACCTCGATACAGCTTTTTGCAAACTCCCTCCGATACCGCGGTGCCAGGCGCAGAAACGATTCCGCGAGACCATTTATGTTCCAGATCGGCACGTTGCCACGCACTGCTTCAGCAACTTCGCTGTTGGCCGTCAACAAGTAGCCAAGCCGCAGCCCTCCGATCCCGAATGCTTTGCTCATGCTCTTGAGGATAACCAGATTCGGATAGGCATCGATCTCGTTGCTCAAGGTTGCTAGTTCAGGCTCCCGAGAGAAATCGACGAAGGATTCATCGATAACAAAAATGCAGTTCTGCTTGCCGAGCTTTTCTGCGAGTCGACAAAGGTCCGACTTCGGAACGGACAATGAGGTCGGGTTGTTGGGGGTAACCACGACCGCGATACTCGCCTCGCAGCGAGCGGCCTCCTCGGCAAACGCATCTACATCCAGCTGGAAGGATGGTGGCCTCAGGGCAAAACGAACGAGCTTGTCCCCGGGCAGAACCTCTTCGTATTCGTTGAAGGTCGGGACAGGAACGATCAGCCGCCGGGTGACCTGGCTTGCGATTATCTTGATGAGCTCCGAAGCCCCGTTGCTTACTACGATCTTCTCTGCAGGCTGGTTGATCAGCGCACCGAGCATACGGGCGAGGGGACTTTGAGCGACCGGGTAGTTCAAGACCAGGTCATGAAGATGGTTCCTGAAATGGGCGAAGACAGGTTCCGGCGGGAAATAGAGGTTGTAGAGATAGGCGTGATCCACGAAATCGTGGCGCCAATATCCTCCATGTTGGCCGGAAATCAATTCATAGCGGCGTTCTTGTGTCGAGAACATGTATTCAGCAGCAAGACGATCGCTTTCGTCGTCAATCTGGTACCAACGGAGATCGTCGCACTGGACAGCGCGGAGATCGTACTTCCCGCGAAGAGCCATCACGTGAAGAATGACCTCGTAATACTCGTCAATCTCGTCTGAGGCGATGTAGGCCTCAAGGTGCGGCACAAAGTACCGACGCAGAAAATCTCCTCGGAAGAGGTAGATGTTGGCCGTCTTGAAAACCTTGGAGTAATCGAAATCCGGACCTTGGTCCCGTGCGTCCATCAGCGCTTGGACGTTGCCCGCCTTGTTGACGCTTACGACGGTGCCGGACATCCAAGACTGGTGCTGGGACACGGCTGCGAGGCTCCCACTTTCGTGCGAAAGCATTCGATCGAGGAGCCGCTGCTCGAAGAACACGTCGGCTTCCAACAAGAGAACGTCCTCAACGAGATGTTCGCGGGCAAGCCACAGCGAATAGATGTTGTTTGTGCTCGCGAAGTTTTCAGACTCGATGTAGGAGACCTTTATGGCCTCAAACGTATTTCCGATGCGCTCGTAGATTTTTTCCTTGTGGTGCCCCACGACGACAACGACCTCATTCACGCCAACCTCACTGAGATGGGTCAGTGCGTTGACAAGAATCGGCACGCCACTGACGGGTGCCAAGCACTTGGGGGACTGCTGGGTAAAGGGCTGCAGACGATCGCCGATGCCAGCAGCAAGGATGATCGCCTTCCGAACGAGTGTACGGGGAGCTTCAACCGTCCCACTGTGAATGAGGGAATGGTTGGTAGAAATGGGGTCTTGCTGCATCCAGCGTCTCACTCTCACCTCGGCCAAGGCCGCGTCTGTGAGCAGAAAGTCTCCCCCTTGGGCCGGATTCTGCTCGGGAACTGAATATGGAGCCACTTCGGGGAAACGTGGGTCATCTACTACGGTCGCCGTCGCAAAGTCAACGATTTTGGGCATGGGACGACCTGGGGTCGAGCAGCCCAAGGTCGGATACCCCTGATCCTTCATAAGCAAAAAAGTTCACCTTAACTGAGATTTCCCATTTGGCTGTCCGGTGCCGCCTGTTTTCTCCGACATGGTTAGGATTCTCCTTCCGACGAGGCTTTGGGTCAACGAAATTGGTCCGTGGCGCGGCCCGTCCCCGAAGGGGCGGCCCGCAGGGCCGAGGGCGGAGCGAAGCGACGGCATCTCGCTCGATCATGTCCGACCCCCTCCACCGACAAATACCTCTGCCGGGGTC
>CAUZIZ010000195.1:0-9322 GCA_963579905.1 Acidobacteria bacterium UBA6911 | reverse complement strand
TCAAGCTGGTCCAGGCCCCCCAACGGCTGGATCTGCTCCAGTCCCTGGCCATTCCCGTCCCCTTCGTTTTTCGGAATTCGGGTTCGGCCCCCCTTGACGTCAGTGTCGGAAGTGGAGGTCCGGGCGTTCAGGTCCAGGACAATTCCAGGACCCTCGAGGCCGGGCGGACGTTGGGCTGGTTCGTCTCGGTGTCCCTGGATGGCTTCCAGGGGGGAAGTGTTCCCCTGAAGATCCAAGCAGGAGCGCGGACCAAGGAGCTAGCCATTCCTACCAGGGCCTGGGATTCGGGGAGCCTCAAGGTCCGGATCCTGGACGAGCATGGCAAGCCCACCCCGGCCCGGGTCTACATCTCGGGCCCCGACGGGCGTTCCTACACGGCGGATGGGGCTCAGGTCCACATCACCAACGGAGATTACCGCCAGCCCTACGGTGGCGAGTACTACTTCTACGCCGACGGCTCCTTCCGGGCGGGCGTCCCTGCCGGAAAAGTCTCTCTGGAAGTGATCAAGGGTCTCGAGTACAAGCCGGTGAAGCGCGAGATCACCATCGCCTCGGAAGAGACGAAGGATATCCAGATTCGGCTCGAGCGGTCCTGGGACATGGGTGCCAAGGGCTGGTGGTCGGGGGACACCCATCTGCACGCCAATCTCTTCCACGATCCCATCACGGGAGCCGATGACCGCATCAAACCCAAGGACGTAATGTTCGTGGTCAAGGCCGAGGATCTCAACGTGGGACACATGCTGGCCTGCAACAGCGAGGACGGCTACGTCTACGAGAAGAAACGGGTCGAGGGCCGTCCCCACGCTCTCTCGGAGGAGCGCTACATCCTCTACTGGAACGAGGAGATGCGCAATCTCCGGCTCTACGGCCACATGGGCTTCCTGAGGATCAAGAGCTTCGTCGAGCCGGCCTTCGTGGGCTGGCCGGGGAGCACGCATCCCCAGGACGATCCGGCCAACTATTTCCAGGCGGTCAAAGCCAAGGAGCAGGGTGCGGCCGTCATCTACGTCCATCCGGGTCTGCCCCAGGAGTACCCCGTGGATATCGCCCTGGGCGTGGTGGATACCATCGACGTCATGTGCCAGGGAGACGAGGAAAAGAACACGGCTCACTGGTATCAGCTCCTCAACTGCGGCTTCCGCTGTCCCATCTCGGCGGGGACCGACAGCTACCTAGACCTGCCCTACCACCTGATCCCCGGCGCCGGACGGGTCTACGTCAAGTCGGGTCCCAAGCTGGATTACTCCGATTGGATCGATGCCTACCTGGAAGGGAAGAGCTTCGCCACCAACGCCCCGATGGTGACCTTTACGGTCAACGGCCAGGAACCGGGTGGGGAAGTGAAGTGGGACAAGGGGGCGAAGAAGGTCAAGGTGGAGGCGACGGCCGAGTCCCATGTCCCCATGGGGAGCATCGAACTGGTGGTGAACGGGTCGGTGGTGGAGAGCAAGGATGCCAAGGGAGATGGACTGTCATTGGAGCTGAACAAGAGCTTCGAGATCACCGACAGCTGCTGGATGGCGATTCGGGTACGGGGTAAGGCCCACCGACTCCTGCCCAACGACTCGGCTCTCTATGCCCACACCAGCCCCGTCTACTGCACCTTCCAGGATCGTCCCGTTCGCTCCAGGGCAGCAGCCCTCTTCTTCGTGGACCAGATAGACAAGCTCATCGAAAGGGTCCACCGGCGCGGGCAGTTCAGCCACGAGCGCGAGAAGCAGAAGACCCTCGATCTCTTCCGCAAGGGGCAGGACATCTATCGCAAGATGGCCGAGGGTCCCGAGACCGAGGCGGTTCCGGTGCGGTTCGGGTACTATTCCCGGTAGGGATCGAACGGTTCAACAAGGGAAAGGCGGGGGATATGAAACGAAGAAACTTCCTGGCGCTGCTGGGCGCCGGATCGGCGGCTGGGGCGGTTGGGGTTGGGACCGAATCCAGGGGAGCCGCCCAGGCGGTTCCGGCTGCGGGTGAGCCGCTCTCCATCGGGGGTGAGAAGCAGCTTTTTCTGGACGATCACATCATCGAGTCCATGGAGCCTCGGGTCTACCGACTCCTGAACCAACCCGTCAAGTACCGGGAGAATCCGGTGATTCCCCTGGGGACGGATTGGGAACAGAAGGGTGGGCTCTCGCACGGCGGCGATGCCGGGAACCTCTTCTGGGACGAGGACCGCAAGCTCTACCGTTTCTACGACTGGATGATCGAGTATCCCCCCGAAGGGGGTTCCTACAAGAAGTTCCTCTTTTATGGTGAGTCTCCAGACGGCCTTCACTGGAGAAAGCCTCCACTGGGACAGGTCGAGTACCTGGGCTACGACACCAACTTCCTGAAGCTCTCGTTCCTGGGGGATGCCAATCCCGGAAACCCGGCTGTCTTCATGGACGCGCAGGCTCAAAGCCAGGAGGAGCGCTACAAGATCGTCTTCCAGCAGAAGCGAAACGACAGGTGGGGAATGTACCCGGGGCACTCCGCCGACGGGATCCACTTCAAGCCCTATCCCGTGAGCCGGCCCATCGCGCCGCTGTACAGCGATACCAACAACAATCTCATCTGGAACGACAAGACACAGGAGTATCTCCTTTACTTGCGGACGTATCCCCTGGTGAGTCGCTGGTTCGAGCCTGAGCCACTCTACCCCGAGACCCAGCGGGCGAGAACGCCGGCCTGGGCGGCCAGCTCCGACTTCCGTGACTGGGACGGTCCCAGCTCCAAGAGCGATCCCGAGGAGCGCTACGTCTGTTTTCACGCCGATGCTCAGGACCGCCCCGGAGACCGGGACTTCTACACCCTGGAGGTTCTCCCCTACGCGGGAGGCTTCGTGGGCTTCACGTCCACGTACCACAATTTCTTCGGCCAGATTCCAGCCGGAACCGACTCAGGGAAGGCCCGTACTCCCTGGATCGATCGCATGGACGTCCAGCTGCTCTGGAGCCGGGATGGACGCCGCTTTGACCGGGTGGGAGATCGCCGGGTCTTTCTTCCCAACGGTCCTGAAGGGAGCTGGGACGAGCATCTCTGTTACACCGTCCAGGCTCCAATCGTCCGGGAGGACCTGGGCGAGATCTGGATCTACTACGAGGGGTTCAGCGGACACCACTGGTTCAACCAGCGGGGGGAGCAGCAGCGGGGGCAGGTGGGGCTTGCCATCCTGCGCCTGGACGGGTTCCTGGCCGTGACCGGGACGGGTTCTTTCACGACCCGGGCGCTCAGGTTCAAGGGGAATCGACTGGTGATCAATGCCACCGGGCGGGACCGGTACGCCGGAGATGGCTACGGGACGGTGAAGGTAGAGTTGTTGGATGGGCAGACGGGCTCACCCTTGCCGGGATTCACTGCCGACGACTGCAAGGTCTTCGGTGAGGACAGCATCCAACACACGGTCAGCTGGAAGGGAGGTCCCAGCCTGGGGTCACTGGAAGGCAAGCCTGTCAAGGTACGATTCCAGGTCAGTAAGGCAAAGCTCTTCTCATTCCAGTTTGGAGTGTGAACGATGCCAGGTGTGGGTGGGAGCCAAGTCCCAAGCGCCATGTTCCAAATGGAGTGCAATCAACAGAGCCGCGCGCGACTGTCACTTCAGCAGGAAGAACCCAGGTTCCGAGGAGAAAGCGGACCTGAAGTTTCTCCCTAAAGGATTCAGTGCAGCTAGTGGCCCCACTAGGGTCGGACCCAAAGGCGCTGGGTCTCCGGAAACTGGAGGAACCATGAAGACTCTGACCCGACGGGAGTTTCAGCAGATGGCGGGGGTGACCCTGGCACTTTCGCCGGTTCTGGGAGGGATTGCTTGTCGACCCGAAGAGGCTTCTCTTCCCAGTGGATCGGCTCCGCCTGGGCGGACGGCTACCGGGACCTTGAGCATGACACTGGGACCCGCCGATGTCGCCATTCCTCCGACCCAGCCTGAGGGGGACACCTGGCGTTACGGGATCGCTCTACCCTTTCAGGTAGCCTCAGGAAAGGCGGCCCTATTCTGTGCCATCAAGGGGAAGAGAGGCCATGACTTCGAGGCAGGAACCGATGTGATTCTCTTCGACGACCTTTCCCAGATCCGGGCTGATGAGGCTATCCCCATTTCCCGAAACCACAACGAGAACAATCCGAACTCCAGTCCCCCCGGCACGCCATCCATCATGGTGAAGTATCCCGTCAGCGGGGGCTTCGTTCCCTTTGGGGCGAAGCTCGAGAACGGTTCTCCCCATCCTCAGGCAGGGACCGGTTTCGGCCTCTGCCAGGCCCTGGCGTGGACCCCAGACCAGGAGAGTGTGTACCCGGAGGGGCAGCAACACAACTACGCCGAGCTCTATCAGCTGTCCTACGACGGCAGCCGGTTCGAGCTGATCGAGACCGAGAGGATTCCCTACCGGGAGCTCCTGAGCGGATCTGTGCTCTCCAACCCCGGGATGACCAACGCCATCCCGGATGGAGAGGATCTTCTGTTCGGTATGGGAGGCAGAATCGAGGATGGATCCGGTGCAGGGCTGACTCGCTGGCGCCGGCAGGATGGGAAGTGGAGACCGGTTTCCTGGGTGCCGATCACTGGTCCCGACGGTTCCTTCGAGGCCAGCGTCATCCGGGATCGGGACGGCAGCTTCCTGTTCTCCGCTCGCGCCGGCAGGGACGAGGAGGGATGGAGGAATCTGGAGTCCCGAGTCTGGCGCTCCCGGGATGGCGGAAAGAGCTGGACCAAGATCATCCACGTGAGAGATGCGATCGGCGGCAGCCCCATCACCCTCAATCAGGCGGCCGACGGCACTCCCTATATCGCCGCCAACCTGAACGAGGTCCTCCTGCATCCCCTGGCCGAGCGATTTCGGCCCAGCAAGAACGAGCAGGGAATCGTTTATGCCTCGCCGGCGGGCCGTGAGAAGCTCTGCCTCTGGCCCTTGAATGAAGCGAGGGATGGGCTCGAGACCCCCACGCTGGTCAGGGACTCGGTGGCCGAGTTCGGCCTCGCGCCTTCTGGGGACACCTGGAATGTCGATCACCCCTCCGCTATGACTGTCCAGCTGGCGGATGGGCAATGGCACAACCTTATCGGCATGCGAATTTGCGACCATGCCGAAGTGAAAGAAGGTGCCGATCCTGCACCCCAGACGGGATGTTATGTCGAGGAGGTGCTGTCCCCAGGGTCACCTGTTCCAGCATGGTCATTCTAGCTCCAGCTCCGGCCGTGCCCTACTCGCCGAGGCTGTAGCAGATCAGTGAATCCTGGTCTTTGATCAAGATTCGATGTCCCTCGAGAACGGGATGTGCAAAGGGCGAACCGTTGGTGACGGAGTACGTGGCGACCTCTTGATAACCTTGAGCGTCCGCCTTGGCGAACCAGAGTCTGCCGGTGTCGCTGAGCAGCACCAGTAGATCGTCCACAAGCTGGACGGAGACATTCTCGCCCATCCGACCCTCGCTGCTCCATTGTGTCTCGCCGCTGGCGGCATCGACGCAGAAGATGTGGCCCTGGTTTCGCTGCGACATGCCGAACAGCAGTCCCTTTGCCACGACCGGTGAGCTCATGTAGATCGGGTGTTTCCGATTCTCCCAGACCTGGGAGAGCGTGCGACCGGCTGCGCCGCCCAGGGCGATCAAGGGATTATAGTAGCCGGAGATGAAGATCAACCCGTCGTGGCTGGTGGCGGTGACGATGTTTTGATCGTACTGCGTTGTGTACGGATGCTTCCACAACCGGCGACCGGAACTGGAAAAGCCCAACAATGACTCGTCAGTGAGGACGACAAGGAGACGCTTCTTGGCGACGGTCAGCTGGACGGGCGACGCGTAGGCAGCACCATCGATCTCGATGGACCACTGCTGACGACCGCTTTCGAGATCGAAGCCAGCTAACCTTCCCTCGCGGTGGTTACCGACGATGGCGACACAGGTCCCGTCGACGATGAGCGGAGATGCAGCGGCTCCGAACTGTGGATACGCTGGCTTGAATTCGTCCGTGAAGGTCCTGGTCCAGATCTCTTGTCCGGTCTCGCCATCCAGACAAAGGAGCGTGCCGGCCACGGTGAGAGCGACCAATCGTCCGTCCCGATAGGCAGGTGTCGCTCGGGGACTGCTGCCGTAACGCCCGACAGACCGGTCCAGTGTCGCGGCCGCCGGGGTCTGATAGACCCAACCCTTCGAACCATCGCTCAGTTTGAATGCTCGGAGGACCTCGCCGTCTTGCTCGCGACTCTGGACGAGGACCGTGTCGCCAAACGTGATTGGCGAGCTGTGCCCCTGCCCAACGGCGACCGACCACAACCGAGTTAGCTTCTCAGGCCACTTGGCGGGAACTTGAAAGTCGTGAACCACGCCGTCGCCGTGGTGACCGCGCCATTGAGGGGACTCGGATCGGGCAGGCTGAAGGAACAGGGCGACGATTACTATTGGGAGAGTCAAAGAGCGTGCCGAGATCTTCGGGGCAGTCGTGGCTGCCAGCTTAGATATTGCCACGTGTGCGGTACGATTGAATTCTATGATCGGACGCGGAGTCTATCACAGTCAGGCCCTCAACCCAGATCCTGGGTTCCCCTGTGAGTGTCCATTTATCTCGGTTACACAGCCGTGACCGTGAGGCTGTGAAGCTACTAGCGGTCCGGTCGCGACTCGGTAGGTCGAACTCGTCCCTGATCGACTCCCGCTTCCTTGGTTGGGAGCTCATTCTCGACCCAGAAAATCCTCCGAAGGGAGTCTTTTTCATCTGATAAATGGTACAACCTATTCTGAACCAAGTCTCTCAAAAGGGAGTGGCCCACCCGCAAGGGTGAAGGTACCTTCGAATACGGTTTTGATAGCTTTTGTGAAGGAGATGAACGGAATGAGGAGTGTTTTCTTTTTGTCAGGAGTATTTGCGATCGGACTGACCCAGGTTTCTGCGGAACCGATCAATATCGGATCACGGCTGGAGCTCTTTGTGGATCAGCACGTCGTTGGCCGGCTCACTGGAGATGTTCAACTGTACGTCCACCGACCGAAGCCTGAGGAAGTGGTCCTGGTGACGGGCGAGCCCTGGGAGGGCAATACCAGCGCCTACTACAGCATTTTCCAGGACGGAGATCGGTTCCGGATGTACTATCGGGGCTCAGACTACGATCAGCAGAAGAAAGAGGAAACGCACCGCGAGGTGACGTGCTATGCCGAGAGCCGGGACGGCATCCACTGGACCAGGCCGAAGTTGGGACTCTTCGAGTTCAACGGATCGAAGGAGAACAACATCGTCCTGGACGGGATGGGAACGCACTGCTTCGTTGCCTTCAAGGACAAGAACCCCAACGCTCCGAAGGAAGCGCGATACAAGGGGATCTCGTATGGGAGGCAGGGGGAGGAAAGAGGCCTCTGGGTCTACCAGTCAGCCGACGGACTCCGCTGGTCCTTGATTCGCGACTACCCGGTCATCACCGAGGGGGCCTTCGACTCTCAGAACCTGGCTTTCTTTGATCCACAGATCGGTCTCTATCGAGAGTATCACCGTATCTTCGCACAAGGCGTCCGGGCCATCATGACCGGGACATCGAGCGATTTCATCAACTGGACCGACCCCGTGCTTCTGGAGTACCCCGGTATCCTCAGCGAGCACTTGTACACCAACGCTGTCCTTCCCTATGAGCGCGCACCTCACATTCTGCTGGGCTTTCCAACCCGCTACCTTCCGGAGGAGGGAAGTCGGGTGGAACCAGTCCTGATGGCCAGTCGAGAGGGGAAGGTCTTTCATCGCTGGCCCAAAGCGCTGATTCCCGAGGATGCTCCCGAGGATCGAGATGGCAACCGAAGTAACTACATGACCTGGGGGATCCTCGAGCTGCCCAGCAAGCCTGGGGAGCTCTCGGTGTACGCCAGCGAAGCGTATTACGAAGGGCCCGACAGTCGGCTGCGTCGCTTCAGCTATCGGACCGACGGTTTCGTCTCGGCTCGGGGAGGATCCAAGGGGGGAACCCTGATCACCAAGGCGGTGGCCTTTTCCGGGAAGCAGCTGGAGCTCAACTTTGCCAGCCGAGCCGGCGGCAGCATCCGGGTCGCTCTGCAGACCGAGCGGGGGAGGGAGATAGAGGGCTATACACTGGAGGACTGCCAGCCACTTACGGGAGACTCTCTCAAGCAGGCCGTGGTCTGGAAGGGGAAGCAGGGAGTGGAGGCGTCACCGAGGTCGGGTGTCAAGATCCAGTTCGAGATCAAGAACGCAGATCTGTACGCCTTCCGATTCAGGCAATAGAGTATAGAGAGAAAGCGGGCTAGAGTTCCTTGGTCGAAGAAAAGTTTGCAAACTGATCAAGCTTCCTGCTTCGGCGTGATGTAGTTTCCAGGAGACCGCTTCAGCGGTATGGCGCGAAGCGTACTAGGCCGGTCCTTCAGGGCCGGGTGGGCGAGTGGGCGGGGGCCGGTAGGTTGCCGTCGCAGACATTCCCTACCGGAAACGACGGCGTCCTCGAATCTACGAGCTTTTCCTCCACGCCTGCTCAGAAGAAAGGAGAAAGAGCTGGGATCAGTGGGAGCACGCCGCTTGAAGAAGCCACTGCCCGGGAGGATCGGGATCAGGTACGAAGGCCAGTGGACTCTCCGTCCCCACACCGAGCGCGCTCGCCGTTTCCGCGGGAAACTTGAATGACCGGTTGTAGGCGAAAGCAGCCTGTCAGGGGCGCTCTATTCTGACACTCTTTGTACGGTCAGATCTTGGCTATTTCACTCTACCCGCCCAGTTCCGCGCCGCCAGTGACACCTGCGCTTCCTGGAACGTGGTGCCCTGGTTTTGACCTACGCGATTCTCGAATCGAGTGTATCCACTTTGTATCCACCTACAAACGGATGGAAACGGGCAGAAACGGATCAATTAAGGTGGCAACAATCCGTGTCATGTTTATGTTTTACCTAGGTTTGGACAGATTCGGATCAGTCACCCAACAGATTTAGGATCTGGTGCATGGGAAACCGAGTCAGCAGCCCGCATCCTGAGCAACGTAAGCGGCCCAGTTGAGAATTTCCCACGCCACGGTTCGTAGCATCCTCCGACTGGAAGAAGAGTACTTTAAAACAGGCGTTCTGAAAGGGCAATTTTGCCCTTTTCCCTCCGGACTTGAAATAAGCTGGTTTTCTAACACTTTCTAACAAGACCAGCCAAAACGAGCGAACTGAGAGAAAATGAGATAAAGAACTGGGCTTAGGCTAAGTGCCGATTTCACAAACTCATAGGTACTGAGGTGAAGTGAGCTGAAATGAGCGAAAAACCCCTGGTATTGGTCACAAGAACCAAGTTCCAAACGATCGCCCACCATCACGTTCGGCGATCCGACAGAGCAGCGAACGACTTGAGCCGTTAGCAACATGAGGCCAAGTTCCGCGGAGA
>CAUZIZ010000194.1:0-9394 GCA_963579905.1 Acidobacteria bacterium UBA6911 | reverse complement strand
AAACCACCGTCAGGGTTACAGGGGATGGTAAAGGAGGCAGAAATCAGGAGTTCGCCCTCTGCTGCGCCGCCGAGATAGCCGACTGGGATTTCGAGTCGATCCTATTTACGAGTCTAGGTTCAGACGGGACCGATGGCCCCACTGACGCGGCCGGCGCATGGGTCTCGCCACGAACAGCCGCACGAGCAAAAGCGCTCAATCTCTCCATCGAAGACTTCTTGAGTCGCAACGATTCCTACCATTTCTTCGAGAGACTAGGAGACCTGATCACAACCGGTCCTACTCAAACCAACGTCATGGATCTACGATTCATCCTGATCAGATGAAGGGAAGAAAGCTCCAAGATACAAACAAATCCCAAGGTCCAATCATCAAACACGTTGTGAGAGACAGGAATGCGGTCGCAGACACAGCTGCGGGAGGACTAGGCGCAGGTTTGGAATTTGGAGCCTGTGATTTGAGATTTGTTTGTATCTTGTATCTTGTATCTTGTATCTTGTATCTTCACACGGGAGACAGAACATCATGATTGACTTCGGTCGTTCCTACTTCACCTGGAAGAGCAAGCCAATATTGCGCCATCCGGACTACAAGTACCCCGGCTTCGAGGGTACGGAAGGCGCCGTGCACAAGGTTCGGATCCAGTTGGATTCAGCGTGTACTCTCACCAACGAGAAAACCGGTGAAAAACAGGAGTACTTCTTAGTCCTGCCCTGTCAGACCGAATACACGATTGTCAAAGAGAATCTGTTCCAGATTCCGAGCTCTGAATGGCGAATGCTGTTCGGGCGCGAAGAAACCATCCCTATCTCCTATGAACCTCGCGATGAACCAGAGAATCGGAAGCGATCCAGGATCAGCGATCTATTCGCCGAACATAGCTTCGAGATCCGCACGATCGAGAATGCCCGAGAGCTCACGACGCATGATGAGGTCATCGAATCGACCCTGGCCGACGAGTTGATGAACGCGCGCACCACCTACCGAGATGAAAAGAGGCAGGTGGCGGTTACGTTGGAGTTTCCGATGAAGCTCATCAACATTCAAAAGAAAGAAAAGCTGTTTCAGGTGTGCATGGGTGCCGTTCCAATTCCCGATCTCGGCACCTGGGATGGGACCAGCGTGAACCGAGTCTTTCTGGCGGACCTTGCCTTTACCGAGTTCGACTACATCGAGTTTATCCTACAGCGCACCGTTGAAGTCGCAGAGCACGAAAAGGAATGGTACTACCAGGTGCGGGGGCGGGACCGGAACGAACTGCATGACCCCAACAATCCACCTCCTGGTTACCCGCGACCACGGGCAAGACCAAGAGTGTTCCACGAGGTGATCCCCCAGAAGACCGCGACCGTCGTGCTTTCGGCAGGCGCGTAACAACCCTGTTGACTGCCAGTTAGCATCGCCCCTGGGCATCGAATCCCCGTCACCAACGCTCTTGCGAATCGCCTACTATTACCACCAAGGAAAAAGGCTGCCGGCAGACGACCCTGGCAACAATCCCTACGGCGAGCTCCTCTGCACCTCGCTCGAGCGCCGCGGAGTGCACGTCGAGTTTGAAGTGGACTACAGCCAGAAGTACCTTCTCCGGAATCAAGGGCGCATTGACGTCCTACACTTCAATTGGCCTCACCATGATTACTACCATGAAGATGCGGCCGTCATGGCCAGCCAGATGCAGGACTTCGTTCGTTCCCTGAAAATGGCGAGGAAACTCGGCTACAAGATCGTCTGGACGGCCCACAACCTGTACCCCCATAACCGCACCCATCAAGAGATCGATCACCAGTTTCGACTGGAGATCTGCCGCCTCTCCACTGCCGTGATTTCCCATTGTAAGGTCGCAGCAGACGCCGTAACAAAGCACTTCGGCCCCCTTCAAAAGCTGTTTATCATCCCCCACGGCCACTTCATCGGCGTCCACTCGCCCGACGTCACACGCGAGCAGGCACGAAGCGAACTGGGGATACCTCGAGATGCATTCGTCTACGGATTTTTTGGCGGTTTCCAGCCCTACAAAGGCGTGGAACAATTGATGGATGCGCTCAGGAGCCTGCCCCAAGAAGACTCCTGGCTGGCAGCGGCCGGGGGCGGGCGACCGGACTACCGGAATACCCTCCAGCGCTACACTCAACAACACCCCAGAATCGTGCTGCGCACCTATCCAAGAGCACCCAATAGAGACCTGTTCCTGGTACTGCAGGGAGCTGACGTGATGGTCCTTCCTTTTGTCGAAACCATGACGTCAGGCTCCTTGATCCTAGCGCTGTCGTGGGGAAAACCGGTAATTGCTCCAGCCTTTGGCTGCCTACCGAAGACGGTGCGGGAAGACGCCGGAATCCTCTACGATCCAGAGCAAGAAGACGGCCTCTACCAGGCGATGCAGCAGATTCAAAGCCGGGATTTGAAGGCAGCCTCGAAGAGGGCTCTGGCAAGCGTCAGGCGTTTCGATTGGGATGATATCGCTGAGAGGACAATGCAGGCATATCGGGCTTGAGAAGGTTAGAGGTTGAAAGTAAAGGTTCAGATCAGTCCCATCCCCAGGAAGCCCTGGCCCGTTCGAGAAAGAAACTTAGATTGGCCTCTGCCATGATCATCGCTTGCAGCGCTGACAGAGCCATGACCGTGAGGGAGTGGGATCCTGTGCTTCAACGAAGCGCCTGGGAGTATGGTCCCTGTCGGGCCCCGCTACGCTGCCCCATTCGAGAGCGAAACTTCCCGAGCCATGGAAGCCTGAAGCGCAAGCGAGGGGTTGGGAAACACCCCGAATCCCTCCGACTTGGCTGCTTGCCGCGCTTCAGGCTTCCTCACGTTTCGCATTATTGGGCGACCTGGAGGTGCGAGTTCCAATGAAGTTTGAGCTTAGTCCCTCCCCCAGGGGCACCATTCGAGAAAGAAACTCTGTGCTACTAGCCAGGTTGTGCTGTTGTCCAGCTCTCTCCTCGGAACTTGGCCTCATGTTGCTAACGGCCTCAAGTCGTTCGTGGCTCTGTATAATCGCCGAACGTGATTGTGAGCGATCGCTTGGAACTTGATGCTTGTGATTTGGAGCTTGTTTGTACCTTGTATCTTGTGCCTTCGACTTTCGAAGTTGCAGCTTAGAGAGGAATCGCCGACATCTAGCGATAGTCGACCGTAACCGACTCCAGTACGGGCGCATTGGCTCCGTTGGGCGAGAGAAGCGTTGCCTTGTACTGGATCCATCGAGTGCCTTCGGGAAGGCCTTTGATCGCGGCAGAAGATTCGGTATAGAAGGTGTCCGTTCCCCCCGGACCGAACCATTCGGCAGAGACCAGACCCTCCGAGCTGCTGGAGCCGCGCAACTGAAACTTCAGGGCCGTCTCAAAGGGTACCTGGGCCTCCCAGGAAAGGATTTCGAGGTGGACATTCTCTCCGCCGTCAAAGGGTGAAGAGACGTAGTCGTACCCGGCAGATCGATCGTAGATATTGCCCACATCATTGTGGATAGTCCAGTGTACCCCTCTGGTAGGGACATCGAGACGCCTGTCGGCCGAAAACTTTCCGTCCTCGCCCCAGTAGAGAAATGAATTGGTACGGTGATTGCCCCCTTTGGTGTGGCAGACGAAGAAAATATCCAGTTGAGAATCCTGGTTGAAGTCGGCGACCACCACACCCGAGCCCGAGTCAGTGGGGAGCTCGGTGGGTTCCGGATTCAATCCGGAACCGGTTCCCCAGAAGATGTACGAAGGATGACTACGATGAACACCGGCATGGTAGCTGGACACCACTAGATCCAGGTGTCCGTCCCCATTCAGGTCGGCTACGGAGGCATCTTCACTGCCAACGGTATCCAGAACCAGTTTGCGTTCCGGAGAGTATCCGTCCTCGCCGCCCCAGTAGACTTCGGTACCGGCCGAGAAGGTTTCGGACTGGGGCTCCGCATCGATCGGCCGTTCTGTGATCTGTTCCCCCTGCCGGCCAAAATCGTATAGGTTGCAGATGATCAGATCCAGATAGTCGTCGCCATTGAGATCCGCCACCTCGGCTCCCACCGCCAGCTTGCTAGGGAGATACTGCTTGTTCTGATTACTGAAGCCCACAGGACCGTTCCAGAAGATCACCACCTGATCGCTGGTCCCGGTGAAGAGTAGATCCAGATAGCCATTCCGGTCGAAGTCACCCGCCTTATGCAGCCTTACATCGGGAAACCTGAAGACGAATCGATTGTCCATCCGGTAACCTCCCGGAGCTCCCCAGAGCAGGCTCATCTCCTCGCCCTCGGGTGTCCACTCACTCACGCTGAGATCCAGGTATCCATCCCGATCGAAGTCCGCCACAACCGTGCTAAAAGCACGCTCGGTAGGCAGCTTGGTATTGTTGGATAGCGAGAATCCGTCCTTTGCCCCCCACAGGATGTCGACTCTTCCTGTCACTAGGACATCCGTGAAACCATCGGCATTCAGATCCGCGATATTGGCTGAGCTGCCGCCGTTGTAGGGCAGTACCCAACGCCGGTTGGAAGAATACTCTCCCCCCTTCTGCCCCCAATAGACGTAGGTGTTGGGGGCGTCTTCCGCGACGTAGCCATCCTTCTGGTGGATGAAGATGACATCCCTCTTGCCGTCGCCGTCGAGATCATCCGACTCGACTGCTGCCGCTCCCATGGTAGGCAGCTCCAGCCGATTAGATCTCTCAAAGCCATTCTTTCCGTTCCAGTAGATGAAGGAAGAAATGTCATGGCTCTCGCTACTCTTCTCGTTGCTGAAGACAATGTCGGGCAGTTTGTCACCGTTCAGGTCTGCGATGACGCAGTCGCTGGCCGCGAGCGTAGGCAGGGCGGTCCGGAAATGGGGAAGGAAACCGTCCTCAGAGCCCCAATAGATGAAGGAAGCATCTCCGAACTCATTGGCGAAGACCAGATCGAGTTGCCCATCCCCATCAAGGTCGCCAACATCGACACCACGAGCCCCCCAGCCTGGGAGTTCGCTTCTACGATCTCCGCTGAATCCCTCCGGGGAGCCCCAATAGATGAAGCAGGGTGAGGGAGTCGATGAATCCGAGGAACTCCGCCGGTGGCTGGCTACCACAATCTCGGGCCAACCGTCCTGATTGAGATCAGAGGCCCGCAAGGCGGCGCTTTCCGGACCGTCCAACCGCGTCGAGGAAGCCTGGGCGTACTCGCCGGACTCGCTTCCCCAATAGATCAACACTCCTCCGGGCTCTTCTCCCCTACCCTGGTTGGCAAAAAGGATGTCCGGCACCTCATCCCGGTTGAGATCGGCGATCTGTACATCCTGGGCAAAGTGGGTGGGCAGCTGAGTCGTCCGCCTGGGAGAGTAGCCGTCGGAGGAGCCCCAATAGATATCCGAGTAGGGCCTGACCACCGTGAAGTCCCCTCCCTCGCGGGTGAACTGATAGGAGAGACCGTTGCTGGCGAAGACGATCTCAAGATACCCATCCAGGTTGAGGTCAGCTGCCGCCACCGCCTGCACCGAAACGGTCGGCAGATCCAGCTTCCGTTCGCGATCAAAGCCACCTTCTCCACCCCAGAACAGGACCGAGTTGTTCTCGGTACGGGTGCCGTTGTAGCCGCTTCCAATAACGACATCCAGATGGCCATCAGCATTGAAGTCTCCAATTGCGGATCCAGAGGCCCCCTCTCCCGGCAGGGCTATCCGGGAAGAAGCGCTAAAGCCGTTCGCACCCCAGTAGATCCACGAGTCCACCTGAAAATTATTGTCGTGACTGCCGGGAAGAACCAGATCGATCAGTCCGTCCTGGTCCAGATCGAGCTGGTTGATCAGGCGGATGCTCCCATCGGCCGAGACGTAGGTATTGGCTCCTCCATCGGCCAAAGTCCCATCTGCAAAATCTCGAAAGCTGGTTTCGGTCCAGACAGACCCACCATCCCTGGAGGTATCAGCCGGCGGGGGAGCGCTGCACGAAGAAATAACCAGGATCAAAAGAATGAACAGTGGAATCTTACTCATTGTACAAGTACCTCACAAGACGGCTTTCCAGGGCTCCATATTTCAGATTCAGGCCGACGACGTGGGTCCTCTCATGGTGAGGCCACGATCTCGTCCAAAGATCTGCAGAAGTTCAAGCAGAAAGAAAAGCTGAAATAGACCCGATACTACGTAGCTGTGGTCTCCAGGCCGGGGTCTTTTCTCCCTTCGAGCTTTAGCTCGACGCACGGCGGGCTGGAGGCCACCGCCACGCCCCTTCAGCAACGAAGAACCGGTTCCGTCTTGTCCCCGTGAATCCACTAGCGAGGCAACGACCAGATAACGGCCTTGGTGGAGGAATTCTTCATCGCCACGCCCTTGTCACCGCGTGTGTCCTGCTCGCCATAAACGATGTAGTACGCCGTCACAATCTTCCCGTCTGCACGCTGGACCGACACCGGATAACCCAGGTCTCCATGATCTCCATCCCAGGCTAGGAGGATCTTCCTCTTCCGGTCCCAACTGAGACCCTCATCCCGACTGAGCATGGCCTGCACTCCATAAGGCTCGTGGCGCACCCCGTAGGACATCAGCAGATTACCATCTGAAAGAACCAAGAGGTCTGCGGGATGCTCTGCCCGTCCCGTCGCCTGATCGGGCTTGCTCCAGGTCCGGCCATCGTCCGTGGAAAAAGAGAGAGAGGTGGAACCCGTGTCCCCTCGCAAGGCTGCAACCAGTTTTCCCGACGGCAACCGAGCTAGACAGATCTCATTGAAGCGACGAGCCACTTCGGCGTATTCGCCCCAGGTCTTGCCACCATCCCGGGAGCGCACGACGAAGCTGGTATGGCCTCTAGCATCGACCTTCTCTTTCGCGGCTCGGTCCAGGTAGGCCCCATAACCCGACAGCAGGACACTCCCATCGCCCAGCTCCACCGGGCGGCCGAAGGGATAGAGCCAATCAAAGGGTGTAGTCTCCAACTTCCTGGGTTCGCTCCAGGTCTGACCCTGGTCCCCAGAGCGCAGCACATAGGTGTCGGCTTCCCAGTCTTCACCGCTGTAGGTGTCGCCGGCCCAGGTATAGGATACGGTGGCCGCGATGACAGTCCCGTCTGAGAGACTCCCCAAGAGATCGATGGCGTCGTCTCTACCAGGGAGATCAAATACCGTCACCGGATTGCTCCAGGTCATGCCGCCATCACGGGAGCGAACGGTATCTGCCCTTCCCGACTTACCAACGTGAGCTGCCCCCGACTTGACGGCCGCGAGCAGATCCCCGTTCTTCAGGACTTCCAGCCGTGGGAAATAGCCACCCACCGCCACCACGAAACGGTTCGCGTCGAGCTCCTGCATGAGAAACGCTTCCTGCCCCGAGACACCTTCGGAAGCCAACAGCAACAGAGCAAAGAGGGTACTACTGATTCTAATCGTGGATTCGCTCATGAGCCAGTGCTTTGCTGGGTTTTCTGCTTCATGGCGGCAGCCTAGTGGAAACAGGAGATGGATACAAGCTGACTGGACTCCTCATGCCGAGTCGCTATTCCGGAACTGCAAACGTCCGGATCGGTCCATGGCGCGTTCCTTCTCCATTGACCCCAACCAACCGGTAGCGGTAGGTACCCGCAGACTCCAGATCACGCAGCCCTGCGAACACAGTCCGAGGAGTGATCTCATTGCCGGCATAAGACAGGCGCGTCCTGTGTCCGAGTGCAGGATCAAGCCCGTACTCAAAGTAATAGTAGCTAGGAAGTCCCATGGGACAGATCCTTCCCTGAAGCTGGGCGGAACCCGGGCTTAGCCGACGCACTTCCCCGGTTAGAATCTGGGGGCTCCGGTTGGATGCGAGCGTGACGCTTTGATCCTGACCAAAGTGCGCACCGTGCTCGTTCTTCGCCACCAGGCGGTAGTGATATGTCTTGCCCGGCGACAGGCTCCAGATATCCTGGTTCACCTGATACACCTCGTCATCGGGAAGCATGGTAGCCCCATCACCGAAAACCTCGACCTCGCCCAGTCCCCAGTACTGCGATTCGTAGCCTGAAAGAAGGGTCACTTTCAAGAAGCTTGCCTGCGCCTGAAGTCCCTTTGCCAGATGGAAGGAAAAATTATCGTTAGGCTCGCCCCTTCGGGGCAAAGTCGCCTCGAAGAGAGATGGATAGGACTGCCCATCGAGCGATGTAGAGACCTCGATCTGCTTTGCTGGCCAGGAAGGATTCTGGTGGAGCTGCACCGATCGCACCGTGACCTGATTCTCGAATTCGTATACCAGTTCCTGGGGCCCTGTGGGGCTCGCTCCACTGTGCCACATCTTTCCTGCACCATGTCGCCAGCCATCGGTCAGGGTGGTTGGATCCTCATCCGAGTCCGAGGGCCAGACCGCCAGGCTCCCGCCATTGCTGGGGAATAAGAGAGACTCGTTGCGATAGGCCAGCTCGAACTCGTCGAAGTCAATGGAACCGACCGGCAAGTCGTGTGGATCCACGAAGGCCAACAAGTGGAAAAAATTATTGTTCACATGACCGAGTGATTGGTCGATAGGCCAGTATTCGTACCTCCTGGCGTGTCTTCCCTGACCTATATTCCGGCCCCCGTAAGTCCACAGATTGGTGTCGTTTTGGAGGCGATACTGGACTCGGTGCCATTCTCCATCCAGTAGATATTCCGTGAGGTTGTGACCGTTATAGGCCCAGTTGGCGCGCCGCCATCCGGAGTTGTCCTGCAGTTTCTGGTTGCTCTGGCTCTGCAGCCACCAGATCAGCTCCGAGCCTCTCGGCTCCCACTCATTCCCGCGCACCCCGATCGAAACTCTTGCCCCTCGAAGATCCGGATCTCCTCCACCGAGAACAGTATTCCCTTCCTCCTGCCACTGAACCAGAAGACCTGTTCTCAGAAACGTGGTCAGATGCAGAATATCTGCCATCACGTGGTTGAAATCATTCCTGGCAGCGGGCTCCTTCCACTCGATGTACCCTCCCGAAATTCCACCGGAGGGATGGTGGATCTCAGGCTGCTCCCAACTGTCCCAGCCCCCGGTACCCTCGTCCCAGGTCTCGCGATAGTAGGCAGCCAGCCTCGGGGGAAGTGGCACTTCCTCGGTGCGGGAACCGTACGACTCTGTTTCTCCATACTCGAAATAATAAGTGGTGTAGACTCCCTCGGGATGGATGCTTCCGTTCAGGCTCAGTGCTCCCAGACCCAGAGGTGTCGGGGCTCCGGTCGTGACCGATGGACCGCCGCCGCAAGCTCCAAAGGCTAGCGTAAGCAGGACTCCTGACCCAGTCCACCAGCCCTTCGACCGGTATTGCATCATTCTGTGTCCGAGACAGCGAAGGAGTAGAGTTTGGTATTGGTCATCATCAGCTTGACCTTGATTGCCTCTCCGTGGAGCGAAGATAGATCCGCCTTCCCTTTCCAACTCGCGACGTGACGAAGCGAATCACTCCGAAAAACCTCCGAATCGGAGGCAGCGAGGCCTTTCACGGGATCACC
>CAUZIZ010000193.1:0-9544 GCA_963579905.1 Acidobacteria bacterium UBA6911 | reverse complement strand
GCAACCCTGTTATCGTCACTCTGACCGCCGATCACCTGATTGAACCCATCGATGTATTTCAGAAGACCCTGGTTTCCGTGGCCGCTGCCGCTCGCGAGGCCAGGTGTCTCTACACTTTTGGGATTCGGCCCAGCTATCCGGCAACTGGCTATGGGTACCTGGAGATGGAGAAACGTCTGGATACTTCGGACCAGATCGAACACTACCAACTCGCCAATTTTAGGGAGAAGCCTGATCTGGAGACTGCCCGTCTATACGCTCAATCAGGAAAACATTATTGGAATTCGGGAATGTTCGTCTGGACGGCTGAGGCGATCCTGGAGGAGTTCGAAGCCCATCTACCGATTCACCTGGAGTCCATCTCGACGGCAATAGACCTGGCTGGAGAGCCTGGCTGGATGGATGCCTTGACGAAATCCTTCGAGCCGCTCGAAGCCATCTCGATCGACTACGGGGTGATGGAAAGGGCCAGGGACGTTCGATCTGTGGTGGCACCCTTTTCCTGGGCCGATGTGGGAGGCTGGATGGCTCTCAAGGAGTTCCTTCCGCGCGATGATTCCGGCAATTCCTTCCGGGGTAGGCTGGAGACCTTGGATTCGACCGGCAATCTCGTCTACTGCGAGGATCCAGACGAACTGGTGGTAATGGTTGGAGTCGAGGGCCTGGTTGCAGTTCGTGCCGGCAACAGAACTCTCATAGCCAGGGAGGATCGCGTCGAGGAGATCAAGTCAATCGTCCAGGCGATGCAGGGTCGTTACTAAGCTGAAACTTCAAGAATTTGTCGCACGTCCGAACGTCGCACGTCTCCTGTCCTCCGAAGGTGCCGTTAACGGGTGAACTGCCAGCGTTACGAAGCCAAGTCCGACAGACCCGCGACCGACTTGAGCCGCTAGCAACATGAGGCCAAGTTCCGAGGAGAGAGCTGGACAACTCTTCCCCACGCAGTGACGCACGATATCGCCTATCCTCGACCGAAGTTTCGTTCCCGGATGGGGCAGCGATGCTGGGGGAGGGACTAAGCTGAAACTTCATTTGGCTCCGGCGGGTCGACGTGGGTTCGGTCTCCAGGCCGAACTATTCTTCTTTTCGAGCCGTTGGCTCGATACACGGTGGCCTGGAGACCGCCGCCACGGCCGGGACTCCAAGTTTCGTTCTCGGATGGGGTAGCACCGCTGGGGGTAAAATTGACCTGAGATTTCGACAAACTTTGGATGGAACTACGATTAGCGACTCAACTCTGGTGGACCGAAGACCAGGGGCCGGTGATGGCCAGCGTGACACCCTTGCCTTGGACGTTGACCAGTAGGGTGGACCCATCCGGTGTGAAGGTCGCTCCGGCAAACTCACTGTGGAGTAGGCAGTCGGCCAAGGTATAGAGGGTGCCCTGGGGCGTGACCCCTACCAGCCGGACCACATTGTCGCTGCGGTCTTCACATATCACCACGTCACCCCAAGGCGCCACGGTAAGATTATCGGCGCTCTTCAAGAGGGTAGAATCGTCCGGTTCGAGGAAGAGCTCCAGTGTGCCCGGCTGATCCTGTTCCTGTGGCGTGCCTTCGGTGGGACTTGGTCTATAGCTCCAGATCTGGCCGTTTTGGCGACGTCCCCCACTAGTACAGGCAAAGTAAGCCACCCCGTCGCTGAACCACATGCCCTCGCCGCGGGCGAACAGAGCCGCCCCCGCAGCATGGCCACGAATCCGGAGATCATCCTGGGGTGGGCTTGTTTTCTCCAGATCCAGCCACCTAACAGGCAGCCGCTCACCCACTGGAATCCCGGAAGTCCAGAAGCTCCAATTCCGTGTGTCCGCGCTCGCCTGGTCCCTGAGGGCAAGCGCCTGTAGGCGCCCGCCGGCCCTCAACTGACCCGGAATTTTGGGAATGAACCGATAGATCAGGCCATCGGCACGGTCTTCGGTCTGATAGACGATGCTGGTGTCGGGAGCCACGGCGACCGCCTCGTGGTTGAAGCGTCCCATCTCCCGCAGGGGGACCGGATCGACGATTCCGATATGAGTAGTAGCGGGAACCTCGAAGTTATAGCCGTGGTCCTGATCCGTCCAGATCTCCTCTTCGAGCGCTATTGTGTGTCCGGCAGTGTAGACTGTTTCTTCACAACTGATCCAACTTCCCCAGGGCGTGGGGCCGCCGGCGCAGTTGCGTATGGTTCCTGCCAAGCTCATGAATTGAGAGACAACTTCCTGTGTCTTCGAATTGAAGACGAGGGTTGTGGTGCCCCCGCACGCTGGCGTCTTGCCGTTACCATGGTCATAGACTTTTCCACGATCGACAAGCTTTAGCAGGCGGTGGTCTGGTCCAAAGGGACCCACCCTGTCAGAGGATGTCAATTCATGGTTGCGAATCAGTATCGTCAGTCCGTCAGGTCCTGGAAAGGCTGCCATTCCGTCCGGCATACCGGGAAGCAGTAGTCCATCGTCCATGGTTTGCCCGGCCCAGGAAAGAACGCGATAGCGGAAACCCTCGGGCAGATCGATCATCTGTTGGGGGTCATTCTTGAGCGGACCATAGCCTGAACAGACCAAATCGGTGTCGGTGTAGAGCGGCTTGTCCCTCAGTAGTAGCGAGCGCAATCCCAGGAACCCAACAGAAAAAGCACTCCCGGTGGTCAAAAACTGTCGGCGACTCAACATCACTCTTTTCCTCGGGTCTGGCGCGACTCAGCGGCCGTCCGTAGTCCAATACCTACCAGTACTCGTGCCTTTGGTCAACTATTCTTCAGTCGGACCGAATCTGTCTCGGGTTCTGGAGATAGCCTCCCGTGGGTGTTGTTCGGCGCCGCCTTGGTGTTGTCGAGCCCTAGGCCATTTCTGAAATCGAGAACGCTGGTGGAGGCAGGTCGAAGGCGGGCACCGGGTAGGATGATTCCGATCAGATTGAGAGGGTCCACTGGGGACACACGCACCCTCTCCTGGTCTTGGGCTGATTGCGTCGGACCGTCCTGAGGGCCTCAAGTGCCTGGGGCAGGGCAAACTGCTCGCCCACGAAGCCTGCCACGAATCGACCTCCTCTGATCCTTCCCTTGGCTTCCCAGCTGCGGTAGAGACGAAGCAACTCCCGCCAGGGGGCGCCAATGGCTCCCGCGCCAGAAGATCCCGGAAAACCACGCCCCAACACTCGAGAAGCTGCAGCGCAACCGTTTCCAGGTCGGGAGCGCACGCCTCCGAGTCTGAGGTTTCCACAGGGATCGAGGCGGCACTCAGCAGGCTCCAGCGGCCTGCCACGACTCGAGGACGGAGTTTCCGTCGTCTGAGCCGTGAAGGTCTCTGGTCGCCTCGCCGTCTCTTTGGATCCATCAAGGCACGGAGATTGTCGAATCCGTCGGCGGTAACGGTCCCAGTGGCCACGAGTTCCCAGAGGCCCTCCTCTACTTCAATGGGAAGCCTTCCGGTACTTCTCACTAGATCGTCCAGGAAGGAAGCACCTCAGCGCTTCAGGGCTTCTAGCACCTCGCGAGCGGGGTGAGGAGGTTCAAGTCTTCGAGGGCTTGGTTCGTCGATGAGACCCGGCTCCCTCTGGTTGAGCTCCGGCTGAGCTCCAGGTAGTAGGGCATCTCCTCGCGCCTGAAGAAGGCAACCGGAGTGATATGCGAGGGTCGGGTTCCTCGAGTGGCGAGATTCTCAACTTCCAAGTCGCCGGGAGAGGGTGCGGTCAGTCGGGCCCAGACGAACTCGTCGGACAGGCAAAGTCGATCGAGGACTTCCGGTTCGTAGTCGTCCACTCTGGCCGGCAGTAGCGAGGCCTCCCACGCCGAAGCCGGAGACTCGAAGCCCTGCAGCTGTTCCAGCACCACTCGGAGACCGGCCTCGCCATGAAGACGAGTCCCGTCCGAAAGGTGCTGCCAGCGCAGCAGGAAGCGGGTGAAGTCCACCGCGGAGACTGGCTCAATCTCACGGCGCAGGCGTCCCAGCGTCCGACTGTGAATGCGGGCCAGGATTCGACGGTCACACCATTCTACTTCTGTCGCTCGGCGCCGGAACGAGCCTCTCAGAACCTGCCCTTCGGCCTCCAGGGCGTGAAGGGCCACCTCCAACTCCGCCTGGGGCAGGAAGAGAAGGGACGCGAGCTCGGCGACGGTAGTGGGGCCTGCGTTCTCCATCCGGCAGCGCACGATTTCGCGCAGCGCGTCCTGGGAGCTGAGTCCTCGGTCGCGGTCCCAGAGGTAGCGGGCCATTTCTTTCCTCAGGGCCGGCAAGAGAGGGAAGAAACTGTGCTTCCGGGTACGCCTGTTGGACAAGCTGCACGCGTTCGGCAGCCACCCAGAAGGCTATTTTCTCGGCCTCGATCGACTCAGCTGTAGACTCTGGTCTCCCCAGGAGAGTGACCTGGTAGGCGCGTCTCTCTTGGACGAGCTGGTGCAAAGTGGAGAAATGGGGAGAGGCATCCGGCTCACACAGAATTCCCAATGTGAGCAGGGCATCGTGAAGCTCGTCGGCGTCTCGGATGGTGGGCCAGGCTTCTTGCGCGACCTTCCGGATCGCCTCCGGATTCAGGGCTCCCAAATCGCGGGCTCGAGCGGGGAGCAGCTCTCGTCGAGTTTGGACGGCCCGGGCGCGACGCTCCTCCAGGGGCGCGTCGTCCAGGAAGGTGTAGGGGTTGGAGTTCAGGATTTCGTGGCTGAGGGGTGAGGGTTCAGGGGTGTCGACGGCGACACAGCGGATCTGGCCACTCTCGATTTTCTTCAGGATCTGCGACAGACCGTCCACATCCATGGCCTCGGTGAGGCAGTCCCGCACCGTCTCGTCTACCAGGGGGTGCTCCGGAACCGTGATCTCTCCCTGGATGTTTTCCTGGCAGGCCGCCTGCTCGGGAAAGACGGCGGCCAATAGATCGTCGGCCCTAATTCGCTGCAGGGGCGGAGGGAGCTTACGACCGTTTGCGAACCGAAAAATGGCCAGAGCTCGGGTCACATTCCAGCCCATCGTGTCCCGAACAGAGGGGTGGCCAGCATCGCCTGCAGCAGCACTTTGCGGACGGTCTTGGGCGACAGGAAGGAAAAAATGGCGTCCAACGGGAAACTGTGCTGGTCGCTGAGTGAGATCAGGATGCCGTGGTCGGTGGCGGCTGCCTGGAGCTCAAAATTGAAGGAACGGCAGAAGCGCTTCCTCAGGGCCAGCCCCCAGGCCTTGTTGATTCGGCCACCCAGGGGAGCATGGATCACCAGCTGCATCCCTCCCGCCTCGTCGAAAAAGCGCTCGGCGACGATGCGCGACTGCGTAGGAAGAGCCCCCAGGGCGGTCTGGGCCGCGTGCACGTAGGCGGTGGCCTGCTCCGCGCCTGCCTGATCCAGTCCACATTCGGTCTGGAGCCAGCGAATCGCGGCGGGGGCTTCGAGTCGGGCCACTTATTCCCGGACCTGAGAGAGGGCTTCGGAGAGCTCCGCTGTCCTGGCAGGAGCTTCGCCTCGCCAGAAGGGGATCGTAGGCGGAGCGCCGTGAGCGTCTTCGACGCGGACGCTTCCCGACTCAACCCGTAGAATTCTCCAGGAATTACTGCCCGGCAGGAAGATGTCCCCGCTCATGCTTTCGATCGCGAAATCCTCGTCGAGCGTCCCAATGACGGTCTCCTCCGGATCGACCTTGACCAGGTAGTTTTCCAGTTCCGGGATCGCGCCCCCCGAAGTAATGGCGGCCAGACGAGCATTGCGACGAGCGCGGATTCTTTTGTTGACTCGATCTCGGTGCAGATAGGCGCCCCTGAGTCCGTGTCTTGTGGATATACCCTCCGAGAGCAGCCCCAGGATTGAATCGAAGGCCTCCTGCGTCAAACCTGCGTAGGGAGCCGATCGGCGGAAGGTTTCCAGCAGCGTGTCCTCAGACCACTCGCAGGAGGCTGCCGCGGCTACGATCTGTTGGGCCAGGATGTCCAGTGGAGCCTCGGGCATGAGAATGCGGTCCAGACTGCCGGCACGAATGGCTCGCACCAGAGCCGCGCACTCCAAGAGTTCGTCCCTGGTGGAAGGGAAGAGGAGTCCCTTGGACACTGCCCCGGTCCAGTGTCCTGAACGACCCACGCGCTGCAGCGTCACCGCGATACTGCGGGTGGATCCGATCTGGAAAACCAGATCCACCGAGCCGATGTCAATGCCCAGCTCCAGGGATGCAGTGGCGACGACTGCCTTGAGCTCGCCCTGTTTGAGCTGCTGTTCCACGCCCAGGCGAATCTCCCGGGAGAGACTGCCATGGTGGGCGGCAACCGCGCTTTCCCCCAACCGCTCGGCGAGATGATGTGCGACCCGTTCGGCCAGCCTCCGGGTGTTTACGAAGACCAGGGTGGTGCGATTCTCTTCGATTACCGCCGACAGCTGCTCGTAGACATCCTCCCACATCTCGTTGGATGCAACCGCCCCCAGTTCATCCCGGGGTACTTCGACCGCCAGCTGCATTTCGCGGCGGTGTCCGATGTCGACGATGGTGACAGGACGCGAAGGTCCGGCCAGGAAATTCGCGATGGATTCGATGGGTTTCTGAGTCGCCGATAGGCCGATGCGCTGGATGGGCTTCTCCGTCAGTTCTTCGAGGCGCTCTAGAGAAAGGCTGAGGTGTGCCCCTCGTTTGGCACGAACCAGGGCATGAATTTCATCGACAATGACGGTACGCACGTCCTTCAGTATCTGTCTGCCGCCCTCGCTGGTCAGGAGAATGAAAACGGATTCGGGGGGTGGTCACCAGAATGTGAGGAGGCCGCTGGCCCATGCGGCGGCGTTCCCGGGGTAGAGTGTCTCCGGTGCGCACCATGGGGTGGATGTCGGGCAGATTGAAATTGAGATCCTTCCCTTCCTGCTGGATCTCACTAAGAGGTTCCAGGAGGTTCTTCTGGATGTCGTTGGCCAGGGCCTTGAGGGGAGAAATGTAGAGGATCAGGGTCTGGTCAGGCAAGGCCTCGAAGGCACCCTTCTTCACCAGACGATCGATTGCACAAAGGAAGGCGGTCAGTGTCTTCCCGGATCTGGTTGGTGCTCCGATCAGGACGTTTTCTCCGGCCCAGATGGCGGGCCATCCCTGTTTTTTCGGTTCGGTAGGATCCCCAAAGCGGCGCTCGAACCAACTCGAGATGGCAGGGTGAAAATCCATCATCGGGGGCACGTTCCTCCGGACTCTGCGGCAAAGGAAAGACGAATAGGAAATACCTGTTCTACCCGAATCAGGAGACACCTCCGAGCCCTAAGATTCCACCTTGCGGGAGGACGCCAGCCCCACGTAATAGAGGCGATATTGGGTCCAGAGGCAGCTGATGTGAAGACCCTCGGGCCCGAAGCTGCCCACCATCACTCCGCCATTCTCCAGGTTTCCGTATCGGTCGACGATGTCATGGCAGCGGGCGAGCTCCCCGCGGCCGAAGAGGCGAATTCCACTGACCAGGTAGTGGAGAATCGTCACGTAAACCAGCTCGCAAGCACGGGGAATTTCTTCGTGCTTCAGCAGGTTCTTCTGCTCTTCAAGCGTCTTGTCGGTGGACTCGGGCAGGATTCCGGCCCTCATGAGGTACCAGCGAAGGCTCACCGTTTCCTGGGCGGCAAAGGGCATTGGCCCATACCAGGGACCTCGGCTCGGATGGATGAGGCCTGACGGCGACCGCTGTCGCAGCTCATGGATGGAGATGGGATAGCCAGGGGTCAGGATATGGGTCTTTTGGCACTCGAGGAGAGTGGTCTCGGAAAAGGGAACGTTGGCTAGCTGCGCTAGCTGGGTGTCGAGGAACTGAACGCCAAGGTGCTGGATAACCTCCTCCACCCCTGCGAAGCCTCGACCCATGATCTGGCGAGCCTTCTGAATCTCTGTGACCGGCATGGACTACTCGATTCGCCTGTTGGGGGAAGGCCAATACTTGTCACCCGGACAATCGGCTGATGGAGGGAGCAGGATGGGCGACCTCATCTCGACTTCGCCCAGCACAATAAAGCGCTGGTCATCCGGGGAATCAATCTCGGCTGCCGGCACCGCCAGGGAATCGAGGTCCAGCGGGTTGTTCCTGTGAACCACGGTACGTCCGCGCCAATCGACGATGGCCGCGCCGAGAGGATGAACCCAGACACTCCACAATCCTACTCTGGAGCAGTATTCCGCGAGGCGAGTGAAGTCGTAGCCGCCTCCTGTGGGACAGAAGACGACCTGGCTGCCGTTGCGAGCAAGCTCGAACGCAGTATGCGCGAAATTGCGATCGTTACAGATCATGAGTCCAGCCCTGCCGACCCCCAGGCCCAGATCGAAACTCGGAAACGACTTCGAGCGTTCGAGCGCGCTCTGACTGGAAAACCAAGCCGAGTGTCGCCCGAAGTTGTGGGTTTTTCGATAGAGCCCAGCCAGCTGTCCCTCGGGGGTGTAGAGCTGGGCCGTATTGGACAAGCGCTCTCCCTCGCGGATCGCCATTCCGGCGACAATAGTGATCTGCAGTTCCTTTGCCAGAGTGGACAGCCTCGTGACGTAGCTGCTCGTTTTGACTACTTCACAGCGCTCCGACATGTCCGTCAGATCGGCTCGCTGGTCCGTGACCTCTCGGTAGTATCCGTCCAGGAAGCACTCGCTGGTGCAGGCGACCTGGGCTCCTGCCGCTGCAGCCTCTCGAATAAGTGTTTCCACCCGACGGAAGTTTTCCTCGCGGTAGTCGTCCGAATCCTTGACCCAACGGGCCACAAGGCCTGCGACCTTGATCCTGACGGGATCGGTGCGGACCGACGGTCCGCCAGCCAGCACAGGAACGGGCGCCAGCAGTACCGACTTCAGAAAATTTCGTCGCTTCATCTGGGTCTACGGGAACAGTGTGTGATCGTAAGGCCGAGACAAAAATACTAAACCTCTGGTCTCGGGGCAAACCTGGGCGTTTCCTACTCCGGAGAAGAGAACCGCTGAATGATGAACCGCAGAATATCGAACAGGAAAATTTCGAAGTTCAGAGGGAGACTTTGGCCTTCGCATGTTCGGCGTTTTGCGGTTTGTGATTTAGCCTGGCTGGACGGTTTCGGTAATTCCGCCGTTCCGCAGGCCCCTCTTGATGGCATCAGCGCCCAGATCAGCTTCGACGCCAACCTTCGGGCCCTGGTCACGGTGAACGTGGCCGCCAACTATTTCGACCTCAACAGCGGCCGCTCCGCCGAGGACGTTTCATTTCCGCAGCTTCAGACGACGGCGGGCAGGAGCCTTGGCTTCAACGTGGCGCACAGCGGGATCGAGGGGTTCGTGGGACGTCTTCGACTGAGGATCCTTCCTCCCGCACCCCCATCTTGAAGGGAGTGGGCAAATTGTCCTATGCTGAGAAACCTGCTATTTGCTACGATATATCTTTGGGGTATTTAGGTAACTCAAGTTGCGGCTATATGGCGCATTTGCGGGGCCTGGGGCCCCTTACGGTTTTGACCATGTCCTTGTAAGGCGTCGGTTCGATCGCCACCGCTTGTTGGACTAATCTGGAGAATAGCTTGCCACGGTGGCGGCTCGTTCGGCGATTGAATCGGAACGTATATTCGTCGAGGTAGTAATCCAGGTGCTCGTGACTGATGGCTCCTTGATGCGTGCCAATCATCCACTGCT
>CAUZIZ010000192.1:0-9548 GCA_963579905.1 Acidobacteria bacterium UBA6911 | reverse complement strand
TTTGTTAGAGTTGTTTGGTCGATTTATTCTAGCAACCGGACCTGACAAAAAAGGAGCTTCACAATCTTCTCTTTCTCTTTTATTTCCAGTCATTTACAATCGAATGGACGAGAACTAGCTATGTCCTTCTCTTCCCCCTTGCCTTTGCCTTTGCCCGTCAATCGTGTGCTTCTCGCTTGACTGTTCCTGCTAAGCGAGACATGAGGATCAGTGCAAAAGCAAAAGCAAAAGCAAAAGCAAAAGCAAAAGCAAAAGCAAAAGCAAGGGGAAGGGGAAGGCGAGGAAACAAAAATGTGGAAATACGTTGACTTCCTACCCCTCAAAGATCCCTCCAATATTCTAACTTTGGGAGAAGGTGACACCCCAGTCTGTGAACTGCGTCCGAATCTGTACTTAAAACTTGAGCAGCTAAACCCCTCCGGCTCCTACAAGGACCGCTTCGCCAGCTCTGCGGTATCCTGTATGCTGGAACAGGGTAAGAAGATATGCCTCGCCACCTCCTCCGGGAACACGGGCTCAGCCCTCGCCGCATATTGTGCCAGGGCGGGAATTCCATGTGAGGTCTTCCTGATTGAGACGACACCCGCCGGCAAGACCGTCCAGATGTTGGCCTACGGTTCAACGCTGAAGCGTGTTCGTGGTTTCGGGATGTCAGCCGAAGTAACCGAGCAGGTTATGAATCTACTTCGAGAGCGCGCAGCCCAGCAGGGCGCGGCCTTACAGATCTCGGCCTTTACCTACAGTCCCGACGGCATGCAGGGAGTCAAGAGCATTGCCTACGAGCTGGTTGACTCCCTGGGGAAAATTGATGATGTCTTTGTCCCGGTGGGCGGCGGAGGATTACTGACGGCTATATTCAGAGGATTTTCAGACTTCTTGGAAGCAGGAAGGATCCGACGACTGCCCAGAATCCATGCGGTTCAGCCTGAGGGCTGCGCGACTGTTACTGAGCCGCTCCACCGAGGAGAACTCAAAGCCGTAGCGGTACAGTGCACCTCGATGATCTCGGGACTCCAGGTGCCCAGCCTCATTGACGCTCAGGACGCGCTCGAGGCCGTGCAGACCACCCAGGGTACGGGGCAGACCCTGAGCGACTCGGCAATCTATACCGCCCAGAGAGATCTGGTCCAGCAAGGCATCTATTGCGAGCCCGCCGGAGCCACTGCCTATGCCGGGTACGTGCAAGCCCTGCAACGGGGAGTCTTGTCAACCTCTAAGCGATGCGTTTGCGTCGTGACCGGGCATGGATTCAAGGATCTCGATTCGGTGGAACGCATTGGATCAACCTCCCAGATAGAGGAGATCGATCTACAGGATCTGCTTTAGGAGCCTGCAGGGAAAAACACCATGCCTGCAAGGATAGCCACCTTCGCATTAAGTGCAATCATCCTATCCAGCCCTACGGGCGCTGCCGCTTCATCCAAGGTGAACGCGCCTATCGTGGTCGGGACCTTCAAAGAGCGGGTGAATCCCGTTCAACTACCCGACGCCCGGCTCATGGCTTCCTTCGTTCGAAAGAAACCAGAAGCCTACCAGTTCGCAGCTCGCTTCTCGGAAGACAGTAGGCGAAGTTGGACTGATCCTCAAGACCTTCTTCACCTTTTCGAGGTTGGTGTCGGGCAAGGTGGTCAGATTCTTACCTTGCCCGATGGAAAACACCACGCCTTTCTCCTCAACGACGCAAATACGGGTGGGAGAGGCCGCCAGGATATCTGGCAGGTCAAGTCCCAGGACGGGCACCGCTGGGAAGGATTGCGCCAGATCTGGCTAGGGCACACCACCTCACTTAATTCCGTGATCCAGCTGCGTAGTGGGCGCATCCTGCTGCCTTTCTCCTATAGGACCAAACGCAGCTGGGATAACCGCGGGCCGGGTTCAGACAGCTTTAGCTTTATGGGGAACTTCAGCTCGACACTCTTCTACTCTGACGATGAAGGGAAGACCTGGCAGCAGTCGCCTACCGAGCCCAAGACTCCCACACCAGACTCGCTCAATCCTTACGGCGCCATAGAACCCGTCGTGGTGGAGTTGTCGGATGGACGGGTCTGGATGCTGCTCAGGACCCAGCTGGGACGTCTATATGAGTCCTTCTCGACCAACGGGATCACCTGGTCGGGGGCCCGGCCAACAAGGCTGCTATCGTCAGACTCGCCCGCGGCCCTGATGCGCCTCGGCAAGGACAAGATCGTCCTCTTCTGGAATTTCTGTCTCAGGTTTCCCGATGCTCGCGGTGGCCGACAGGTTCTTCATGCCGCGATTTCCGAGGATGAAGGAAAGACCTAGCGCGGTCACCGAGAAGTCCTGAGGGATTCGCTCCGAGCGAAGCCAGCGCCGATGGGTGGGCACGGAATGGGATATCCCTTTCCTACGACAACCAGGGACGGCAACATCCTGGTCTCAGCCGGCCTGGGTCCAGCAGGCGTCACACTGGCTCTCTTCAATCCATCCTGGCTCTACGAAACCTCTCAGAAGGACGATTTCCCAGAGGGGCTGGAGAACTGGTCTAGCTTCGGCACCAAGGGGGTGTCTGTCGTCCCCCATCCCCGAAAGCGAAACGCCAAGGCACTTTAGATCCGAAAGCCTGCGGCCATCTGGTCAACAGCCACGGTCAGAAATTTTCCACTCGGGAAAAAGGGCCGTCTCAGGCTCCGATTCTCGCGCCTCCCCGGAGCCAAGGGGATTCTAATCGCGCTGGCCGACCACTTCTCGCCCCCATTTGACCAGGAAGATCACCTCTATAGCCTCTATAATCTCGCCATCGACGAAGAGGGAAAACTTGGAGGAAGAACGCGCCTGCAGTCCGATCGCTCGTACAACCTGCCCTTGGAATGGGACGACGAAAGACGTCGCTGCACCGTTCGCCTGGACAAGAAGGAAGTGCCCGTACTCCCGCTGCGGAAAGAGACCCTGGGTGCCAACTACCTACGAATCAGGTCCACCGCAGAGGATATCGACGAAGCCGGAATCCTTATCGAATCGGTCAAGATCGACGTTTCTAAAGCTTGGTAAGAACCGGCTCCCCCACCCCTCTGCGAGGCAGTCCCCGATCACGCATGCGTCTCGAGGCAGCCGGTGAGCTCGGCCTCCCGGCCTGTTCGATTCGCTGGCGGACTCGTGGCAGGATGAAAAGCTGAGAGAGATCTAGTGAAGAGAGCTCGCGGCACAGAATCTCTACTTTCTGGACAGCGGGCGATACTCGATTCATGAGAAAGAGCTGCTTGCCCTCGACCCTACAGATCCCACCCCTGAATTCGCCATCGTCCCATACCAGTTCGATTCCCAGTTGTCGTACGATTTCTTCCAGCTGCTCCAGTAATTCCGCGTCCTTCATCTCCACGAGTCCAGCAGTCTAACTCATGGCCCTGCCGTTCCCCATCTGCTCTCCAGCTAAAGCACCTCCCTTGAATCGTCTCCTCAATCTGGACTGCGTCGCCATGCTATAGTCGTCCGAAAAGGAGTAGGAGAGACCGTAATCCATGGATACGACACCGAAATCGAACCTGGTAATTGATCGTGACCTCATGGTCCAAATGCGGGATCAGGTAAAACTTGCTACCGACGTCTACTACCCCCAGGGGCAGGCGTCATCGGAGGCACTTCCAGTGCTTCTGGAAAGGACGCCTTATGACAAGCAGGACCTGGAACGCAGCGCCAGAGCCTCATTTTTCGCTCGGCATGGCTATGTGGTCGTGCTTCAGGACTGCCGAGGATGCTACGGATCTGGCGGAGACTTGTACTTCCTCGCCAACGAACCCAGGGATGGCTACGACACCGTCGAATGGATCGCAGCTCAGGATTGGTGTGACGGCAGTGTCGGTACCTTTGGGACTTCGTACATGTCCTGGACCCAGAGTGCCTTGGCCTCTCAGAACCCTCCCCATTTGGCCTGCATGATTCCCAACATGGGTGGCTGGAACGCTCATACCAGCTCGGTTCGACAGGGCGGCGCCTTCGAGCTTCGTTTCATGGCCTGGGCCTTCTGGCATTCTGCCCAAAACAGCAGTGCGACCCTCAAGCAAGAACCCTGGCTCCAGCCAGCTCTCAACACCGGACCTTCCTTCCGGGAGTGGCTGCGGCGCCTGCCACTGACAGAGGGCCAGACCCAGCTGTCACTGATCCCCAGCTACGAACGTTGGATTTTCGACATCTACACACGCGGGACCTACGACGATTTCTGGAGGCAGCCGGGCTTTGCCATCGAGGAACACCTGGACCAACATTCAGACGTTCCCACCCTTCTCGTGGGTGGTTGGTACGATTCCTACACTCGGGCCACCCTGGATGCCTACATGGCTCTCAGTCGCTCCAAGAGAGGGCCGATCAAGGTCATCATCGGTCCCTGGACACACGGCACCTACACTACCGAAGAGCAGACCTCCGGCGACATCGACCTCGGTGACGCCGCCGCCCTGGAGAGCTTCGATAAACTGCACCTCACCTGGTTTGATAGGTGGCTGAGAAACAAAAACACCGGCATCGATAGGGAGGCTCCCATACAGCTCTTCGTCATGGGAGGTGGCTCGGGCAAGAAGACTCGCTCAGGGCACCTTGACCATGGGGGATCCTGGCGGCATGAGACCGAGTGGCCTCTGGCACGAACCAGCTTCACCAGATTTTATCTTCACGGCAATGGGCGCCTGCAGACAGAACTCCCTGCTGAAGACGAAGGACAGACGACCTACCGTTTTGATCCTGACAACCCGGTGCCTACGATCGGCGGCAACTTCTCCTCTTTGAGTTTTCTCGCTCCCCTCCCCCAGAAGGCCGACCCGGGCCAACCCGCTGGAGCCGAACGGCGCGAAGAGATCACTCCCTGCGGAGGCTATGACCAGCGTGAGTCTGACCGCTTCTTCGGCTGTAAGCCCCCATTCCTTCCCCTTGGATCCCGTGGGGATCTCCTTGTATTCAAGACCTTGCCTCTAGAAGAGGATGTGGAAATCACGGGCCCGATCGACGTCAGGCTATGGGTGGCCTCCTCGGCCCCTGATACCGACTTCACGGCCAAGCTAATCGACTGTTACCCCCCCAGTTCAGACTATCCTCAGGGCTATGCCCTCAACTTGACCGACAGCATCCTCAGGGCACGCTTTGCCAGTTCCAGGGAAAAGGAGGTTTTCCTGGAACCAGGCGAGATCTATCCTCTCACCGTTGTTTTGTACCCAACCAGTAACCTGTTCAAGCGGGGACACTCTATTCGGCTAGACATCTCTTCCAGCAACTTTCCCAGATTCGATGTGAATCCGAATACCGCAGAACCCCTGGGTCGAAACAGGCGCAAGACAGAGGCCGACAACACGATCCATCACAGTCGACGATGCCCTTCCCACATCGTCCTACCGATCATAGCGAGAACCTCGTGACCTTTCAGCTGCGTAGCTTTTTTCCATTCTGGGTGGCCGGAGAACACCTATGACACTGGTGGATTGGCTAATTGTCCTGGTCGTCAACCTCGGAATCGTTCTCTACGGGCTGATCACCTTCAAGGGCATCAAGCAGAGTTTCGACTGGTACCTGGCAGCAAAATCGCTTCCCTGGTGGGCTGTCGGCTTGTCTGCTTTTTCGACTGCCGTCGACAGTGGTGACTACGTTGCCATCACCGGGGGTGCCTACCGTTTTGGTCTCTCTCAGATCTCTCAATGGTGGCTTGGAATTGCTATCGGCTGGTTCGTGCTCAGCTGCTTTGTCATCGTTCCCATGTATCGATCCGGCGTCTACACCAACGCCGAATGGCTAGAGTTTCGCTTCGGTCCAACGACGCGGATCATGGCGGTCCTGATCAACCTGCAGTCCCGCACCAACGTGGTTGGAAATATCTACTTTTCACTCTATCTGGTACTCAACATCATTGGGGGGCTAAGCCCTTTCTGGAGCTGGAGCATTGTTGTAGCCATTGCCGCCACTGCAGTTCTCTACGTCGTCACAGGTGGCCTGGAGTCGGACGTGATGACCAACGCTCTCCAGGCCATGGCCATGATAGTTTCCTCTGTCGTCTTGTGGGGAATCGTCTGGTTTCGCGGAGGCGGGTGGCAGGGCCTCGACCAGAAGTTATCCGCGATCGATTCGCAGCTTCCCGAAGTCCTGCTACACGTTGGAGGGTATTCGCCGCCGGGGGCTTCGCCCTGGCTGGTGGTATTCGGATTGATCGTTGGTCTCACGACCTATGCCGTTATCAACCAGTACGAGGCAATTCGGTTCCTAGGTGCCAGATCGGAGTGGGACTTCAAGATGGGAGCGCTGCTCGCAAGCGCGATCACGGCGTTTTGCCTTTGGTTCAACGTGAGCCTTGGGCCTTTGGCTCGGGCTGACTTCCCCAACCTGGAGATCATCGACTCAGCCTATCCTCTATTGGCCAAGAAATACCTTCCAGCGGGATTGATCGGACTGGTCCTGGCAGGACTGGTGGCAGCTGGCTACTCTACCTTCGCGTCGATCGGAATGGGGATCTCAAGCCTCTTCGTGAGGGATGTCTATGCCCGGTTCCTGGTCAAACGAGAGACCGACGACCATTACACTCGAGTAGGAAAGCTTTCCGTCCCGGTCATTCTTGCCCTCGGTTTCGCCTATATCCCCTTCCTTCAAGACGGAATGCTTGTCTTCTATTTGAGAATCGCCGGCGCCATTGCAGTACCCCTCATGACCATCATGTTGCTGGGCATCTTCACACGCGTTCATCGGGCTACTGGATCCATCGGGTTGTTCACGGGGCTCGCCTACGGGATATCGTCGATTCTAGGGGATTGGCTCCAATGGCCTCTCCCTGAGTGGTACACGAACATGTGGTGGGCCTACCTGTGGAACATTATTCTTCCTGCAAGCGTTATGTTGATCGCCTCTAAAGTCATCACCCTATCGAGAGGACCTGCCACCGCGGAGGAAATCGAAGGACTCGTCTACACTCGAAAAAGACCCACGGTGGACGTCCGTGAGCTGATGGGCAGGCGCCTCTCAATCCTCAAGGATACCTGGCTGCAAAAAACGCTTCTCAAGACGCCTGAGATGCCCGAGTTCCCTTTTCCTGCCAACCAGAACACCTGGCTCCGACGTCCAGGACTGTTGATGGTTGTCTATCTAATCATCGTCTGCTATCTGCTCTTTGTCGTTCTGTGGTAGCCCATGTCCAACAGCGAAGAGACTTCCCGGGAAAAGAAATTTGAACACCGCTACAGCGCGGGACTTCTAGCGGCAGTCGCGCTCTTGCTGCTGGCATCCATCTACTATACTTTCGCCCTCTGGCCTCTCAAGGTTTTCCTCGCTTTGATCCTGGCACTGGCTAGTGCGCTGCTCATTCGCCGATCTAATCGGCTCTGAAGGTGACTGCTTCAATCTGTCGTTTGCGAGCGCGATCGTCTACACTATCGCCTGTCTCGATTGGGCGCGATACCAGGAAGGAGTGAGGATGAAGTCTGTTCGGCAAAGACCGCTCGGGAGCACGGGGATCAACGTTTCTGAGATCGGCCTCGGATGCTGGGGAATCGGCGGCCCCATGCGGCGTGACGGGACGGTCTCGGGCTATGGCCAGGTGAAAGACTCCGAGTCCATTGCAATGCTGACGCAGGCTTTCGAAAACGGCATTAATTTCGTTGATACCGCTCCCTGGTATGGAGCCGGGCACTCTGAGCGACTGGTGGGTGAAGCCCTTCGCGGGCGCCGCGACCAGATCATCGTCTCATCCAAGGTTGGAATCTATCTGGAGAACGAACAATACACCAGCGACTACTCGGGCGATTACATCATGGCCCACTACCAGGACTCGCTGGAGCGCCTGGGCACAGACTACATCGACCTCTACGTCCTTCACTCCCCTTCAGCTGAACTCTACCAGCAATCCGGTCTCGAGGCGCTGAAGGAACTCAAACGCAAGGGCGTGATTCGGGCCCTCGGGATTTCCTTTCCCGCTTCGCACGAAGAAAGCGAACGCTTCTTCCTTCCGATCTGTGAAGACGAACGGATTGAGATCGTCCAGCTGAGATTCAACCTCATGTCCTGGCTGCCCCGACGCAGTATTCTCTCGAAACTACAATCCCTGGGGATTGGTGTGATCTGCCGTGAAGCCTTCTACTTCGGCTACCTCACGGGCCGTTTCACGCGAGAAACGGTCTTCGACCCTACCTCCGATGTGCGCTCTACCTGGCCCAGAGAGCGGCACCTCGACCTGGTCGGGACTTCCGAGAAGTTCGGATTCCTGGCGAGTGAACTGAAATGTTCGACGTCCCAGGCGGCTCTTGGCTACTGCCTGACTCCCAATGGTGTCTCGACCGTGATCCCCGGGGCTATGACAGTGGAAGAGATGAACGACAATCTGGGAGCCTCCAGCCTCGAATTCCAAGCTGCCCAGGTCGAGCAGATCGAGCGGATTCAGGAGCAGCAGCTAGGAGAAAAACTGTAGCGGGTCGGAGCTTTACCCTAAACCCTCGTCCCAGCAAATCCGAGGAGAACCGGTGGGAGCAGTAGTCTACCTCAAAGATAATCTGGTGCCCGCGTCCGAGGCCTCCCTGGCAATCTATGATGCCGGTATCGTCCTCGGCGCGACCGTCACCGAGATGACACGAACGTTCAGACACCAACCCTTCCGGCTGGACGACCATCTCGGACGTCTTTACCGCTCCTGTCGCTATGCCGGAATATCTCCTCCCTTGGACAGGGCCCAGATGGAGGAGGTGTCACTCGAGGTAATAGCGCGGAATGCATCGCTCCTTGCTGAAAAGCAGGACCTGAGTCTCGTCCATTTCATCACCCCAGGTGAAATTCCGAGTTACGCCGGCCTGGGAACCTCGAGTGCACCGAGGAATCCGACCCTGTGTATCCACACCTTTCCGCTACACTTCCAAAGGTTCACCTCGCTCTTCAGCGAGGGAGCCCACGTTGTAACTCCCTCCATTCGCCATGTCCCCCCTCAGTGTGTCGACCCCAAGATCAAACACCGGAGCCGCATGTATCAGTGGTTGGGAGACCAGCAAACACACCAGGTCGATCCGCAGGCAATCAGCTTGTTTCTCGATCTCGATGGCAACGTAACGGAGACCGGTGGAGCAAACTTTGCGATCGTCCGAGACTCCGTTCTGATTGCTCCCACCTTCCGCAGCAGCCTCCCTGGAATCAGCCTGTTAACCGTCCAGGAGCTGTGCGCGGAGTTGGGGATTAGCTTCGAGCAGAAGGATTTCCAGGTCGACGACGTAGTCAACGCTGATGAGGCTTTTCTGGTTACGACGCCCTACTGCCTGGCCCCAGTGACTCGGATCAATGGTTCGCCCATCGGCACTGGTGAGGTGCAGGGGCCAATTTTTAGAAGGCTCATCAAGGCCTGGAGCCGTCGAGTGCATCTAGACATCGTCGGACAGATCTTGGATGGGGATTGAGCTGAACTTCAGCAAACTTGGTATGGAACTGCAAGTTTGTTTCGACAGGATCTACGCTGAAGTTTATTCCATATGGCGTGTCAAGCCCCTAAGTTACATTTCATCAATGATTTCCAGATATTTTCGAATCACGTCTTTACGGAGGCCAGTGGCGCGTGCGATGAATTCGAGATCGGAGTTCTGTTCAAAACG
>CAUZIZ010000191.1:0-9581 GCA_963579905.1 Acidobacteria bacterium UBA6911 | reverse complement strand
GCGGTCCCATCAGCGTGAACCAACCGATCCGCCTACGGGCCCCGGTCTGCTGTCGATGTCCCCCCGCTTCAAGCACCTAGCCGCTGGACGCGACGATACGACGACACCCTTGGCGGCCAGTACACTGCCCAGGTGAGCTCATTGGATGAAAGCGTCGGTGGGCTTCTCGGGCTACTGAACGAAACGGGTCTCGATCGCGACACCGTCGTCATATTCATGAGTGATGAGGGTGTTGCCAGAATTACATACAGGCGCACAAGTGGGTAAACAGATAGGCGAGGCCCAGAGGCTGGCGCGAGAGTGGAAGCCTAAGGGTGAGAAGGCGGGAGGGGGATTTCCAGTTGTCGCCGCGGAGATTTTGTTTGTCGTTGATCCCGGCGTCCTCCTTTGTTACCCTGGACCCACTGTCAAGAGAGGGGAGAGTGAGTGATGACGGGCATGAGAGCTACCGCGGGAATCGCCGGCTGCCTGCTGTTCGTGAGCGTCGCGCTTCAGGCCGAGCCTTTGCAGACCCAGATGGGCATGACCGGCGACGTGGAGGTGGATGCGGTCAGGGCCAGCGTCCGGGACGATATCCTGACGGTCATCCTAGCTTACCGTAACACCGGCCAGAGCGAAGCTCAGGTCAGGTACCCGGTACAGGACGTCTACTACATCGACAACGCGGAAAACAAGAAATACCACGTGCTGAAGGACGACAAGGGGGACTGGATCGCTGCACCGGTCGGTCGGGGCCAGATCGGCCACGGCTTTCCCGGCGGCGTGTCACCCATCAAGATCAAGGCCAATTCCAAGGCCTCCGTGTGGTTCAAGTTCCCTGCACCGCCGGATGGGGTGACCAGCGTCGACCTCACCGTTCCCGACGTGCTGCCGTTCGAAGAGCTTCCCATTTCCCGATGATCGCCGCCAAGCGGTGGGTACCGGCCGTCCTGCTGGCTGCCGGATTGACGGGCGGCGCCACGTCCGCACAATGGAATCCGGACACACCTGGAGACCCGGCCGCCCATGCGGCCGCCATTGCCGCGTTGAAGCGACTCGACCCGGATCGGGACGCGACGAATCTTGTGCGGGACGTACGCACGATCGAGGGGCTGAAGGCGCGGTTGTCCGGTGGCGGCCGGGCGCTCGTGGCCAACGTACAGACGCTGAACAAGGCCATCGAGGATTTGCACGCGCAGGTGCGGCAACAGGAGATCGTTGTCGATCTGTCCGCCGACGTATTGTTCAACTTCGACAGATGGAACATCAAGCCCGTGGCCGAAGAGGATCTCCAGAAGGTCGCACTGATCATCCGCAAGAAAGGCAGGGGCAAGGTGATGATCGGCGGTCATACGGACTCTAAAGGCAGCCACGACTACAACCAGGAGCTATCGGAGCGGCGTGCCCGGTCGGTCAAGGATTGGTTGGTCGACCATGGTGGAATCTCCAGTGACGTCTTGGACACTCGAGGCTTCGGAGCGACACAACCGGTGGCGCTGAACTCCCACTCGAACGGCTCCGACAACCCCGAGGGCCGCGCCCTGAACCGACGGGTGCAGATCGTCATCCAGACAGCCTCGGGATCGTAGATCGGAGCCTCTCCCTCCGATCGGGCATTGGATGCTGCGCGCAGTGATGATTCAACACACGCCGAAGATGATGAAGACGGCCGAAACCCGATTGCTCGCGAATTCGGGGGCTACGCGCTTCCACTCCACCTTGGCATCTTGGGGAAGCCAAGAGGGCGGCTTCAGCCCGCCGCGCTCTGCCCGTTTAAACTGGGGCTCACTGCGAGGATCAAGCTTAGCGCTGGCTTCCTTGCCGGGATTTCCTTCCAACAACTTCAACGATCTCGGCTTTCTGGGTCTTGGCATTTCCAGCCTCTTTTAAGGAAGCAACGAATCTCGGACGGCACAAGAAGGTGGCCTCAATGGTCCGCAGCTCCTAGCACCCTAGAGATTCGAGGCCCCTCCCCCCCTCAGTGGTCGCCCTGGTAATCTCGTAAACCTTTACAATTATGATACTAAAGCTGAGTGACCCAGCCTTGTTCCGCCATGCTCCGTCAGGCTCGGCGCTGCTTCGGTCTCGGGGCCGTGCGGACCGGGCAGGGCGCGGAACCGGAACAATCGCGAAAGCTCGTGATGTTCGTGTGGTCGGGGTGCTTCGGCAACTTACCAATCGCCTGGCCGGCTTTGGGGCGGCGGTCCAACCTGGAGCCCGGGTAAGCCGGGAGCCCCACGCAAATTCAATAGCTCCACTTCTCTCGGCGGACCGGCAGGCGGTTGAGCACCTGGCGATGGAACTGCCACTTTGGCATGAATCGATCCATTAGGGCGACGAAGCGACAGAATAGCGAGAGATGTGCGATCGCTGCACATCTTTCAGTCGGCGCGTGCACATGCGCTGGGTAGAGGAGCCGTTGGGGAGAGCGAGTGGCGACGACGCTGCAGCGCCTCTCGGTCTACGCAGCTTATGGCCGTCTTGCGCCCTTCGCGGCAGTGCATTTCGGGGTGCTGTAGACATCTTGACTTCCTGGGATCAAAGCTCCAACAAACGAATCGCATTCAGTCCCAGGATCTTCCGCTTTGCCTGTTCCGAGATCTGTGCAGTCACCACCTTGGCTAGCTGCTGCACACCGTCAAGCAGAGGCATGTCGGTACCGAAGAGGACCCTGTCCTCGCCCGCCCCCTGGACGGCAAACTCGATGGCCCCGTTGGCCAGGCCCGAGCTGCAGGTCTCCAGGTACAGGTTGGGCAGCTGGCGGGCGGCGTCCACCGCCTCCTGGTTGATCCCGCCCGCTGCGTGCGCCAGAACCCAGCGTACCCGCGGAAAGCGCTTCACTAGGAACTCGTACCGGCCGGGGATGGTCACCGACTCGTCGTCGAAACGGAACTTCGCATGAGACATGACCACCAGAGAGCGATCATTGGCCCATTCCAGCACCGGGAAGTAAACGGGATCGTCATGGGCTCGGCGCACGTAGGTGGGATAGATCTTGAGGAATCGCAGGCCCAAATGGTCGAAGGCGCGCTCCAGCTCCGGAATCATCTCATCCGGATAGTGGGGAGTGATGAAAGCCGCCCCGATGAACCGGTCCGGCCAAAGGGAGACTCTCCGTGCGATCCGGTCGTTGCCCTCTTTCGGGTCCCCGAAGTGGACGGTGTTGATGCAGGCCCGATCGATCCCGGCCGCATCCATCACTCGCAGGACCAGGGAGACGTCATCGTCCATCCCGTGGCGGCCCCAGGCGCCCATGTGGCTGTGGAAATCAATCACAGGGGTTTCGGTCACCGCAGTCTCCATATCACGGCCAGGCCGAGGTAAGGAATCATAGACACATCCTTTCCTTGAAGGTCGTGCGAAACCGGGACCGAGTTCCGATGGGAACACCGCTCACTGGCCTCCCAGGTAGTGAACGGTTCCCCCTCAGATCTGGGGCAAAGGTCAGACGATGCTCAACCGAGCCAGGAACTTCTTCTCCATGCGTTCTTTGGAACGGCCAACTGTCAAGTTCCACACCCTCCGATTGTACACTGGATGCACGTCCCACTCAGTCGAAGCTAGTCCGCAGGGGTGGTGAAGGGCTAGCGTTGGAAATGATCACTTTTCCTCGACCAAGGGGCCCTAGAGGTTTCTTGGCTTTTCGGTCGTTGGAAAAGCCGACGCCCGAGATGATCCTCCACACAAGTTACAGCCGTCGCCCGATTGGCCTACAGCTCCCTATTCGATGAAGTTTCTGTATCGAGATTGTAGGCGCCTGGATAGTCGCCTTCAAGGACCGCTGCGAATCGTTTGCTCGGTACAGCACATTAATGAATGATCGAACGAGCCAGGTGATACGTTGGTAGTGAAGATCCACGTGGGGTTCGGGTCCCTCTTTCGCGCCCTGTGGCAGTGTGTCAGTTTTTGTGTCACTTTCGCCGTCGCATTCGGACGCTCTCTACCGGACTCGATGTAACTCCTGGAATACCTGGAAATGGCAAGAGTCCACTGGATACAGGCTTCTGGAGCTGAAACCCAGGTGGGGAAAGGGCCAGAGCGTTTTGCCCTGGCCCTGAATGGCATCCAGGGGGTCGGGAGTTCGAGCCTCCCCAGCTCCACCAACCACTATCTATCTGAAAATACGTTACTTAACTCTTGTTCTTACGACTACCTTGGTCCGCTAGTGTTCCTTCCGCTCGTCCTTTCAGCGGACGAAAGCCCGTCACTAGCCTCCTAATTTTCGGATGCCCGCACCCCTTCAGGATCGCGAGCTACAAGCCGAGAGTGGGAACGCGGGGACTTAACGGGCCGTTCCGCGTCAGCAATTATCTCCTGGTTCCGCTCGCCGAGAAGTTACCAGCGCGGAGCACAGCGCCGTTTGGATCTGAGTCACGACCGAGCTTCCGACCCACGAGCAAGAGCGGCGACTAACCAGGAAGTAGTTTTCATTTCCCACGATTTGCAGAGCTCGAGCTCTGCAGTCGCCATCCAATATCCCTGTATCTGTCTTCTGGCCCCGGTCCGCGTTTCTCCCTTCTTGTCGTTCCCACTTTGCCAGATCTCGACCCCTGGCTCCTCATTCCTCCCCCAACCCACCTCATTTCAACCTCCTTTGGCGTGATTCCACCCTTGTCCTAGAATCGAACCAAGAACCGAATTCCTATTAATCCCCTGTTGTGGTTCTCGACGGAGCCGATGCACTAACTGGCAAGAGACTTCGGCACCCGGTTCATAAGAAGGGTCCTGCGCCGCCCCAGCGACACAGCGGGCGAGTTACTTTCCGAAGCAGTAGAGCGCTTGGTTCGTACGGACGAAGATCCTACCGTCTGACAGCGCCGGGGTGGCGTAGATCTCTTCACCCAGATCGTTGAGGACAATCACCTCCCAGTCAGCACCGGGTTTCAGAACCGAGATTTTTCCGGTTTCACTCGCGAGGTAGATTTTGCCGTCCGCTGCAATGGGAGAAGCGGAATAGGGATCGACCGCATCCTTCAGACGACCCCGCTTGAGCATCTTTCCGGTCTTCGCGTCGATGGCCGAGAGAATGCCGCCGTTCTTCACGTAGTACAGGACGTTGTCGTAGATGAGCGGTGAGGGGATAACGAACTTAAAGCCTTTCTCGTGGCGCCAGAGTTCACGCGTGCGGAGGATCTCGCCCTCGGCTCCTGGCTCCAGGCGCATTGCCACCAAAGGAGAAGGCCCGATATACCTGGCTTGGACGGCATCCCACTCCTCGCGTTCGAGAACTCCATCCCGGTTGCCACGGAACTTCGCCATTCCGGTTAGCCAGACGCTGCCTTCGTACTCTTTGGGACCGAGACGGCCGTCACTGTCCTTGTCCTGTTTTGCGAGTTGATCGTCAAACGGAAGTGCATTCTCGAAGTTGTAGCCGAAAGCGTAGAGTGTGTCGCCCTCCAAAATCGGACTCGCCACCATGGCGCCGGCCATGCTGGATTCGGTGAAGGTTCGCTGGCCGGTTTTTAGCTGGTGGGCACCGAACATGCGGTCGCCGACCGTGAGGACTTGAGGGGCGCCCTTCGTCGGTCGGTACAGCACGGGTGTCGACCAGCTCTCGGATTCCATGCGGTTCGTTCTCCACACCGTTTCACCGTTCTCAAGATCGAACGCCGCGATGAAGGAGTCAGCGAACTGATCCACCTGGATAACGAGCAGGCCGTCCGCAACGATAGGAGAGATGCCGAGCCCGTGGGAGTTGGTGAACGGGCCGAGCGGGGTCTTCCAGCAAAGGTTGCCGGAGGAATCGTAGGAGAGCAGACCCCAGTCCTGGAAAAACACATATATGTTGTCGCCGTCGGTCACGGGAGTGATGGCCGCGGGATCGTTCAGTTTGTTGACAAGAGGCTTCCGCTCCCGTTGAACCCACTTCTCCCAGAGCAACTTGCCGGTCTTGCGATCGAAGCACTGCGTATAAAGCTTCTCGTCGGCAAAGCCGGTCAGGAACACATGCCGGGCGGTGAGAACCGGAGAGGACTTGGCAGGCCGAACCGCAGCTTTCCAGACAACATTCTTGTCCGGCCCAAACTCGGTGGGAAACCCGGTATCCTCAGAAACGCCGGATCCGTTGGGACCCCGGAAGCGAGACCAGTGCTCGGCGTGCACGGCGGATGCTGTCAGAGAAAAAATTAGTAGAAAGGTGGCTGCGTCTTTGGATAAGAGAAGCATCGTTTTACTCCCGGTCGTTCGCGGCTCGATGTGGCGACCGTTAGCGTCCATGTGCAGATCGGTCGTATGTTTCTTTATCACCGCAAGGGTGCACTGATCAAGCTGAGGCAACAGGGCTTAGGCAGAATCGGCTTCGCTGAGTTCTCGAGACTAGTGCTTCACGACGACGTGAAGTAGCCATCGCACTAAACAAGCCGAGCCAGAGCATCGTAGTAGGATTTTGTTAGGATACTGCTGCCACGTCACTCCGAGTCTTTGAAGTTGTTGGCAAGCAGGAAGAGGTCGGCGACCATTTCGCGGCATCGTTCGATTCAGTGGGAAAAAAACCTTGGTTGCAGTTTCTCCTTGAGAATCGGAAAAATTCGGTAAGTATTCGACGAACATTCAAAGTGAAGTTATTGGCTACGCGAGACGAGTCCATTGGTTCCTTTGGTGGCGGTGCCTGTCAACACAGATCGGGAGCTCCAGCTAGGCACTCCTACGGTTATCTTCGAGGGCACCTTCGCGAGAGCGGGTCGAATGGCCAACTATGATGTCACGGCGGATGGGAAGAGGTTCGTCATGGTTCCAGACAGACAATCCTCGCAGGGGCGTCAGTTCCAAGTTGTCCTCAACTGGTTCGAAGAACTCAGACAGATGCTCCCCTCGGATTGATCGGGACGATCGGCGAAGCCATCAACAGGACAGACTCAATCGCCGGAGTCCTTTCAGAAAAGGAGAACACATCATGAGAACATCGCATGGGTGGATGGATCGATTGCTCCTCTGCATTCTGTTCGTCTGTCCTACATTGGCAGCAGGTACTCAGTCACCGGAGCCGATCGACATCGGTTCCCGTCTGGAGCTGTTCGTGGACAATACCCTCATCGAGAGCCTGGATGGGACTCGACTCATCCTCCACCACCCTCGTCCGACAGAAGTAGCCCTGAAATTCGACCGTCCCTGGGAAGGTGCCTTCTGTGCCTACGTGACTGTGCTTCACGACGGGGACACCTACCGGATGTACTACCGGGGTAAGCCCAGCGCCAGGCCGGACGGAAGCCTCGACGAGGTCACCTGTTACGCGGAGAGCCGTGACGGCATCCACTGGGAGAAACCTGATCTGGGTCTAGTCGAGGTGGCAGGCAGCCGCAAGAACAACGTTGTTCTGGGCCCCGAGTATGCGCCCGTCCCCCACAACTTCATCGCCTTCGTGGACACCCGGCCCGGAATTCCTGCCTCGGAGAGATACAAGGGTCTGGGGGGCCTCTTTCCCATCTCCGAGGAGCAGCGATTCAGCAACGGCCTCATGGGCTTCACCTCCGCGGATGGCATCCGGTGGAGGCAGATAAAGAAGGAGCCCCTCATCGACGCTTCACTTCAGACCTTTACGGACACCACCCCCAGCCCGACCTTCTGGTCCGCCCACGAAGGCCAGTACGTCTGCTACGTCCGGACCTGGAAGAGGGATCCCAGCAGACCCATCCCCCGCAAGGGTTGGATCGGGAATGTTCGCTGGATAGGCCGCACCACCTCCAAGGACTTCCTGACCTGGACTCCAGTCCAGATGATGGACCCCGGCGACGATCCCATGGAGCACATCTACACCAATCAGACCAGCCCCTACTTCAGGGCGCCCCACATCTACCTCGCCGTGGCCGCTCGTTTAATGAGAGGCCGACAGGTGGTCACCGAGAAACAGGCCAAGGAACTTCGGGTGAACCCTTCCTACTTCGAAGACTGCGCGGACGCGGTTCTGATGAGTAGCCGGGGTGGAAAGCGCTACCAGCGGACTTTTCTGGAAGCCTTCATTCGTCCCGGTATCGGTCTGCAGAACTGGACGTCGCGCACCAACTACCCCTCACTCAACCTGGTCCCGACGGGAGACCACGAGATCTCGCTCTATGTCCAGCACGAGTACGGTCAACCCGGCCACAGCCTCTGGCGGTACACGCTGAGAACCGATGGGTTCGTGTCGGTGCGGGCGCCCTACCGTGGTGGGGAGTTCCTGACCCGGCTCTTGAGGTTCAGCGGGCTAAACCTGGTTCTCAACTTCGCCACCTCCGCTCCCGGAGGCATACGTGTAGAGATCCAGGATCCCGATGGCCGGCCGATTGATGGCTATACCCTGGCCGACTGCGACGAGGTCATTGGAAACGAGATCGAACGTGCCGTCACCTGGAAGGGAAAGCGGGACGTGGGCAGCCTTGCAGGCAAGCCGGTGAGGCTGCGCTTCGTCATGAAGGATGCTGATCTCTACTCCCTGAGATTCCCCTAGAGGTCCAAGTTCATGGGCCTCAGGTTTGCGAGAAAATACCTTGATCGCCCCCTACGGACGGCGGCCTGGAGACTACCGCTACGACCCGATTTCCTATTTGGTATCTCCAGCCTCGCCGGGAGCAATTTTGATATGGCTGATCGCGGTTTTTTGATCGGTGTTGCTGCCGCTCAATCGGAGGGTCACCCTCCAGCGATTGCCGGGCAGCGAGGATACCGAGAAGGCGTTGTCACCATCAAGAAGTTCGTACCAGCCCGATTCTGCCTCTGGGTTTCCGTCGCCGTCGCTGTCGCTTTCCAGGAGTAGCCTACCCCTGGCGCCGCCAAAGGTGTACTGCTCTAGATCGGCCACATCTGATTCCCTGTCGGCATAGTAGGTCGCCGCCACGAACGTGTTGTCGACGCGCCGCTTCATATCGCCGTAACCGGTGTCCGTTCCGGGATGCATGGGGCCATGCAGCAGTTCCGGACCCTGCCAGGAGCTGCCGTTATCGTCCGACCAATAAACGACGGGCTTGCGGGTATAGCCCCCTCCCATGCTGTGAATGCCGAAGCCCCAGAGACGCCCCTCCCCTCTGCTGTAATCCAACACATTGTTGTGCTGAAAATAGGGATTGCTTTCCTTGTATATCCGAGCTCTTTGCCAGAGACCGTTGGGGACGCCGCCGTTGATCTTGGACGTGATCTCTTCCAGGGGGGCGAAGCTGGCACCCATGTCGGTGCTGATGGTTTGCCAGGTATAGCGATTGCCGGCCCCATCCCGAAGGATCGCTACGATCATCCGATTGCCCACATACTCGATCGCTGGCTCATAAGTGGCTCCGCCCTGAGGCTGCTTCTCGTCCGACAAGGGACCAATCCAGCTGAGAAAGGAATAGGACTTGCCATCGTCGGTGGAGCGCGCCAGCAAGGTACCCGCCTGACGGACCGAAGGAATGTTGCTGACCTTCGCAGCTTCTGGCTCAACAGAGTCATAGTGATAGTACTGAAACGCCATGTACACGTGAGTGGGGCTCTCCGGATCGACGAAGTAATCCTCGGTCCCAACCGCCCGGTCATCATCAGCGCCCACCACGCCTTCGACGCTGATCCGATCGATATCCAGATCCCAGGTCTTTCCCAGGTCCTGAGAGCGCAGCTGCTTAGTGCCGGTACTGTAGGAGGTGCGCCAAAACTGGAGG
>CAUZIZ010000190.1:0-9737 GCA_963579905.1 Acidobacteria bacterium UBA6911 | reverse complement strand
GTCCAATAAGAATTCCCAAGGCTTCCCAACCGCTACCTAGCGTTCCTCAATGTGACCGTGCGTGCCGCTAAGTTACTGGTTTTCCGGGTGGGGCTTGAACTCATAACCCAACGATTGTGTGGACGCGCTGCCGTTGATAAAGTGTTGGAGTACCGGCGGAGCACCCCGACGGAGCGCCCTTAAGTGTCGTCCAGTTATCAGGGACGTGAGCTGCTCTTTAAGGGACAACCAGGCGAGGTCACAGTAGCCGCTTCTGCGGCGGTCCGACGTCCTGCCCGTCGAGCTCCCTCTCGCGCACTTCATGACGGGGCTGAGCCTGGCCGCCAGTTCCACACTATTTGGGGGGGGGCTGCCAGACACAAGAGGTGTCACTGGTCGACAAAGATCGGATTGGTCATGGCGAGAACAGGCGATCCCACGCCCTCGGCGATAACCCTCGCAAGGTACCAGCCTTCTTCTGCCCGCAGCGTCGTCCGGGTACTGAAGGTCGTCTGCCCATTGACCTGGAAGGTGTGGAAGACCGTCCCCCCGTGGACGATTTCGACTCGCGCCATGGGGACCCGGCTGGATGCGTCTATCTCGAAATCAAGAGAGGAAGACCGCAAAGTCCTTCCCGGGAGTGCGCCCTGCGCCTTCAGGAAGACCAGGGCTCCGCGGCTGACAAAACTCCGGCCCTCCCTGAGGGCCCGGACGACATTGCCGGCCGTGAGGGGTTCCTCGCCCAGGTAGACACAGGTGCGATGAGACCCCAGGCGGTTTGTGGACACAGAGTGGCTGTCGGAGCTGCTCTCGGCGAAGACCCGGATGCCCTCATTGAGCAGTTTCTCCCACAACTGGATCGCGTCGGACTTCCCCAGGTCGCCCATTCTCAGCTCCAGGAGCGGCAGTCGCTTCAAGTGAGATTCAGGCACTCCCTCGCCGTTGCCTGGATGGTTCCACTTTACGGTTATGGGGTGTTGATCCGTATCCTTGGCCAGCACAGCATCTACGACCTCTTCGAGGCTGGCTTCGCGCGGCAGCTCGATCATGCCGTTGATGACGTTCGCGTGGTATCGGTTGCCGGCGGTGAACTCCTCGCCGGGCATTACCAGGAGACCGGTGTCTTTCGCAGCCTCCCTCGCCTCTTCGTAGGCTCTCTTTGCATGGGTGTTGTCCGGGCCCAGGCTGTGGTCGGTCAGGGTAATCCAATCGAGTCCTTCTCCCAGGGCAGCTCCAACCACCTGGGCCGGGGTGGACGAACCGTCTGAATAGACGGTATGAACGTGGTTGTCGCCGCAGTACCAGCCCGCGGCTCTTTTCAGAGCAGGCGCCAGGGCCACAGACTCGTCCATGCCGGGCTGAAGTGCGAGTGATGCCTCGCCATACTCGGGGCCACTCGAGGTGGTCATGGTGTACTCCGGTCCTGGCATGAGGAACACCTGGCCGGCACCGTTGGGTCCAGTATAGACCACCTGTGGAATCTCCGCCCCGGACTTTCCCCAGAACCACGCTCGTGCCGTCTGAATCGAGCTGACTTCGAGACGGGCCGGGATGCTGACACCTGTTTCGGCATCCCGTGTGTGGACCTGCGTCGGGACCGGCATCGGCATCAAGGCAGACTCCGAGAAAATGAAGGGAAGTCCCTGTTCGCAGCCGATCCGGTAGCCGCCTGCAACGTGGTTCATGGAGACGGTCCAGAGCCCCTCCAGATTATCTCCCGTCAATTCCAGGTACTCGAGCCTCCAGAACTCGTACTCATAGTGCCGAGATCTTGTCAGTCCCACCCAGCGCTGCTGAAACTCGATGCCGTCCGGGCCTCGAACCTCGACCTGTATCGGATAGCCATGGGGAAAAGGGCCCTCCGGGAGACGAAAGTTGATGCGAAGGCGCTTCATCCGGGGAACCTGGAGCAGAAAACGGTGTTGCTCCGCTGTATCGGTGTCCCAGGACGTCAACGCCAGGGCGCCCCGGTAGCTGACCAGAGCGCCCGGCCGGGCAAAGAGGTCGACCTCCCCTCTGGTGCGCACGGCAAACAAGGTCCGAGCGGACCCTTTGATGTCCACAAGCGTCTCCCTGGACACCTGTTTGGCACCAGTCCCTGGCTTCGGCTTACCCGTCTCCACTCTCAACTGCCAGATTCCCCATGCGCCCCGGGTCTGGATCCGTTGCTTGGACCAGTTATCCTCAGGACCTGGCCGGACGTCTATTTCCTGCCCGTCGGGGGAGAAGAGCCTGAAGGTGGCCGGCTTCTGCAGGGGAGCCCCGGCATTGCGCCACTTCAAGCCCAGGTCGAAATTGCGGGTCGTTTGCGGAACATAGACATAGAGAGCAACATGGCGGTAGATGAGGCTCTCAACCAGGAGAGGACCGGGCGTCTGGCACACGCGTGTGTGCCGCGCCAAGGCCTGGGACGTCGCGGCGCTGCTGCCTGTCTGCCCTGCCTCGACTGGGACGCACGGAATGAGCAGACTTGCCGCACACAGAAATGGAATGCCTCGGCCCACTGATCTCCCGGTGATAGATGGAATCACTTTCATGCCCGGACCATAACTCGAATAGCCTCCTGGTGCACCCCGTCTTGTATTCCTGACGTTCCGGCGGCTCGGGGACTGAGCAATAGTCGAAAGACCTGACGGGCTTCCTCGTCAGGATAGCCTGACGATCCTGGGGACGGGGAAAACGGTCTGGCTTTGAGCGCGCGACATTCTCGAACACATCCCTGGTCGACCTTCAAGCCTGTGGCATCGACCACCACATGACGAGCCCTCTCACACCCCTGCAGCCGTAGGCTCACACTGAGCCCACTCTGTCGCCGACTTACAGTGCTGTAGTTCGGAACGGAAAGCTCAAGCTTCAGCATCCCTGTGATCGACTCCAGAAATCCCTGGGTCGCTCTCAAGCTCAAATTCACCAAGAGCAGCTCGAAGAGGGCAGGCCCCGTACTCCCCGTGGGGGTTCGAGTCCCCCCTTTCGCACCAATCGAACCAATGACATAGCGCGAAGCTACGAAAAGGCGAGTGGACACACTAGTGATCTCCGTCCACTTTTCAGATGAAAAGAATACACCCTCTTCGCGAGCGACGTCTGCTGGTTCTTCTCAAGGAGCCCTCTCAGTGCCTTGCTTCTCCTTTGGGAACAACTATCCCCACATCGCTATGGCCTCCAGAGGCCAACACGGTGCCTTCGGATTCCCCCAAACGAGTACGAGAGATAGAAGGAGAGCTGCAGTGCTCCTGGCGAACCGGCCACGCAGGGATCGATTTCCAGGATCCATCAACTCAGTACACACGACGCGCAACGAACTACCGGGCTTTCTCCCGAAGGGACTTCTGCATCTCTTGCGAGAAACCGCCCTGACCTGTGGCGGGATTGTCCTGGTGGCGAGGATGAGGGGGAACTCCTGTAGCTGGCTCTGTGGACTTCAGACCCCACTGGTCGGACTGATGCCGGATCACACGCAGCCAGCGCCGGTTCGCCTTCTGGCGGACCAGAGCACCGTCGGGATCGGGCAGCGTATAGGTCCAGGAGTAGACCTTGGCCCGGGTCACATAGAGCTTGAGGCACACCCCGCCGAACTCCTCCACACTCAGATCATAGGGAGATCTCCCACTCTTCCAGGTGAGCTCGTGGCCAGCACCGTCTGCCCGGATCGGGACAGCCTCCGCCCGGGTGAAACCAGCGATTGGATCGCCGTAGGGAGTGATTAACTCGGCTTCGATGGACCCACCCTGGGCGTCTGCATTCACGAAGATCTGGTACGGAGGACCCCACGGCTTGGTCAGTAGCCAACCCTCATCCACTCCGGCGTCCAGGGAAACCCAGTGATCTTCGGGCATACGAGCCACCATGAGGGCGGCCACATCGCGCATATCTTCCTGGGCCAGGTCGTGGCTGAGCCAGTCCCACCAGCGATGGTTCCAGCGACTCGCCGTGAAGTAGATCCAGGTCTCCCCGTCCTTCACCACGGGGTTCTCGGCTGGATATAACATCCCTCCATCCTGGTCTCCCACTTCGCCGATGGGAACCACCGGAGAACGGTCGTCGGGACGGTGCCACTTCTGGGCGTCGCGGCTGTAGGCGAGAGCGATCTCCAGCTGTCCGTGCTTGCCCTTGGGATAGTCGGGAGGTTTGTGATACGCCCCGTAGGTGGGAGCGAAGGGGTGGGTATAGTAGGGATTGATCATGCCCAGGAAGAAGTCCTCGTAGCGGAAGACGGGCATATCGTAGATGTTGTAGAGCTGGGGAGGATCCAGTTCGTCGCCTGCCACCAGCACCCTGCCCTTGTCCTCCCAGTTGACCAGGTCGTAGCTCTCGTACTGGGAGATGTCGCGGGGAGCATTGGGCACCCGCCGGGTCATGAGGACATATTTGCGTCGGTCCTCGTCGTAGAAGAGGGTGAAGTTGGCATCACTGATGCCCCTCATGACGGGGTTCACGTGTCGTGGGCGCTTCCAATCGAGACCATCGTGGGAGTACGCCAGATTCAAGGTCACATGGTGCCCGGCCCACCTGGACTCCTCCCCGAAGGCGTCAAAGATCATCTTGTAGCGCCGCGCTGGCACGTCGCTGTGATCCTTGAGAATGGAATAGCCAATGTGGTGCATGAAGGGAAAGATCATGTTGTTCTCTCGAGACCCATTGGATTCCACCAATCCCAGGACCGGCTTTGTCCACCTCAGCCCATCCTCGCTGGTGGCATAGGCGACGCCTCGTGGACCATCTGCCGTCTTTCCCTCCCAACGCATGAGCGTGTACCACATCTTGAAGATGTCCTCTTCCTGGTCGTATTTGACATGGGCCGTGTTGAGCATGTCCCGGTCTGTCTCCCAGGGGGCATCCAGACGCATCACGGGATCGCGCCTTTTCTCTGCCTGGTTGACCGTCCGCTGAAACTTGTGGGTCTCGAGAAGAGGCTGGTCGTCAATGAGCAGGAACTTGTACTGAACCAGGGCCTGATCTCGAGCCTCTCCAGTCTGGGAGCTGGACCAGGCTGTTTGAGCCAGGCCCAGTACCAACAGCAGCATTAGGCGCATGGGCTTCCCTCCTGATACGATCCAGGCAGGATCGGAGTCGCCACTATATTCGAGCGGACAGGTGAAGAGGAGGGGGTGACCGGACCGCAGAGTTGTCCGCTGCCTGTTGACACTGACTGCGGCGATCGCGACACTGACAATCTGCCGGAGCGCCGGCGTCTTTGGAGTTGCCGACTGCTTGCCTTGGCGGGGACCGTCATGGGACGAATCGAGGAGAACGCATGATGAGCAAGATTCACTTTTCAAGACGTCACTGGCTTAGACTGACGGGAGGGGCCGCTCTGGCCACCTCGACCGCCCTCCGGACCCGGGTCCGGGCCGCCGAAGCCGCCCCGGTCATTGACATCGGCTCGAGGCGCGAGCTGCTGGTGGACCGCCATTTGATTGAACGGCTCGATGGCGTGAGGCTCGCGCTGCATCGACCCGTGCGCCGTGAGATCGTGTTTCGAACCGACGCCTCCTGGGAGGGTAACGCAAGCAGCTTCCAGAGCATCCTCCAGGATGGCGACCGCGTCCGGATGTACTATCGCGGCGGCCATCATCCCAACTCCAGGATCTATGAGACAGAAAAGCGCTCCTGGGAGACGCTCTGTCTGGCCGAGAGCAGGGACGGCATCCACTTCACCCGTCCCGAGCTGGGCATCGTGGAGTTTCGGGGCTCCACCAGGAACAACCTGATCCTGAATGAGGAGATGGTGCGTGAGATCGGGGGCAGGCTCTCCCTCTCGGCCACCCTCAAGGACACAAACCCTGACTGCCCTCTCGGGGAGCGCTACAAGATTGTCCTCATGGGCAACAAGCCCCGAGGGCTCTTCCTGCTGGTCTCGGCCGACGGAATCTACTTTCGGTTGAGGAGCCCGGAGCCCTTCACGACCACCGGAGCCTTCGACTCCCAGAATCTCATTTTCTGGGATTCGGTCCATGGGGTCTACCGGGAGTATCACCGTGAGTTCGACCAGGGGGTCCGGGGCATCATGACCGCGGCCTCCAGGGACCCGGGGAAATTTCCGGAGCCGCAGTGGCTCCAGTATCCGGGGGCCACCGAGCAGGCCCTCTACACCAATCAGGTCCAGCCCTACTACCGGGCGCCCCACATCCTCATGGGATTCCCCATGCGCTACAACGACCGGGGCTGGTCGCCGTCGATGACCCAGCTGCCCAACCTGGAAGAGCGCCGATATCGTTCGGCACGCCACCCGCGTTTCGGCACCACGGTGACCGATACGGCGTTCATGACGAGCCGCGACGGCATCACGTTCCACCGCTGGGGAGAGGCCTTCATCCGCCCTGGGCCGTCACGCAAGGACACGTGGACCTACGGCGACAACTTCGTCTTCTGGGGCATGATCCAGACCAGATCGGATCTCGAAGACGCCCCGGACGAAATCTCGTTCTACGCTACGGAGGGTTACTGGGAGGGTTCCTATACCAGCGTCCGCCGCTACACCCTTCGCCTGGATGGCTTCGTGTCGGCACAGGCACCCCTCAGTGGAGGCGAGCTGATCACCAGGCCGCTGAGAGTCGACGGCTCCCACCTGGAGATCAACTTCTCCACCTCGGCAACCGGTACCGTGCGCATCGAGCTGCAAGTCGCGGACGGCAATCCGATCCCCGGGTATTCGCTGGCCGATTGCGATCCCCAGTTCGGTGACCAGCTGGACCGCGTTGTCTCGTGGAGGTCAGGCACAGACGTCAGCCCATTGGCTGGAAGACCCGTACGGATGAGGATCCAGCTGCAGGACGCGAATCTCTATTCGTTTCGTTTCTCGAAAAAGCAGCCATGAAGGGGCGCGCACGTGACGATGAGCGTATTCGGGTCGGCGGAAAACCTTCCGCGGTCCCCACCACTCCGTTGGGAGACACCACGCGCGTCTGGCGCTCGCCTGAGATCGATCCATCAAGCTGCATTCTGGAGTTGGACGAGCAGGCGCGACTGGAACTGGCGGGGATCTGTGACGAGATGCGCAACTCCCCCCTTCCGGTGACACTCCGCCAGGCGGATCACTTCCAGATCCCCCACCTGCGCCAGCTGATGGCCGAGGCCAGGAACCGGCTGGACCATGGTATCGGGGTCGTCGTCCTGGACCGACTCCCCCTGGACGAGATGGAGCACGAAACCGCCCCCCCTGGCCGTCTCCTGGGCCCTGGGGAGTCTCATCGGACGTCAGGTGGCCCAGAAATGGGATGGCACGATGCTCTACGACGTCACCGACAAGGGGCTGGAGTACGGCTACGGTGTGCGTGCGTCCTACACCAGCGTCGAGCTGGTCTTTCACACCGACAACGCCTTCGGAATGGCCCCTCCATCGTACGTCGCGCTCCTCTGTATTCATCCCGCTACGGAGGGCGGAATCAGCCGCTTCTGCAGCCTGGTGGCCGTTCACGACCGACTGCTGGAAACCGAGCCGCGCTTGCTGGAGCGGCTCTACCAGCCCATGTTGTGGGACCGGCAGGCCGAGCACGCCGAAGGTGCTCCCAAGGTCTCCGAGGTCCCCATGTTCCGCCACCAAGATGGGCGTCTTCTTGCCCGCGTCAATCCCAGCCTGGTCCGCCAGGGCTACGCCTTGGCCGGCCGGGAGATGGATGAGGCTCTACAAGCCGCACTGGAGGCTTTTCAACGCCTCAGCGAAAACCCTGAATTCTGGTTTGACCTGCCCATCGAAAGGGGACAGCTTCAGTACCTCGACAACAGGGATATCGCCCACTACCGGAGCTCGTTCCGAGACCCTGCGGATGCGCGGCACAAACGGCACCTCGTTCGGACCTGGCATCGGGACCAGGGACGGCCTTCCTACGACGGCTGACCGAGTCCTTGCTAACGAACGGTCGTGAGCAGAAGAGGACCGAGCTGACAGCAAACCGTAGCCGCGTTACCGCCAACTCTCAATATCCTTGACGATCTTCCCTGGATCCGGTGCGTGGCCACCAGATTCTCCGTCCACTTTTCGTCCACCTACGAAACTAAACAAAGCTCAACGAATCACCTCTTTGGATTGGCGAAAACCCGCGAGGATGCAAGCTTTTCGTATCATTTCGTAGCTTTTCACTTTGGGCACGATCAGATTTAGGATCTGGTGCATCGGAGCCGGAACTAGCAAGCAAACCATGGTGACTCCACATCTTTTGACGACCGTAGACGAGCCAGCGAATTTGGTCCGTTATGGGTCCAATAAGAATTCCCCAGGCTTCCCGACCGCTACTTAGCGGTACCCAATGTGACCGTGCGTGCCGCTAAGTTACTGGTTTTCCGGGAGGGGCTTGAACTCATAACCCAAAGGTCGCGGATTCCAGCTGTCAAGCCCGATCTTCGATCACTTTATTTCAGCTCTGATTTTCGGGCAGCGGCGCTGACCTTCTGCGCAAGCGCTCCGAGTTCGTCCGCTAGCTCAAGGCACGTCTCCACAGGCCCGTTCGGCCCAGGCTCCTCTGTGTACAGGCTTTGCATTCGTCTGCGCTCCCTCTCAAGCGCCCGCATCGTGTCACGGCAGGGTATGAACCAGTCGTCCCCACGGGCCTTGGCTCGCTTCAGCCGCTTCCTCTCCTCCTCATCTGCCAGATGGTCGCCATCGTAGATGTCGCGCCAGCAATTGCCGCACCATACAGGGAGTAACTCACCGGTTCTGGGATCCGCGCCCCCCCCCCAATTGCGTCGGGGATCTCACCGGGTGGGTTCAGAGTGACCCATGTGGCGGCATAGAGATCATCACAACTACCGCAATAGGGGCATTGGTAGGGCAGGAGTTTCTCTTCAGGTTCTTTAGGCTGAACCGGATTTACACCTCCTGTTTCGTTCATCATCTGCTCCTCTCTTGTTAGGGTTGTACGGATCTCATCACAATCCTCTATTCCTTTTGCTCCGACCCACCATCACGCCGCCTCTGAGGCTTGCTGCCTGGTTTGTGGAGAGGAAACCATGTTTCCGTTTTGTTTCCCGTTGAGATGGTAAGACTTGGTAAATCTTGGTAATCCGACCTGCCCTGAATCCCAGTCTAACTGGTTAATTTGGTACCACTTGGTAGGTTCTGGTAAGGGTGGAGCAACGGACTGTCACGCCGGAGGTCGCGAGTTCGAGTCTCGTCGGTCCCGCCAATGAGTCCTTTTCCTGGTCGACCTTGGCAGGATTGTTTTGCAGGCGGCGGAACGATAACTTAGCCGCGCCTTACCTCCCGACTGCTACACCTACCCAACCGCTCGTCGGGACAGATTTCCAATCGCCGCAGATAAGCTGCGCAGTGCCAGCAGTCCCGGGTTGGTGGCCCTGCTTGACAGCCGATCTCGCCGGAAAGTAAAGTCCCTCTAGTCAATGAATCTGCTTCCAGACTCAACCCAAACCTGAAGGAGATCCGATGAGAAAATTTCTTGGCTTGAATCTAGCTCTAGCTCTGTTAGTCCAAAAACAAGTAGATGGAAGTGGATTAACCCACGTGTAAACACCTGAAATTCCCGACCTGTCGGGTATTCTGGAGTTCGACAAAGAATCTTCAGAGAGGCCCGAAAGGAGGCATTTCAGGTGAAGAAAAAGCATAGCGAAATCCTCCGAAAACGGAAAGCAGAGGTGGCCACTCGGTTGAACCCCAGCTGGAACGGTCAAACTCGGAAAACGGTCCTTTCGTCCGACGGGATCAGCTACGACGGGCAGTGGGGCTACGCGCCGCTGATCGTGACGCTGGCCCAGAGGGGCGAAGTGCTCTATGCCGTCAACCGCTCGGGCAACCGTCCCTCTCA
>CAUZIZ010000189.1:0-9839 GCA_963579905.1 Acidobacteria bacterium UBA6911 | reverse complement strand
CCCCGTTCGGACACTGCTCGAACAGCACCCTAGACACCTGGTAGTCGAGGAGATTCAAAGCCTGCTCGAGGAACTTCGGACGTCCATTCAACAGAAGAACTGGAGCGAGAAGGACTTCGAGAAGGAATTTCAGCACCTCGACCTGAGGATCCGCCAACGGCTAGACGAACGCCTTCTCCCCTCCCTTCGTCGGGTTGTCAATGCCAGTGGAGTGCTCATCCACACCAACATTGGAAGAGCCCCGATCTCGGAGGCGGCCAGTCGGGCTATCGCCGAAACTGCGGGAAGTTACTCCAATCTTGAGTTCGACCTGGCCGGAGGCAAGCGGGGACATCGGGATCAGCACTTCGAAGCACGGATGGTAAGGCTTCTAGGATGTGAGGCCGCCACCGTTTGCAACAACAACGCGGCGGCTATCTTTCTGGTTCTGGACACCTTTTCCCAGGGCAAGAAAGTCTTGGTGTCGCGCGGTGAGCTGATCGAGATCGGCGGTTCCTTTCGTCTTCCCGCCATTCTGGAGAAGAGTGGAGCTAGGCTCAAGGAGGTGGGCACTACCAACAAGACCCGGACCGCCGACTACGAAGCCGAGGTCGACGAGGAGACCGCTCTCATCCTGCGAGTCCACCCCAGCAACTTCAAGATAGTGGGATTCGCACAAAGGCCGGCGCTGGCCGATCTCGTCGAACTCGCTCAAAAGAGGAATTTGATTCTGGTCAAGGACGCGGGTAGTGGCTACCTTTTCTCTACGCCCCATCCTTCTCTGAGATCAGAACCCACGGTAAAGTCCGCTCTGAGCCAAGGTGTCGACCTGGTTTGTTTTAGCGGAGACAAACTCATGGGCGGTCCACAAGCAGGGATCATCGTCGGCAAGAAGAAACTGGTAGAGGCCATCCGAAGGAATCCCCTGATGCGAGCTTTCCGCGTAGACAAGTGCACCCACGCAGCCCTCGAACACACTCTGATCGAGTATGAAAAGGGGACCTATTCCTCAACCCTCCCTGTCTACCGAATGCTCTCCGCACGTACCGAAGATCTGCGACTCCGTGCCCAAGGCTTAAACGACCAGCTGGACCCGGCCGTCTTCGAAGGGGAAATCAGAGACGGTGTCTCCTTGATCGGAGGCGGTGCTGCCCCGGGCGAACCCATCCCCACTTGCGTCCTGGCAATTCTCTCTCATCAGCTATCGGCACAAGCTCTGGAGCGGAAACTGCGTGAGCACGCACAGCCTGTCATCGCTCGGATCGAAGGAGATCGACTCCTGTTGGATTTCCGAACCGTTTTCCCGGAAGAGGACGAGGTCCTGCTCGCCGCTCTGACATCTCGGGCTGTCTCAAAGCCGGGCCAATAGCCGCGCCTCATGCTCCAAACACCACTCTCCCTACCAAGCGATGGTGAGCTCTTGGCCAGATTCCTGTCGCACTCTGCCCTTTCTCCAAAAACAGCACCGAAACATCTACTGCGGAAGGTGGTCCAAGCATTCTCTGGTCTTCCCTATGAAAACCTCACCAAGATCATCAAGCAGGCCAGTCTGGGCAGCGGAGAGCGGTCCAGACGCTGGCCCGCGGAGGTCGTTACCGACCATCTTGCATCGGGTACTGGGGGAACCTGCTTTTCCCTGACGGCCACCCTGCTCTACCTGTTGCGGAGCCTAGGTTGGCGAGCGGAACCGATATTGGCCGATCGCCACTATGGAGAGAACACTCACTGCGCCGTCGTAGTCTGGATCGAGGAACAGCCTCACCTTCTCGATCCGGGCTATTTGATCGTCACGCCCGTTCCACTTACCGATTCCAACGATGCGACGGAAATCGAGACCGGCTTTAATCAACTCCTTCTGTCCCCCTCTTGTGGGGAGGAAAGGAGAAGCCTCTACACCCTCCAGCAAGGGGGCCTCAACCACCGCCTAACCTTCAAGACCGAGCCAGCTGACCCTGGAGAGTTTCTAAAAGCCTGGGACGCCTCGTTCGATTGGGACATGATGCAGTATCCCCTACTCACTCGGATTCGTGGTCACGAACAGCTCTATCTGCGCGATAATAGACTCCAGATCCGCAGTCATGACTCCCTCCAACGCCAGGAGATCGCACCTGACTTGCTGATCAACCAGATTTCCTCCGAGTTCAATCTCGATGCCTCCATAGCTACTCAGGCCCTGTTGATCCTGAAAACAGTGAGATGAAACGCTATGGCCAAACCCCAGTTCGTTGAACCGGTGAAGCTGCTGGCAGCCATCCTGTGGTCAGATCTGACTGTCGTACAAACGGCCGTCGCTCAACTTCAGGAGCGTTGGGGAACAATCGATTTTAGCGGCCAGGATCGTCCGTTCGACGTGACAGAGTACTACCAGGAGGAGATGGGAGTGGACATCAGGCGACGTCTCGTATCTTTCTCACGGCTAATCGCGCCGGAGGGAATTGTGGCTGCAAAGTTGAGCTGCAACGAGATTGAAGAGGAGCTGAGCAACAACCAGCGACGACGTGTAAACCTGGACGTAGGATATCTAGATCATAGCAAGTTTGTTCTCGCCAGCTGCAAATTTTCCGGACAAAAGATTCACCTGGGAAGGGGCGTCTACGCCGATCTCATGGGGCGCTATCAGGCGGGTCGCTATCGACCCTTCGAGTGGACATTTCCCGATTTACGCGACGGGCGCTACGATAGCGAGCTGAACCAGATCCGTCTCACCTACCTGAGACAGCTTCGCTCCGGAAAAACCGGCCTTTGAACTGCAGCTAGTTCGCGAAACTGGCTACTGATCTCCAAAAACGTCGTCTTCCGCAACAGAACACTTGACTTCTCCGGAAGCTAGTATGAGTGTCTTAGCATGCCAAACATACAATCGGCGAGAAGTCCGCTCACGCGGCAAGAATTTGAGATTATCAAAATCGTCTGGAATCTGAAGACGGCCACGGTACGGGACGTCTACGAAACGATGAGGGAGAAGCGAAGAATCGCCTATACCACGGTGATGACCATGATGCGAATCATGGAGGGCAAGGGACAGCTCGACAAATGGCAGGAGGGGCGTGCATACGTCTATAAAGCCAAACATCCCAAGGAACGGATCATCAAGGAGATGGTTCAGGAGTTCGTCGACCGGGTCTTCAACGGCTGTCCTGAGCCCTTGGTATCCCAGTTGATCGAGACTTGCAAGATCCCCTCGGCCGACCGGAAGAAGATCAAGTAGATGATACAGAAAAAGGAATGACGCATTCGGTCCTGGTCGACAACCTCTTTGCGTACTCATGCCAGATTGCTCTTTTGGTGATCATCGGTGTCTGGCTGACCAGGGTTCTAGGGTTGCGGACACCCCGCATCATGTTGGTGGTGTACCAATGCCTGCTGCTGACCTCCCTGCTCCTACCGCTCCTTCAGCCTTGAAAGCGATCGATCGCTCCCCTGCCTCCAATTGCTTCCGTAATGCTGGTCCGGGCTGAACCGGCAGGCCCGCTCCCTGCTCCACAGGTGAGGGCCCGACCGAGGATGACGACAAAAGTCGCCACTCAAGAGGCAGCTTACTCGATGGAGAAGCTGGTTCTTCTGATCCTTGGCGCTGGGATCCTGATCCGCCTATTGTGGCTCTGCTTTGGCCTGTGGCGAATAAGGGTTTTCCTTCGCAACTCGAACTTGCTCAACCGAGTGCCCCTCCCAGTGCTGGAAATGCAGGCTTTGCTGCAAGTTTACCCTCATCTCTACCTCTCCACCCGACTGAAAATCCCTGTTTCCTTTGGCCTGTCCCGGCCGGTCATTATTTTTCCGCAGCAGTTCGTGGAGATGGACCAGGCAGGGCAGTCAGCGGTTGCCTGCCATGAGCTGCTGCATATCCGAAGGCGAGACTGAGTCTCGATTCTTTGGGAAGAAATCGTATGCTCGATCCTCTGGTTCCACCCGGCTATCTGGTGGCTGGCTCGGGAATCCCGTCTGCTTCGTGAACAAGTCGTAAACCAGCGGGTAGTGGAGATCACCCACAACTGGCGAAGCTATGTTCACACTTTGATCGAAATGGCCACCAACGCAGCGCAGTCCAAAGAGATTCTGGCTACTTCATTCTTGCGACCGAGTCAGTTGGTGCGACGGCTGGAACTGATCATCTCCGCACGGCGACCATCGAGATCGAGAATAGCTGCTTCCCTGTTTGGCATTCTCGTGGCTCTATTCCTAACTGGATTCTTAAGTGTTTCCAGACTTCCGCTAACCGCGTCGCTCAGCCCACCCGTACCCGTCGAGAGCCAGGTCCGACTGGACCACCTGCTAAGCAAGGTAGAACCGGTTTATCCAGAGGGCGCCGATAGTCTTCTCGACAGGAACCTTGTCCTTAGAGTCCTGGTGGACCGCACCGGACGCGTCGTCCGGGCCCGAGCCTCTCAGCGGCCATCGCAGTCTGGGGTCAGCTGCCAGCGAGGCGGTGAGCGCATGGCGGTTCAAGCCGATCGAAGTAGATCAGCAGAGACTGCTGGTAGTATGCCAGTTGAGGCTCAGATTTACGGCCGAAGGAGAGATGAACACTATCTCGAGGAGCGTCCTGAATCTAGCCATGGATGAGGTGGGAGAACTAAGGCGCGTCTCCGGCGGCACGCTCAGCGAAGAAGAAATCGTCCAGCGCGTCATAGACTCTCAAACCTCAGTCCACATCTATATCAGCGGAGACACCCCATTCGATGTCGTCCAGGAAAGAGTCCGACTGCTGGAGGAACTCGGATCGGCCAATGTAGTACTCTCTCCAGGAGCCCTCACCTTCCTCGATGAGCGCCTCTGCTACAACGCAGATTTCAAGGGACTACGATCCCCTGAGATCGGTCCCAGAGAACTACGGAGTCTCCAGGAGCGAGCTCGAGTTCTCCTTGAAGATTCAGGAGCGTTTTTGTATCGGATCTTCTCTGATGCCAACGGTGACATCGTCTCGGTGGATCACCGGGAAGGGCCTCGATCAATCGAGATCGAGTCCCAAATTCTGGGACTCAAAGTGACGCCTGGACGCCTGGGGGCAGACGCTGTCTCTACAGTTTTTCCGCTCAGACTGGATCCCTTTGATGAGGGAAGGGAAACAACACAGCTCTCACACCCTGAAGTTTCTTCCCGTCTGTTCGTCTTCACGGAAGACCGGCTCTTCTACACCCACCGATCGGACGGCATCCTCCCTCCTCAAGTCGACCTTGAGTATCTCGGTGAGGTCGCCGATCGAGCTCGCAACTATCTCGATTTCCCGGTAGCTCTCCAGTTTCGCGTATTTTGCGACGAGACGGGTCAGGTTGTTTCCATCGAAGCATTCGGGGGAGCCCATCTACCACAGGTTGAGGCGGACCTGAGTAGGGCGGTGGTCGGTCCTGGGACCCTCGAAGGAACCCCTGTCCCCGTCGTCTTCTTTCTGAGTCTCCCCGTGGATGGGCCTCAGATGGAATCGGGCTGCGACAACTCAATCCGAATGGACATACGATGAGTTCATGCGACAAGACTAGAGGACCCGAAAAATCGTTCTGAATAGCCTACCCTGGGAGGAAGCCTCCGCATTGAAGCGAACGCCCGTCCGTCGCTATTTCAGCGACAGAGAAAGCCGCTGAATTTTTTCATTGAATGGTAATCCGATCCCCAAGAATGACTGAACATGATAGAAGAAAAACAAGATGAGGAGTCAGATCGCACTATTGTCACTACTGGTGGGTATAGCCACCGTTGTCCAACCCACGGCTCTAGCCGAATCCGCAGACGCGTGTACTCAAGTCGGCGATAAAGCCTGCGAATTAGCCGAAGATGCAATCGCAGGGGATGCCGAAGCTATGGCCGGATCTAGAATCCTTCGATCGGGTCAAGGAGATCCTGGACCGTGAGGCGCTTGCGGCCACTCCAGCTAATGACCGCACTATGTTCCAGCTCTCCTTTGAAGACTCGATGTGGGCTTGCGAATGCGTGACAGCTGGAATTGTCCAGGCGGGGCCTATTGCAGTCAGGGTGAGTTATGCATGCCCTGTCCGGGCTGCGGAATCGGCGGCTGGAGTACCTGTACAGGTCTGTGTATTTGGGACGATTCGCCGGCCGCTTCAGGGGTTGCCGCGTGCGAGCTTCTGCTTCAGATCTGTCCAGAAGGCTTCAACATTATTCTTTCGAATCATCTGAGCTGGAATGTGCAAAACACCATTCTCGGGTAGGACGGATCTGTCACCTCGAGCCAGTCCGGCCAGAATCCTCATGGACTCGTAGCCATAGAGATAGGGCTGCTGGACTACGGTTCCGTGGACGGATCCGTCGAGGATACCCTGCAGCGTCTCCTCGGCCTCGTCGAATGCGACCAGCTTGATGTTCTTTGATCCAGCCTCCTTGATGGCCAACAGACAGGCGGGAGGATTGTACTCAAACAGCCCCACCATGCAGCCCAGTTGCGGAAAGCGGGCAATGGCGTCCTCGGCATTGGCCTTGGCCTTGGACCGATCGAACTGATCGGTTCGAGTATCCAGCACGGTGTAGTTGTTTCCCTCGAGCACCTGGTTAGGGAGATCGATCGGTCCTCCGCTCTGATTCGATCTGCCCAGAACCTCGTCAATGACACCTTGCCGTCTTTGCTGAGCGTTGAGCTGCTCCAGGCGGCCGACGAAAAGCATGATCGATCCGCCATCGGGCAACGCCTCTTTTACCAGCTGCCCTACCAGTCGTCCCGCCTGGTAATTGTCCATCCCGACGTAACAAAGGCGATCCGTTTCGGGGGCGTCTGAATCGTGGGTGATCAGGTTCGTGTGCCTCGAGGACTCATTGATAAGATCCTTCTGATTGTCGGGATCGATCGGGCTGATCGCGATCCCGTCCACTCCTCGAGCGAGGAGGTCCTCCAGAATCCGTTTCTGGTCAATGGCCCCTTCAGCCGGCATCCGCACATCCACCTTTACTTTGAAGTCCTTCCCGCCATCGAGGGCTCCCGCCTGCGCTATCGTCCAGAAACCGGCGATTCCGTTCGTGACGTATGCGATGTCCGGGATCGCCGGCTCGCTATTGGAGGGGGATCGATCAGCCGATTCACCTCCACGACATCCCCAGAAGGCCAAAAGGAGCGTTAGGATTCCAGCCGTTGATACTCGAAGCATAGAAATAGACATGGAAGGTTCTCCCAACCGAAGATTCTTCAGAAAGGCTACATATCGCGGGCAGTCTATTGGAGCCGAGTTGATCCGTCAATCTTCCTTCGGGAGCGTGCTGGCGAAGAGTTTGCCCGCGGCGACCTCGCGATGTTGTGTTACTTCGTGCTCTCTGGACAGACGATTTCCCGATCACCTTCTCAGCCTAGAAATCAATCTCAAAAACTGGCTCTGCCCTCGTCGTGCGGGTATACTAAACTTTTTCGGTGCGGTGTGAAAATAGAGAGTGCGGCCTGGGAAGGTCGTTAAGGAAAGGTCGATAATGACGAACAGCGAGCAGTCAAACGTTACACTTGTATCCTTCGCTCTAGGGCATCACATAGCCGGGGAGATCCCGGCCGAAATCGTTGAATCGGCGCGAGCGGAACTCAAGGACAGTCGCTTCAGAGGCGCATGGGTTCAGGCGTTTGGAGGCGATCTCCATATTCACCTCACCACCTTCAATGGCGATTTTCTCGGTGGCGAACAGGCGCCAGTCGCAACGGCCCTCAAAGGTGCCCTCAAGGCGGGCCTGGCGGCACTGGCGACCAGCGTTGAATCAAAGCTGGCTCAGCCGGGCGCCGCGGAAATTCTTTCCCAGCCCGCCGAACGTCAGAGCGAGTCCCTGGGACTCCGGTTCCTGAACCTACCCTATACCGAACGGGGCGCAGAGCCGATCATCGTGGCCAAGGCCATCAACGGTGGGTGTGGTTTCTTCAACCGCGCATTGTTCAATCTCTTCTTCAACCCAGACAAGGGATCCGGACGCCGAATCGAGGGCAACGACTACCTGGGCATAGTCGAGTCCATCGAAGACCTGGCAGCCGGCAAAGAGAAGGTTCGCACCTACGAGTTTGGCCCTGGAGATCTGAACGAGCTCGTCGCCCTAATTGCCGATGCAGAAGAGTGGCGCCTGAGCCGAGTTTACGCGGTCCAGGGAAAATTCGGTACAGGGGACCTGAAGGGGGAACCCGCGGCGATCGTCGAGGGGAGCTTTAATCCGTTTTTGATCGGGCGATCCCAGTCCGGACTGCCCGCTGTCGGCGAGTTCACCCAGATCTCTGGAGAGTTCTACTTCGGACCGGGTGGGAGAAACAGCCAGTACCGCGTGGGACTCATGCCGGTCAACTTCGAACAAGCGCGGGCCCGTCTCACCGAGCCTGGAACGGCGCGGGTGGTGGCCTACGCCTACCAGTCGTATGACAGGGGTCGAATGCCGGCTGAATCGGACATCGTAGACATTTTTTCACAGAATCGTCCCGAGACCCTTTACTTCCAGCGTGAAGCGGGCAAAGTGATCCGTCATATGGTCAGTCATGGGGAGTTCGAGCCCTATCTCAACCCCAAGGCGGCCGAGGCCCGAGCACAGAAGGAGGCGAATCGTCTCGCCAGCCGACTCCAGGATATTCCCGATCCGGATCCCATCATTGCAGCTGCCAACGCCAATGCTTCTTTTACTATTTCCGACATCAAGGCAGATGGCGGCGGAAAAGTGGGTCATACTACGCCACCCAACCATTTTCGCGGAGTGGCACAGGCCAGCCTGCAGGAGGCGAGCAATTCCGGTCTGATTTCAGCTACCTCGGAAATCATCGAAGTCGGCGACGATGAGCACCTACTGATGACCCATAGTCGGGGAGCCGACGACAACGCGGTCCACCTCTTTGCCTATCGCACTTTCTTTCGTCAGGTCTGGGTGGCAAAGACGCTTGAGTATCAGTGGTATGGACTGGGACAAGACCTGGTTGGCGACGCATCCGCCGGTCGGGCCATCGAGGAAATCGCCAACCTGACGGACGAGTTCATATCACTGCTGCCAAACTTTCTACCGCAGGCGGAAAAGGATCAGATGCACCGCCTGCGACAGGCCTATGGCGATTGGAAACAGGGGTTGGTCGGAGGCCACGTGCCCGCACCCGTCTTCTCTGGAAACGTCTCCGGACAAGGTCCAGGCTTTGCTGAAATTCCGATGAATCGTCCCCAGAGATTCGGGCTGCTTTCAATCGATAAGTCAGGACCCTCAGCCTTTAACCTTCCCGTCTGGTGGAGCTTGAACCACGCCTATCGCAGCGGATCTCTGAGGACACATCTTCAGTCCCTGGGCGCAGGCGGAGCGGTCCTCGAAGTCTGGGATGTCGAGCACCATCGCCGTATCTTTCTAGATCTGGAAAGCGACTGGCCCAGCGCGGAAACCCTGTTGGGCGCCGTTGAGAAGTTCAATGTCAAGAGAATCTGGAGTCGCAGTGCCGAGGGCTGGGATCCGGATCGACCCGGTAATTCCCTGGGCGAGATTCTGCTTGCTGCTTCCACTGAAAAGCTGGCGGTCATTTCCGGTGGAGAGTATCTGGGCAAGGACGATCCCGTCCTGCTGGCGGTGGAACCCCTGGCAGAAGCAATCAACCTCTTCATGCGCGACCGCTTCTACATGACCCAGGGGGATGGCCGTGGCTCCCACTACATGTGCCCTGCACCCTTATCCTTCCGCGACGCGATCGCTACCATCTCCAGTAGAGGCGTGGCCGTATCGGCCTGGATCACGCTGGATGGTTCCGGAAGAATCACGGAGTTTCGAGACGTTTTCGAGGACCCCATCTACGAGGCGGCACGCGATCGAACCTTCACCCTCAATAAAGCTATCTGGGATGCCCAGGGCGGGAACTTCATCCCGGTTGGAGTGGGAGCCGCCAAGGTGGAACAGTCCTATCCCTTGACAAAGACCCTTGACCGAATCACGGCCGA
>CAUZIZ010000188.1:0-9846 GCA_963579905.1 Acidobacteria bacterium UBA6911 | reverse complement strand
GTACGCTCCCTATTCGTCAAGAGAGGTCAACTCCAACGGGGTTGCGTCTTTCAGCCCAGGGTTTCCGAACCCTGGGTAACAGATACCCCTCAGATCTCAACCCCTACAGGGTTGACCTGTCCTTTGTCTTCCCCTTTCCCAGGGTTCGGAAACCCTGGGCTGAAAGACGCAATCCCGTTGGGATTGACCTCGCATCTAGAAGCCCTAGAACCTTGCAGATACGCCATACACATACATCGAGCCCGTCATCATCACATGAATATCAGAAGGACTCCCGCCGAGACCAGGACGTTGGCCAGAGCCAGAGGCAGGAACACCTTCCACCCATAGTGCATCAGTTGGTCGAAACGGTAACGAGGGATCGTACCTCTCACCCAGATGAAGATGTAGAGGAACACGAAAACCTTGATCAGGAACCAGAGCACCGATGGAATGAAATCCAGAAAAGACAGCCACTCGACGTTGGGAAAAGGCCGCAGCCAGCCACCCCAGAAGAGGGTGACACCCAATGCCGAGACCGTGATCATGTTAGCGTACTCGGCCAGGAAGAAGAGCGAAAAGCGAAATCCGCTGTACTCGGTGTGAAATCCGCCGACCAGCTCCGTCTCTGCCTCCGGGAGATCAAAGGGGAGGCGATTGGTTTCGGCCATGGCACAGATGAAGAAGAGCACGAAGGCGACGGGCTGCACGAAAATGTACCAGAGCTGGCTCTCCTCCTGGTTCTGAACGATCTCAACCAAGCTCAGGGAACCGGCGACCAGCAGCACCCCGATAATCGAAAAGCCGAGTGCGACCTCATAGCTGATCATCTGAGCGGTGGACCGCAGCGCACCCAGCAGAGGATATTTGCTGTTGGACGCCCAGCCTCCCAGGATGATGCCAAGGATCCCCACCGACGAGAGGGAGAGGATGAAGAGCACTCCGATGTTGATATCGGTGACGAATCCCCCGGACGCGATGGCACTTGTCACGACCGACTCCACCGCCGCCGGTTCCAGGACCAGGGTCAGCACCGAACGAAGAGGTCCCTCCAACATGTCCGGCGGACCAAAAGGCACGACCGCAAAGACCACGAAGGCGGGTATCATGGTGAAAATCGGAGCCAGCGTGAAGAGCAAAGCATCGGAACGCGAGGGAACGATGTCCTCTTTCAGGATGAACTTGAGTCCGTCGGCGATTGGCTGAAGCAACCCATGCCAGCCCACTCTCATGGGTCCGAGTCGTACCTGGATGTGCGCAATGACCTTGCGCTCCAGGAGCGTGAGGTAGGCGATTGCGCCCGAGAGAAAGAGCACGATGGCCGTGATCTTGATCAGCGGGATGATGGCGTAGATGAGGAGGATTTCAAGCATTAGCGATCGATCTCTCCCAGGACGATATCCAGCGTGCCGATGATAGCGACCACGTCCGCCACAAGATGTCCCTTGACGAGCCGGCGCAGCGCCTGAAGATTGACAAACGTAGGAGGCCGGATCCTCACGCGGAAGGGTTGGGCCGAACCATCGCTTACGATGTAGTACCCCAACTCTCCACGGGGCCCTTCGATGCTGGAGTAGAACTCTCCCACTGGAGGCTTCAGGATCTTGGGCGCCTTTCCTCGAACCGGCCCGTCTGGCAGGTTATCGAGTACCTGTTGAATGATTCGCAGACTCTGCCGCATCTCTTTGAGTCGAATCAGGTAGCGATCGTAGGTGTCGCCGTTGACGCCCAGCGGGACATCAAACTCGAATTCCTCGTATCCTCCGTAGGGTCGAACCTTACGCAGATCGTAGTCGACCCCCGAGCCGCGCAGGGGAGGTCCGCTGATACCCCACTCGATGGCCTCTTCCCCGGAGATGACGCCGATATCCTTGGTGCGCGCGATCCAGATACGATTGTTGGTCAAGAGCTGTTCGTACTCGTCGACGTGTCCAGGGAACTCATCCACGAATTTCTGTGCCGCTTCTTCGAAGCCGAGGGGAAGGTCCATCCAGAGGCCTCCTACCCGGAACGCGTGGGTGGTCAGCCGGGCACCGAAGAGCGCCTCGAAGAGCTTGAGAATCTCTTCTCGCTCCCGGAAGCAGTAGAGGAACACCGTCATCGCACCGATATCGATGGCGTGAGTAGCCAGCCACAGCAGATGACTGGCAATCCGGTTGAACTCGGTCATCATGATCCGGACGTATCGAGCTCGATCGGGGACTTCGATCCCCATCATCTTCTCGACACCCAGCAGATAGCCGTAGACGTTCGATACCGCGGCGATGTAGTCAGTCCGGTCGAAATAGGGCACCAGATTGATGTAGGAACGGTTCTCGCTGATCTTCTCAATGCCCCGATGCAGATAGCCTATGATGCATTCGGCATCCAGGACGCGCTCACCGTCGAGCTTCAACTTGACCCTGAGGACCCCGTGAGTGGAGGGGTGCTGGGGCCCCATGTTGATCTCAAGTTCTTTGGTGTCGAGGATCGTCTGTTCCGCCATCGCGCTAGTCCGGTAGCTTCCTCATTCGAAGATGCTTTTTGATCCAGGTCTGATCCTGGAGTTTGATGTCGTAATCCTTACGCAGCGGGTATCCCCGCCAGTCGTCGGGAAGCAGAATGCGGCGCAGTTTGGGGTGTCCTGAAAACTCGATTCCGAACATGTCGTAGACCTCTCGCTCCAACCAGTTTGCGGTCCTCCAGATAGAGGTGACCGAGGGAGCGGTCTGATCCTCAGGCAGCCGTGCCTTTACCCGAATCAGACGCGAGCTCTGATAGGAATAGAGCTGATAGACCAGGACGAAGCGCTCTTCATCCCCCAGGTAATCCAGGGCCGTCACATCGACCAGGTAGTCGAACGCGAGTTCGCTGTGGTCCCGCAGATAGAGCATGACGTCATAGAGTCGATCCAGCGTCACGGTATAGATGGGCTGCTCCAGAAAAACCTGACCCGAGACGATCCCCTGGGGAAACTGCTCCTCCAGGCTGTCCAGAAGGGTGTCCTCCTCGAGGTCTTCGTAGCTTGGCTTCTTGGGTCTGGGTTTAGGCTTGGGTTTCTCGGCAGCAGGAGCTGCCTTCTTTTCGGCTCCCTGCTTGGCGTCCGGAGTCGGAGAGGCAGCCTCCTTCTTGGGGGCTTCTGGCTCCGTGTTCTCCTTTGCTGGAGGGCTATCCTGTGGCGGACCGTTCTCTTGATTCATTCCCGTGTCTGACTGGAAGGGGGAAGCAGGCTCCCCGAAGGTGTCCCCTCAACTTGCCTGTGGCTGGATGTTCTTTTGGGTGATGCTCATAAGATCGATTTTGTCCTGCAGCCGCATCAGACCATAGAGCAGAGCTTCGGGCCTGGGGGGACAGCCGGGGATATACACATCCACCGGAATGACTCGATCCACTCCCTGCAACGTTGCATAGGTATCGAAAGGTCCACCCACACTGGAGCAGGCGCCCATCGAAATCACCCACTTGGGATCGGGCATCTGATCGTACAGCGTCTGGATGACTTCTGCCATCTTCAAGGTGACCGTTCCAGCAATGATGATCAAATCTGATTGTCGGGGTGAGGGCCTGAAGATGCCCGCACCGAAACGATCCATGTCGAAGCGGGAGGCCCCCGTCGCCATCATTTCTATGGCGCAGCAGGCGAGACCGAAGGTCATCGGCCAGAGGGACGATTTCCGAGCCCAGTTGAAAAGGGAATCCACCGTTGTGGTGACGACGTTTCTTTCAATCTCGTTACCCATTACACCTGTCCTATGCCCATTCCAGCGCGCCCTTTTTCCACACGTAGAAGTATCCCACAATCAGGATACCCAGAAAGATCACCATTTCAATGAAGCCGAACAGCGCCAATTTCTTGTAGATGATCGCCCAGGGAAAGAGAAAAACGATTTCTACGTCAAAGATAACGAAGAGGATGGCGATGATGTAGAAGCGCACGGAAAAGCGCTCCCGGGCATCGCCCGCGGGCTCAACCCCGCACTCGTAGGGAGAAAGCTTGGAGGCGCTAGGCAAATTCGGTCGCAGGAACCGTCCCACCGTCAAGCCCACCAGGGGAAGGGAAATCGCGACCAGGATGAAAAGAAGTATAGGAATATAAGAACCCAGCAAAACCCTCTCCCCCTGAAAAGCGCCCTATTCTAGCAGATCCAAATCGGCTGCGCGCCCCCTTTTTGTCCCTCAAATTTAAAATACCATCATACCGGCATACCGGTCTCCAGGGAGGGATGGTCAGTCGCCGAGGCATCGGTCGAAGTCGGAAAAAGTGTCTGTGTCCAGCGTACTGTCCGAAGGTTGTCACCCATTGAACTTCGAACATCAAGAGAAGTCAATCCCCACGGGATTGTGTCTTCTAGTCTAGCGGGGCCCGCGGCTGGGATCCGGATCATTCAAGAAAGAAACTTGGAGTCCCGGCCGCGGCGGCGGTCTCCAGGCCGCCGTGTATCGAGCCAAAGGCTCGAAAAGAAGAATAGTTCGGCCTGGAGACCGAACCCACGTCGAGCCGCCGGAGCCAATTGAAGTTTCAGCTAGTCCCGCCTCCGGCTGCGAGTCGGATCATTCGAGAAAGAAACTTCCGGCTACTGGGGATTTGTGCGTCACTGCGTGGGGAAGAGTTGTCCGGCTCTCTCCTCGGAACCTGGGCTCATTTTTCTAACGGCTCAAGTCGTTCTCGGCTCTGTCGGCCTTGGCTTCGTAACGCTGGTAGTTCACCCGTTGGCGGCACCTTCGGGGGACAGGAGACGTGCGACGTATTCTTGAAGTTTCAGGTCAGAGCCCGATGTCGTCCAACAGGCGCTTCAAGACGACTTCGTGACTGAAGTATTCCCTTGCAATCGAAAAGGCGGCATCTCGATGCCGCTGATAGTCTGAATTAATGTCTTCAACCGCCCCGATAGCTTCCTCTATTGTCGAGAATCCAAACAAGCCCTCTCCTGTGGGCAGGAAGTCGCTGAATCCTGTCTCCTGTGTGACGACGGGCCTTCCAGCCGCGAGATAGGTTGCGCTTCGGTCACTGAACCAGCCGGTGCGGAGACGCACGTTCTGATCTTTGGCGACCGTGAATTCGCCACGAGACTCGGTGATATAGGTCCGGTAGGGATCGATCTCGCGGGATAGGTCCAGTGCGTGTCTCACCCTCCAGCCTTTGGATTCGAGCATGGCTTGCTCTTCCTCGTCGTAACTGCTCAAAGCCAGCTCGAACGGCTGACCAGTACGCTTGGGCAGATCCAGAAACTTCAGGAATTCGTGGTGCTTGCTCCAGTGGTAGCCCTCTCCATTGAATCGGATATCACGCCACTGCTGCTTCCAGTTCCCGATGGTGGCGAACAGATCTCCCGTTCTGTCGCCTTCAGCCCTCCAGAAATCCAGGACCACGGGCTGCCGTGTGTCTTGGAAATGGAATCGGTCTGAGACCGGAAACTTGCAGCCTGGGCGAGCGTAGTTTTCACCGTAGGAGAAAAACGCACGGTGAGGCGCCAGATAATCAATGACCTCGGAGGAGCCGCTGTGAAGCTGGATCTGTACTTCTGCCGGATCCGTTTCGAGATAAACCAGTCGATCCCGCGAGTAATGCTCGGGCAACGGTATTGTCCCACCGTGGAGATTAATGATCAGGTCCGCCGAGCGAAAAAGTTCCTTCAGCTTGCCCTCACTGAGCCCGAAGCAGCGCCCGTCGTCGTAGAGAGCGTGGAAGGCCCAGAGATCTCCCAGATCGAAGCGATGCATCAGCTGGGCGATGAAGGCGGCTGCCATCGCCTCAGCGTCGTCCTCTGCGGTCTCCATGAACATGGAAGGAGTGCACGACCGTGTTCTTCGACGTAGTAGATGTCGTGGCCCAACAATCGAAATCCGATCAGGTAGTGCAGTGTTTGCCAGACCACTCCTGCGACCGGGATCTTGCTTGCCATCCCCAGGAGGACGATCTTCTTTGGGGCGGGATTCATTCAGATATATCTCGTAGGTCTCGACTGGAGCCTCTCGTCCAGTTCGCTATCCAGCCTGCAGCAGGTTGTCAAAATACTCGATGGTGCGAGCCAAGCCGGTGCGAAGGTCCACGGTGGGCTCCCAGTCCAGCAGCTCACGAGCGCGGCCGATGTCAGGGCGACGCCGGACTGGATCGTCAGGGGGGAGAGGGTCGAACTGGATCTCTGACCGAGAGCCGGTGAGGTCCTTGACCAGTTCCGCCAACTCCAACATGGAAAACTCTCCTGGATTTCCCAGATTGACCGGATCCCAGAGATCTTCCTTGCCCATCAGTTTTTCCAGTCCTGCGACCAGGTCGGACACGAAACAGAAAGATCGCGTCTGAGATCCGTCTCCGTACAGGGTCAGGGGTTGCTTCCGCAAAGCTTGTACGACGAACTTGCTAACCACTCGTCCATCCTGAACCGACATTCTGGGTCCGTAGGTATTGAAGATCCGGGCGATCCTCACATCCACACCGTTTTGATGGTGATAGTCCATCATCAGCGTCTCTGCGACGCGCTTGCCCTCGTCATAGCAGCTGCGACGCCCGATCGGATTGACGTTTCCCCAGTAGTCCTCCTTCTGAGGATGGACCAGTGGGTCACCGTAGACCTCCGAAGTGCTCGCCTGCAAAATCCGACCCTTGACCCGCTTGGCCAGACCCAACATGTGGAGAGTTCCCAGGACGTTGGTTTTTACAGTTTTTACAGGGTTGTATTGATAGTAGATAGGAGAGGCAGGGGATGCCAGATTGTAGATCTGATCGACCTCCACGAGAATCGGGTGGGTAACGTCGTGGCGAATAAATTCAAAATTGGGATGCTCCCGAAAAGGCAGCACGTTGGTTTTGGAACCGGAAAAAAGATTGTCCAGACAGATGACTTCATGCCCCTGACTCAGAAGCGATTCACAGAGATAGCTGCCAATGAACCCTGCTCCCCCTGTCACTAGAATTCGCATGCTACTCTCACTGCTCACCAAGTGCCTGCGAGACGCTAATAAGTACGCTTCTGCTCCCAGGACCAGGCCGTCTCCACGATCGTCTCCAACTCCGAATATCTCGGAGTCCATCCCAGCAGGGAGGATGCCTTGCTGGAATCGGCGACCAGCTCTGGAGGATCGCCGGATCGTCGCCCCGCCACTCTGCTGGCGACCCTGCGGCCCGTCACCCGCTCTGCCGCACTGACCACTTCCCTGACAGTATAACCGGAGCCCGTACCGAGGTTGAAAGAGTCGCTGGCCTTCCCCTGCTTCAGCCACTCGTAAGCTGCGATGTGGGCCGCGGCTAGATCCAGTACATGGACGAAGTCGCGCACGCAGGTTCCATCTCGAGTGGGGTAGTCGTCCCCAAAGACGGTGATTTCAGCAGCCTCTCCTTTGGCGACTCGTAGGATCAACGGTATCAGGTGCGACTCGGGATCGTGGGATTCGCCGATCTTCCCGTCGAGACTGGCTCCGGCGGTATTGAAGTAGCGGAGAGCGACGAAAGGAAAATCGTAGGCCCGGTCGTACTCCCTCAAGATCCGTTCGACGAAGTATTTGGTCTCGCCATAGGGATTTATCGGATTCCAGGGATGCCCTTCATCGATGGGGGTGTATTGTGGATTCCCGTAGACGGCGCAGCTGGAGGAAAAGATAAACCGGCGTACCCCATGGCGCCTCATGACCCGAAAGAGTGTCAGGGCACCCAAGACGTTTTCCTCGTAGTAGAGCTGAGGGTTCTCCACCGATTCGCCCACGTAACACCGGCTGGCAAAGTGCATTACTCCGTCGACGGCTTGCTGGCTAAAAAGGGAATTCAGTACGCTCTCATCCGACAGATTCCCGAGGACGAAGTCGCCTGCTCCAGCCGCCTCTCGGTGGCCTTCCCCGAGGTGGTCCAGGATGACCGGGTGGTATCCCGAGCGAGCCAGCTCACGTACCACGTGGCTCCCAATGTACCCTGCTCCGCCGGTGACCAAGATTGTGTCCATCAGATTTTCGAGTCCCTTTCCTGCCAAGGGACACTAGCAATCCCCCTTCGCCTGGTCAAGAGCCCGATGAATCCACTGGATCCAGGACTCGCACCCATTCAGTCAGCCACACCTCAACCTGTAGGGCGTCCCTTGACCCTCCCCTTTTTCCGCGCATAGAATCGTGTCTTCGATGGGTTCTATATGCGACTTTTCGGACGAGCTCTAGCTGTTTCGGTTTTCCTTCTGATCTTTATCGGCTTTGCTGAATGGAACCTTGACTGGCCATTCTCCCCGTCCCGACTACAGATGTCTGCGAAACGTCTCACTGCGACAGTCAGGCTCAAACTGCCGGCTGATTTCCCCACCGGGCTGCCGGCGCCTCTGGCTGCGACGCTTGAGGGAGAAGCCTCCGGGCAGAGCATCTTTTCTCTGCGTCCCCTTCCGGGCGAAGGAACCCCAGTTCTGGCCCAGCGCGACCCCACATCGGGGAAGCTGTGGATGATCAGAGGCGTCGAGCCAAGTGAGAGAGCGTCGACTCTCGATTTCGTAGCAAATCCGGACGCTGGGGACTCTGCCATGAGGATAACCCGAGAGCCGGACGGCTTCCTCTTCTCCGAGCTGGAACGCCCGATTCTCTTCTATCAGGAGACTCCCAAGGCTCTCGATGGCAAGTACAGACGAGCCAACTACGCACATCCCGTGTATGGTCTGGACGGAGAGATTCTCACCCAGGATTTCCCAGACGATCATCCGCATCACCGTGGAGTGTTCTGGGCCTGGCACCAGCTTCTGGTGAAGGAACTGCGCGCCGGCGACCCCTGGGAAACAAAGAACTTCCTTGCCGTGGTGCGCAGTGCCGTCGTTGTTGATGAAGGTCCCGTGTTTGCGACGCTGAAGGCGAATGTGCTCTGGACCTCTCCACGGTACCAGGACGGTGCAGGGAAGCCTCAACCCATAGTCGAGGAGAACTCGACAATCCGGGTATTTCGATCCTCCTCAGAGAGCCAGTGTCTGGATTTCGAGATCGTCCTGAAGCCGTTGGTGCCCGGGCTCCAGCTGGGTGGCTCCGAGAATTCACGGGGTTACTCCGGGTTCACGGTGCGGGTCAAACCTCCGCGGGAGGGAGTGCTCCATGACAGCATCGGAACCCTGGTCCAGGATCGTATTGGTGAAGCGAGTCCCTGGGCCGACTACAGTGGGCGATTCGGGGCAACCGACCGGGTTTCCGGGCTTGCGATCCTGAGCCACCCCTCCTTGCCCGAGTTCCCCCCGAAATGGGTCCTGCGCCACTATGGGATGGTCAACGTAGCCTATCCCGGCCGACACGCTGTCCCAGTTCCCGAGGACAGCCTCGTAGTTCTCCGCCACCGCGTCGTAGTCCACCGAGGGACCCAGTCCCAGGCGAGGATCCCGGATCACCAGAAGATCTACGAAACCGGCTGGTAGATTCCTGGCATCCGCTAGCTCCCTGTTTGAAAGGGAGAAGTACGATCGATATACTCACTTCTCTGGCAAAGCACGCGACGCGACCACTTCGACTGAGATGCGCTCTCGACGTTTCATTGGAGGAGAGGAGATGTCTAGATCCACGCAATTCAGATTTGTAGTAGTGGTCGTGGCAGCGATTTTTCTCGGGGGCTCTGCCTTTGCGGATGACTTCGTTGTGGATGACGATTCGGCCGAATGTCCGGCCGCAACTCACGCGACTATTCCAAAAATAAGCGCAATTTGGAAAACAGGACCGTTTCCCGGCTCCTAGGAGTCATTTTGGAGGCCCAAATTCTAAGTTTATGCACCAAGCCACTCAGAACTCGGCTCGGCTGTTGCGGTACTGCCCGCCGATCGCTTATGAGGAGCTATTCTATCCCCTCTGTCGACGTTTTTAGACACACCTCACCCCAGCTCTCGCGGCCCTTGGCGCTCCTTGATCTCCGGTCAGGTAGCCGCTCTTCGTTTCAGCCACACACTGCCT
>CAUZIZ010000187.1:0-9909 GCA_963579905.1 Acidobacteria bacterium UBA6911 | reverse complement strand
CTCGATCGCCGCAAGTATCCCACTGGACGCCAAGTCTCCAATGAAGAAATGAAACGAATCAAGATGCGGCCCAACCCCTTCCATGGCGAATGGAACTATGTGATAGAACCTAGCTCCCCTCAATGGTGACATGCTACCTTTATTCATCTACTATTCATCTACGCTGCCTTAGTGGCCCCCCAGCGGTGCTGCCCCATTCGAGAAAGAAACGGCCCGAGCCATGGAAGCCTGAAGCGCAAGCGAGGGGTTGGGGAACACCCCGAATCCCCCCTGCTCGACTGCTTGCAGCGCCTCAGGCCCCTTCGTCCCCCCAATGCGGTGCCCTCCAACCCCTCGCTCGCGCTTCAGGCTTCCCCAAGTTTCGCATTATTGGGCGATCTGGAGGTGCGAGTTCCGAATGAAGTTTCAGCTTAGACAATCGCCTGAGATGCACCCGATCCAATGTTAGATCAATAGGTTACGTCCTTCTTCCGTCGAAAACTGCCGATGACGTGTCAGCTCAGGAAGTCTTCTTCTTGATCAGATCACTCCGGTCGAGATGTATCTTGTCGAAGCTGTCGTCCGAGATGACGTAGTACCAGTCTGCGAATCGGGCATTCAGCCGCTCCGAGCGTTCCTTGGCGCTGTCTTGCTTCTTCTTCCACTGATCGTACTTGTTCTTCAACTCGCTATTGCTGCGGTCAGCGTCGCTCCATTCGCTTTCGGCCTTGTTCAGGAAATCGGTGTTCCGTGGCTCGGGCGGCCCGGAAGGACTGGCCTGGTAAGAGGTCGTCAGGAAGAGATACCTGTTTTCTCCAGGTCCGCTGTCTTTGTCGTCACTTGCCTCAGACCCAGCCGTGATTGCTTCCCCTGACCCGAACACGATTTCTCCAAACCGCAAGGTGTAGGTGACGCCATCGTCGGTTTCGACCTCAAGTTCCCCCTCATTGGAAAGCAGGTTGCCTTTTCTGCTGAAGAAGAACCCTTTGCTCTGCAGCGACATGAGGTCTGACTGAGTGAGGCGGGTCCCCTCTTCCGACCGCTGTAAGCTCTTGGACAAACCCTCCGGCTTGGGTCGAACGCCTACGATAGAGAGTTCGTCGACAGTCTTCACGAGCTCGTTCATCTTATAGGTCTCCAGCTCCTGCTTGGACGACATGCGGTCGGCGTCCCACTTCTCATCCTTCTTGGTCAGGATCAAGGTGCCCCGCTGGTCTATGGTCCCGGTGCGCTCGTTGATCGAATAGTCCTTGAGCGTTACTCTTTGAATCTCGTCTTTCTCCAACTCCATGAGATCTCGCTCGATCCAATCCTCGAATTTGGTGGACACTTCGAGATCCAGTTGAGCTACGTAAACTCTTTTCTGGCCGGGAGCTCTGACGAAATACAGCTTTTCCTTGCCTTCGACCTTCCTGCCGATGATGAGATCCGCCAGGACCTGGTCGTCCTTTCCTTTGATCGTCACCCGTTTCCCTCGGCCCTTCAGGGAGGTAGCCCCTTCATCCAGCGGATCGATGACTCCACAGGCTTCGTGGTCGGATACATTGTCGGATCGATAGTCGTCCTTTCTGATCTCGATGATGTCGGCCGCGGTTTTGGCTAGCCGGTCCTTGCCGTCTGCTGGGTAGTCGTGATGTGAGGGTATGGTCCATTTGCCCCCTTCGAAGGTGACCTTGAAGGGACGCGCGGCGGCAGTTTGCTCGTCGAACTCGATGACCTCCAGAGTAGTGGCCACGTTAGGGTCGGTGAAGTCGGCGAAAAATTGCTCTCCCCGATCCATGAAGACGTCGGGAGTGACGTGTCTGGGGGCGGTGAGCAGTGCTACGGCTAAAAGCAGTACACCTGCACCGAAAAAAGTTATTGTTTTTTGAGTTGCACTCATGACTATGTTTTCAACCTCCTGGTGGCTGCGGAGCCCTCTGTCTCTCGACGCTGCCGCCTCACGAAGATCAGGACGCCCAGGGCGAAGACCGGAATGGGTGGTAGCATCACCGCCAGGGTCTTGATATTGCCCTGAATCTGTCTCACCTGGGACTCCATACTTTCCTTGCTGCTATTGATCTTTGCCTCTTTAGCAGACTCGATGTTGGCCTTCACGACCTCCAATCTGCGGTTTTCGACTTCCTGCAGATTCCGTGCCATGATCTGTTTCGTCTGGGCGTCGAGGTCGGCTCGCTGTCGCAGCGTGTTGACTCTCTCTTCCAGCCGTGCCTGAGCTTCTTTCAGGGCAGCTTCGGCCTCTGCTTCTGCTTCCTGCTCTTTCTCGACCCGTTCTTCGATGAAATTCCGAGTCCGCTCCTCGACGGTCTCGAGGGTCCGATGCCGGACTCGTTTGTTTCGAAGAGCTACGAACGACTCATCCCCGATCAGGATGTCCATGCAATTGAGAAAGAGGGTCACGTTGTCGAAGTTGAGATTTTCTGGACCCCGTTGTCGAATCTGAAAAAACTGTTCGGAAATGAAGTCGAGGTCAGCAATAACGATCGCGTTCACACTCTTGGTTGGCGGGGCGTTCTTGTCCGTGGCATCGCTTGATGCTGGTTCCTCACCCTCCTCTGCTATGGGTGACGCAGCTCCGGAGTCTGCCTTCCCAGCACTGTGGATGTGGGCCGCCATAATGTAGTCTTTGTCGTCGGGCCGATGAGGAAGATTCCGCCGCAGCTGAACTCCCAGGAAATTCCGCTGCACCATGGCGGAAAAGGGTAGGGCTCCGGAGGCACGCCCTGATTTTACGAGGGGCACGAATTCATAATCCGATCCGGGCGCCTTCTCGATTCGGCCGGGATACAGCAGCACCAGTTCCTGCAGCGCCTTGCTCGCCATGTGATCGCCGTTGAAGACCTCTGGATTCTGGTTGCCCTCGCCAACGAAAACGATTTCGGGGGGGAGGTGGGCCAGATCGGGATGAGGATTGTAGGTATCCCAAATGATTTCTCCGGAATCCCAGTTGACGCCGATCTTGGCAAGGAGCTGTCTGATGTTCCCCTTCTCTTTGGGAGGCGGACCCTGCTGTCGCATGAACGGATTCTGGTTTGCTCCGCTCCGCTCCGACGGTGCGAGTCCAATGTTGACTACGGGAAGCGGGTCGACCAGCAGCAGTGTGGGGTTTCCCTTCTCAATGTAGGCCAGGAGATTGTCCATTTCGGGCTGGGCCAGGGAGGAGGGGAGAGCCACCACCAGGCCGTCCAAATCCTCAGCAATGGCAGAGGTGGCCGCTATTTGTCTCACTTCGTATTGCTTCTGCAACTCCGCCACGACTGACCAGGCCGGACTGCTTTGCATGGTCTGGAAATCGAAGCCCCCAAAGAGCTTGGCTTCGGTGCCGACTACTCCGATCGTCTTGCGGTCGGTTTTGGCGACTACCCGGATGCTCCTGGTCATCTCGTATTCGGTGGGGAGTCCGCGGTCCAGAAAGGGAATGACTTGTTCCTCGGCACCGCAGGTGAAGGCTATCCCTAGAAAGACGTTGGAAAAGCCCGCCCGAGCGCTGCCCAGATTGGGTATCTGTCGGGGAGTGATGCCGAACCTCTCGCGTGCCTGACGAGCTTCTTCCGTGAACGGCTCGGTGTCGTCGATCAGGACCTGAACCTTACCCCCGCCAATCGAGTCGATTTCGTTCAGAGTACTCAAGAGATTCGCCCGAGTTTGAACGAACTGTTCCGGTACTTCGGGGCTGATGAAGGCTTGGATAAACACCGGACGGTCTTCCGACAGTTCCCCGATCAGAGTGCGGGTTTCAGTGCCCAGGGAGTGGAGACCTTCCGCAGTCAGATCCGCGCGAATGCTCAACCGCCCGATGATGACGACGAGACAGACAAGGGCGATCAGCAGTCCCACCGTGCGGACCGTGTGATGGGCCCACATCGGATAGCCTTCGGCCTTACGGGGCCAGTGGCGTCTGTCGACCAGCAGGACGTTGAGATAGAGCATGAAGGCGGAAAGCGAGACGAAATAGAAGAGGCCTGAAAGACTCATCACGCCCCGGGAATAGTCGTCAAAGGAGCGGAAGACGCCCAGGCTGACCCCACCCAGTAGATCGATGAAAACGAAGCAGGAGCAGAAGACCGCTCCTAGAACGAAGGCGATGGTCGCATTGGCCGTGAGCAGTGAGGCCAACATCCCAACCGCGATCATGGCTCCTCCAATCAGCCAGTAACCCAGATAGTTACTGAACATCAGTCCAAGGTCGGGGCTACCCAGAAAGGCGAGGACAATGATGTGGCTGAGAGAAAGGATGAGGGCGCCCGTATAGACCCCCAGGGTGGCCAGATACTTGCCCAGTACGATCTCGAGACTGGTCGCGGGGAGGGTGAATAGAAGCTCGTCTGTGGCTTGCTTCCGTTCTTCCGACCAGACCGACATGGTGAGGGCGGGGATGAAGAACAAGAGCAGGTAGGGGAACAGGTAATTCAGCTGATCCAGGTTGGCCAGATTATCCAAGAAGAACCGGTCCTGCCAGAAAGCAGCGAACGCGCTCAAGAAGATGAACAGAGTAATGAACACGTAACCCGTCGGGTTGGTGAAATACTTCCACAGATCTCGCTTTACAAGGGCCCGGATGAATCCGATGTTGATCTTATCCTTCATCGTCGTCTCCGTCTGTCTTTACGTTGGTCTGCACTGAGGGTTCCGCTGCTGGCGCCTCTTCCGGCTGCTCGTTTTCAGGCAACTTTTCTTTTCGGGTCATACGGTGAAAGGGCTTTTCCAGGGAACCGTTCTCCTTGAGGTCTCCAGGTGTTCCGTCATAGATCAGCCGTCCGTCATGAACAAACAGCACTCGGTCGGCTATCGCATCCACTTCCTGCAGAATATGAGTCGAGATCAAGATCGTCTTCTTCTTTCCCAATTCCCGGATACTGTCCCTGAAGTCATGGATCTGATTGGGATCCAGTCCGGCGGTCGGCTCGTCCATGATCAGTACATCGGGATCGTGCATCATCGCCTGTGCCAGACCCACGCGCTGACGATATCCTTTGGATAACTTTCCGATGGGTTTTTCCATAACCTCTTCCAGGGAATACTGTTCGCCGACGAAGTCGATTCTCTGCTTCAGCTCCGACCCTTCCAGGCCTCTCGCCTCCCCGAAGAACTGAAGCAATTCCAGGGGCGTCATTTCCAGGTAGAGAGGCCCGTTCTCTGGAAGGTAGCCTAGGGTCCTGGAGGCCTCGAGGCGATCCTCGTGGATGTCTCGGCCGGCAATCAGGGCCTTTCCCTGACTCGCTGCCAGAAAACCCGTCAGGATTTTCATCGTGGTCGATTTGCCGGCTCCGTTGGGCCCCAGAAAGGCCACGATCTGTCCTTCCGGAATGGAGAAGGAGATGTTCTCTACAGCCACGAATGGACCGTAGTACTTACTGATACCTTGCGCCTCGATCATCACTCGAGACCCAGTTTCCACTGACATAGTTTCCATTAGCGAACCCTCACTCGAAAGAGCAGACCAGATCCACCTTCGGATGGATCGCGCTTTAGCTTCAGGGGGAACTCAGCCGGTTCGCACTGCCTTGCGGCGACCGCCCCGGCGTAAAAAGATGAGTCCAAGTCACCTGCCAGCCATCCCTCTAGCTCTGCAAAGCTTGGCGGGGAAGTGTCCCACTCGAAACAGATATTCTAGCATAGAGTAAGCTGTTAACATCAACCTGATTTTCCGGCGAATTGGTCTCAAGTCCCAAGATACAAGGTACAAGATACAAACACATTCCAAATCTCAAGCTTCAAAGGGTCTATCTTGGGATTTGGTGCTTGGGATTTGAGATTTGTCTGTATCTTGGAGTCTGGAGCTTCTTCTTCCATGACTTGGATTCAAAGCCACTCCCTCGAGCTCCTCGCTCTCCTCCTGTACACCGCCCTGATGGTCTATCACGCCTGGGTGGGGAATCGACAGACCCGCAGCCTGGCCGATTACTTCGTAGGAGGACGGTCGATTGGAGGGGCGACGGTCGGGATCTCCTTCTTTGCCACCTACGCCAGTACCAACAGTTTTGTGGGTTTCTCGGGCCAGGGCGATGACTTCGGTCTTGCCTGGCTTCTAATGGTGCCGTTTGCCGTTTGCCGTTGGCTTCAGCTTCATCTCCTGGGTCTGGATCGCTCCACGGCTGCGTGAGCAAACGGAATCTCTGGGCTCACTTACGATTCCCGACTTCATAGGATTTCGTTTTGCAAGCCAGCCAGCACGGATCGTGGCGGCACTCATTGTCCTTCTCTCCAGCTTCATCTACACCACGGCGGTGTTCAAGGGAATCGGGAACCTTCTAGAAGCATTTCTCGACGTTTCCTATTGGCATGCCATTTTCATTGTGCTCGTGATCGTAGTGGCCTACACGGCGGTCGGAGGCTTCCACTCCGTGGTTCAGACAGACGTAGTGCAGGGAGTCATCATGATCATCGCCGCTGTCCTGCTGTTCTGGGGTACGACTCAGGCCGCCGGCGGACTTCAGTCCATCTACCAGGTCAGGGAGGGAGTCCACGGTCCCCGGCTCTTCAGCTGGGATGCCGCCATGCCGCTTCCGATGCTCCTGGGAGTTCTCTTTGCCACCACCATCAAGTTCGTGGTGGAACCCCGCCAGCTCTCTCGATTCTATGCCTTGAGTGATCCCAAGCAGGCGCGTCTCGGGGGCTTGATCTCGACTCTGGCCTTCTTGCTGGTCTTCAGCTTGTTGGTTCCGGTAGGTCTCTACGCCAGAAACATCCTGCCCAGCGAGTTGCCCGACACCGATCACGTGGTGCCGGCTCTGCTCGCCAGCGGAGCCGTCTTCGGTCCGATCGTCAGCGCTCTGTTAGTGCTGGCAATGGTCTCCGCCGCCATGTCGTCCCTGGACAGCGTCCTGTTGGTGATGGCATCGACCTGCGAGCGGGATCTGGTGGGGCTTTGGCGCGGGAACAGATCCGAGGAGCGTGCGATTAGAGCTACCCGAGTCTACGTTTCGGCTTTTGCAGTCCTGGCGGCGGTGATCGCCCTGGATCCTCCCGGCAGCGTGGTCACTATCACTGCCCTCTCCGGTAGTCTCTACGCCGCCTGCTTTCTGCCTGCCATCGTCCTGGGGCTCTACTGGAAGCGGGGTGACGGTCGGGCGGTCCTAGCCTCGTTTGTGGCTGGAATCCTTTGCCTTTGTTGTTGGCAATTCGTCTCGCTGTCAGAGACCATTCACCGAGTATTTCCCGCTGTGATTTGCTCCCTGGTGACTTATGTTGCGGTGGCCCGGTTCTGGTTTCGCTAGGCACGGTGGCTTGGAGGCTACTGCTACGAGTCGTCTTTTCTTTGGTGGCGGCGTTATTGTGATCGATGTCGAAGCCACCGCCCTTTGTTGCTTTTGATCCCCACAAAGCCACCCGCATATATCGAGTGCATCTGCCCCGCTGGCGGCAGAAGTGCGTAACCTACTTCGTCACTTTCAGGCTTGAGGACTCTCTTCCTGCCGAGATTCTTGTGCAATGGAAGATGGCCAGACGGCGCTGGCTCGAATCACACGGGATCAGCTGGGACGCCGATGGCCGCCGGAAGCTGCCCTTTCGCCAGCTCAGACAGGAAGAACAGCGCTCGTTCCAGACGAGGTTCAGCTACGCCATTCAGCAGCACCTCGATAATGGATATGGTAGCTGCCTTCTTTGGCAGCCGGCCTTGCGGGCCTTCGTAGATGATGCCTTCCCCTACTTTCATACCTCGCGATTCTGGCTGGGCGACTACGTCTGCATGCCGGACCATTGCCACGCTTTAATGACACCTATTGAGCCCCAAGACCTTGAAGATATTCTCGGATCAATCAGAAGCTTCAGTGCACGCAGGATCAATCAAGAGATCGGTCGAACCGGAGAGGCTCTGTGGCAGAAGGAAGGCTACGACCACATCGTGCGCGACCTAGAGCAATTGAACGCGTTTCGCCGATACATCGCAGAGAACCCGGTTAGGGCGAAGCTGAGAGAAGGTGAGTTTACGTATCGTCGCGCCGATTGGATGGATACTTGGATCTGACGTGGCTTCGGTCTCCAGGCCGAAGTTTCTTATCTCGAGCCTTTGGCTCGAAGCTACGGCGGCCTGGAGACCGCCGCCACGACCTTGCCACTTCAGACGCTCCAAGGAGCACGATAGTGCTTCGTCAACATCTTGTTGCCCTCTGGGTCCTTGGGAAAGATCTCCTTTTCCGGATCGAACTCCATGACCCGTTTCAGCCGGAAGGCAATCTCCCCCAGATGGATCAACCCGCAGGTCAGATGAGCTACCTCGGCGTCGGCGTTGGTCTGCTTCCGGCTCCGAACACAGTCCAGGAAATGGGCCAGGTTCGCCTCTGAATTTTGTCGGATATCCCTGCCGCTGCGACCGGGACCCTTCTCGCTCTTCTTACCCAGAAACACCTGGAAGTACCCGCGGCGGGAGAAGATCATGTAGCCCTCGGTGCCGTAGAACGCGTTGCCGTTATCGAAGCCGTGCATGCCGTAGGGCGTCCAGAGACGATCCTCGTAGAGCAGCACCTTTCCTTCGGCGTACTGAAACGCCTGCACCATGTTGTCGGGGTACTCGCGCTCACCCTTAAGGTCGATAGTGCTCCCATGCACGGTGATGCGCACCGGGTGGGTCGTGACTCCCAGGGCCCACCGTGCCATGTCCAGGTCGTGGGCTCCGTCGTCGCCCATGTCGCCGTTGCCGTAGTCCCGGTAGAGGCGCCAGGTCCGGTGGAATCGATTGGGGTTGAAAGGACGCTTGGAGGCCGGTCCCAGCCACATGTCGTAGTCGACTCCGGCTGGAACCGGGGCATCCGGCTTTGGATCCATCCCATGGCCCCGCTGGGCGTTCCAGGCTTTGGTCATCTTGATCTCGCCCAGGATTCCAGACTCCAACACCTCGCCCGCCAGGAAGGTCACCTCGGTGTTACGCATCTGGGTCCCGTGTTGCACCAGCCGGTTGTGCTTGCGTGCGGCCTCGACCAGCGCCCTGCCCTCTTTGAAGACGTGACTGGCCGGCTTTTCCACATAGCAATCCTTGCCTGCCTCCAGCGCCGGTATGGCGATCGGACAGTGCCAGTGATGCGGCGTGGCGATAACCACGGCGTCCACGGCGGAATCCTGTAGAACCTCCCGAAAGTCGGCCACCAGCTTGGGCTTCTCGTGGTGGGACTTGGCGACGGTCTCTACACCTCGGGCCAACACGCTCTCATCGACGTCGCAGAGAGTGACGATCCGGACGTCCGAACGCTTTGTCAGATTGCGCAGATGGCCGTGGCCCATGCCGTTGATCCCGATTGCGGCTACCCCGATTCTGTCCCCGGGAGAGGCTGCAACGGTGCGGATAGCCGCGCTCCCGAGGGTGGCTGCTCCTATGGATCTGGTAAGAAATCGTCTTCTGGGGATGCGTGCCATGGTGTGGGCCTCCATCAAATAGAAGAGTCGTAGTGAACATCCGATGTTAAGGGTCTGCGCAAAAATAACTTGGCATTTTGGCATCTCATCTTTACACCATCTTCGGCTGCTCCTCAATCGCGAAATCCTCAACGTAGACCCGGCTACGCCTGCGGTTTCGCTCAATCGTTCGCGGCCAAATCTAGTGCAAATCTGAGCGCCAATTCTACCAAGTTGTTCTTGCGCAGACCCTAAGAGAGTGTACTTCATGTCAAACAGCACTTCAGATATTTCCTTGGGCGTTCCCCCTTGGCACACGACTTGCCTAGACTCTGGGGTTCAAGAAATTGAATGGGCATTCAGGCTGGACTTGTTCGTCTCAACTGCCCATTTCCGTGTCTAACCCATGACTTGAAGGCGGAGCTTCCGGGCTTCAAGACCCAGGTCTCCCTGGGCGTCATTCTGGCGCAGAGCCAGGTAGCCCGTATTGATTTCGTCTTGACACCGGGTGAGATTGCCGAGCAGGTCACTGTTACCGGTCAGTCCACCGTCATCGACACCGACACGGCCGAGGTCTCCTCGGTAATCGACGAAAAGAAG
>CAUZIZ010000186.1:0-9940 GCA_963579905.1 Acidobacteria bacterium UBA6911 | reverse complement strand
CCAGCCAAGAGGATATCCAAATCACCAAACGACTCTATGAGGTGGGAAAGCTGATCGGAATCGGGGTGCTTGATCACGTCGTGATTGGGGGACAGGGTCGATACTTCAGCTTCGCCGATCAGGGAATGCTTGGCTGATTCCAGGGGGACACAACCAATGAAGAAAAGAACCGAATCACAACGCATCCTGGACAGAATCCAGGCAATTGCCCGTTTTCTGAGATATCAGCAGGGGAACCACCGGGACGAAGGCTATATCGCTGGCGTCCAGCGGGCTATGGATTCACTCAATAGGCTTTTGGAGGCTTCCGGACGGCAACGACAGTAACGAACTGATTCACACATCCAAACACAGGGGCCCGTGGCCAAGTCGCCAACTCACACCACGGGCCCACCAACAAAGGGACGTAAATCCCCATGTCAACTTCACTGTATCAGAACTACGCCAGCCAGCCGAAAAGGGGCTGGCACTTTCACCTATTGGCCGAAGAGCTCGGCATCCTGCCCTTTGCCCTATCGCGGGCACCCTTTACGGTATCGGGGGCCGGCGTCTGTCCCTTCGCTTCTGCAGGCTGCTCTGCTGTCTGTCTCAACTATGCGGGCCGTGGCCGAATGTCCCATGTCCAGCAGGCCCGAGTGGAAAAGACTCGATTCTGGTTTGCCGATCGCCAGGGTTTCCTAGAACTACTCAAGGCCGATCTGGCCAAGGTCGGCAGACTCGCGGTCAAGAATTCCCGACGGGCTGCGGTCCGCCTAAACGTCTTCAGTGATCTCCCCTGGGAGCGGCTCCTCGACTTGGAAACCTTCCCCGAGATCCAGTTTTACGACTACACCAAGATTGCCCAGCGGCTCGGCCAGACACCCAAGCACTACTACCTAACGTTCTCGCTATCAGAAGCCAACGAGACGGAAGCCTCTCAGGCACTGGCTAAAGGCTTCAATATCGCGGTTCCGTTCCGGGAGAAGCCTACCCAATTCCTAGGCCATCCCGTGATCGATGGGGATACCCATGACTACCGATTCCTGGACAATCGGCCCGCTATCGTTGCCCTGAAACCCAAGGGACTGGCCAAGAACGATACCACCGGATTTGTTCGCGAACCCTGCGCGATATACGCTCGCGTCTCGACCACGGAGCAGAGCACAGAGCCGCAATTGCTGGACCTAAGAAGATATGCAGATCAGAGAGGTTGGGATGTTTACCAGATCTATGATGATCAGGGCATAAGTGGAACCCGGGACAGCAGGCCAGCCCTGGATGCCCTGATGAACGATGCTAGGAAGCGGCGCTTTGATGTGATTCTAGTTTGGCGCTTCGATCGGTTTTCCAGATCGACCAAGCACTTGGTTCTGGCCCTCGAGGAATTCAAGAATCTAGGCATCGATTTCGTCAGCTATCAGGAGAACATCGACACATCCAGCCCCCTGGGCGCAGCCATCTTTACGATCATTTCGGCGGTGGCTCAATTGGAGCGGGACATCATCGCAGAACGGGTCAAAGCGGGCCTGAGAAGGGCAAGAGCGAATGGCTCAAAGATTGGCAGACCCACAGCCAAGGTAGACAGGGACAGGATCTTAGAATTGCGTCAGGAAGGACTGCGCCTCAGACAGATCGCTGAGAGGCTGAGCGTATCCAAGAGTACCGTGGCGAGAGAAGGCGAGATTCCCAGACCTAGGCTGTCCCAAAAACCCTCGGATTCTGAGGCTCTGGAATGCCCGTATTTGCTGGGTCCTCAGAAGGCGAAATGACTGTTCCAAAACCACTTTTTTGGGTACACCCAGAGGAGTTTTCATGAGCACCCAGAGATTGTTGAACATCGACGCCGGGATCCAGGACCTCGCCCACACCACCCGCTTGTGATTCGTTCTCCATCCTTCCCAGCGCAGCATGGCCGTGATGCTTCGATACCCCCTCGTATGCTGATGATCCATCAATCCCGAGCGATACCGTACAAGTGCTTCTTCCCACGCAGAAACAACTGCTTTCCGACGATCGCCAGCGACGCGTCGACACCTTCGTCGAGGCTGTTGGTCGCGAGGACCTCGTACGTGGGGCCCAGTTTGATGACGAGCGTTGTACCGCTACGACCGGTGATGTACACCCTGCCCGCCGCGCCGGTCAGCGACGCGTACAGCGTGGAGATTCCGGACAGACGCTGATCGCTGTAGACGTCCTTGCCGGTTGTCGCCTCGACGCACGACAGGATGCCTCGACGCTCCTTCGTGAAGTAGAGAAAGTTGTCATAGATCAGTGGAGACGCGACGTACGGCGCGACGTCGTTCCTCCGCCAGGCGACCTTGTCGCTCTCCGTGAGGTCCCCGCGGGCGTCGAGTGGAATGGCGTAGATCGCGTACCCGCGAAATCCAGTCATGCAGTAGGCCATTCCGTTGCGCACGATGGGTGATGGGATCGGGTTACTCTCTTGTCCGCCACACTCCCAAACGAGCTTGCCCGTGCTCAGATCGTAACTGCGGGTCCGGTTCTTCGCGTTGGTAATGACTTGCGTGATGCCGCCATGCTCGACGACCAGCGGTGTCGACCAGGTAGACCCCTCGTCGCGGGAGACTCGCCACTTCGGCTCACCGCTCTCGGTATTCAGGCAGGTGATGAACGAGTCACCCTCGTGATCCCAGTTGACGACCAGCGAATCGCCATGAAGGACTGAGGAAGTGCCCTCTCCGAACCCGAGCTTGGTCTGCATATCTCCCAGGTCGCGCTTCCATTTGAGATTCCCCTCGAGATCGTGGCAATAGACGCCGTAAGAGCCGAACGAGGAGTAGAGGTAGGTACCGTCGGTCGTCGGTGATGCGGACGCGTATCCGTGCGACGGGTGATGGCCTTCGTGTGGAACCTGCTCGCTGGCGACCCGATCCCAGAGCGTTTTTCCCGATTTTCGGTCGATACACAGAATCGAGAACTGGTGGAAGGTCGTCGGTGTCTCTGTGGAGAGCCGAAAACCTCCCCGTCTCCCTCGTCCCCGACGACTGTCGCGGCGAGGAGTTCCTCTGGCTGGCAGGGCGTCTGGGTCCGGTTTGCGGTCGGTCTTGATCGCCGTCAGCAGAAAGATCCGGTCTCCCCAAACGATGGGCGTGGACACTCCCGACCCGGGAACCTTGACCTTCCAGCGGATGTTCGTCGATTCATCCCAACGCAGCGGCGGGTCGCCCTTCGGCGCGAGGCCGTTGGCGGCGGGGCCACGCCACTGGTGCCAGTTGTCCAGTCGTTCCGCACCGAGCTCGTTCGCCCGCAGGAGCGGTGAGACTAGCATCAGTGTCCATGTCAGCGTCAGCATCGTCGGTTTGCGTATCAGTGTCCGAGCCATGACTTGGTTCCTGGGTGGGTACATCACGACGGCAACCTCACCTTCGCCAGGTAGATGCTGGTCTTTTCCTCGTGGGTCGAGTAATAGCTGATCCAGAGTAGGCCTTCGTGAAGCACCAACCCGGGGTAGCTGGTGTCGCCTGCGGAGGGCAGCCGCAGAATCTCGGTGACTTTCCCGGCTTCGGGGTCCAGCCACCAGAGGACGGTGCGCCTCTGGTCGTCGGGCAACTTGAGTCGGCCCGACACCAACAGGCGCCCATCGGGAAGGCTGATCAGGTTGGGGCCTCCGATGTACAAACCCAGGTCCTTCCACTCCCACAAGCTGTACGGGGGAGACGAGATCCCGATCTGGGCGGAGTCGTCCTTCCCGTCGCGACGTAGAAGACACAGGGCCGTCTCGTCCTCCAGAAAGATGATCGAGGCTTCGGTGGGGGCTCCCCTCTCGAAGAGGTAGTTGACGTAGCTGTCGAACTGGACGCCATCCTCGCTCCGGTAGAGACGAGCAAACTCGTCCTGGTCAGGACGCCGGGAGTGGACGCGCTGGTCGGTGTAGGCAACTCCGTAGGCCATTCCCTTGTGCCAGGCAACTCGCCAGAGGAGAAAGTCAGGATCCGCCACCGGTTGCAGCTCGCTCCAGTTGCTGCCGTCGGAGGAAAACGAGACAAAGGAGACAACCTCCCGCTGGTCCCCCTCCAGCCTCTCGACGGCGAACCCAAGGAGCATGATCCTCCCCTCCGGTGTCACCACCAGTTTGGGATCCCGCAGATCCCGACCAGCCTTGGGCGGAAGATGAGCCGCGGATTCCCAGCTCTTACCGTCGGCAGAGCGGATCACCCGGATCGAGCCGGCGGCGGAGACGTGGCTTTCTCCTTCCCGGAAGGTGCAGTACCAGACATCCTTGAACCGGATCAGGTCGGTAAATGCACTGTGGGGTGCCTGATCCCAGATCCGCTGGACCGAAACCAGCTCTACTTCAGAAGTATCCCCACAGCCTGCGCCGACCGCAGCCAGCAGAACCCAAAGCCAGAAAAATCTCAAGTGTGATATCAAAGTGTGACCTCCCCTGTATTTCGTAGTCTTCGTAGTCAATGATAGTCGGACAGGTCCAGACAGCACCAGAACTGATTGTGGACCGTCCCCAGAAGCTCTTTGAGAGCCACAACAGTGTACGGCAACGTGGGCCCCTTCGCTTCGTATGAAGTTACCACCGACGGCCTCAGTGACGCCGTGTTCATGAGCAGCCGTGACGGCCTGTATTTCCGCCGCTGGGCCCCCAACCCGACAACTGGGTCAGCCGCAACAACTACATTGTCAACGGCGTCGTTGTCACCGAGTCCCATCTGGTGGAGGCCCCCGATGAGCTGTCGATCTACGTCATCGAAGGCTACTACAGTGTGAGAAGCAACAGGTGTCGGCTGCGCCGCCACACCATCCGGATGGACGGCTTCGTCTCGGCTCAGGCTCCCTTCAGCGGTGGCGAGCTCGTCACCAAGCCCGTCGTGTTCGAAGGGAAGACGTTGGTGATGAACTACTCGAACTCCGCCGCGGGTAGTGTCAGCGTGGAACTGCAGACCGAGTTCGGAAAGCCCATCGACGGCTTCACACTGGCCGACTGTGGAGAGATCTACGGCGACGAGATCGAACGCGTAGTTTCCTGGAAGGGTAATTCCAACCTGAGCAAGCTGGCCGGCACTCCGGTGCGGCTGAGGTTTGTGATCAAGGACGGCGATCTGTACTCCATCCGATTCCGGCCGTGAGGGTTGAGCTCGGAAGGCCTTTTCTCCTGAGTTGGCCGTAGCGGCTGGGGGACATAGTTTCTGCTCGCATAGAGATTGAATATGTGCTTCAAGGAGATGCGTGCGAGACGTTCCGATTCTCTTTGTAGCGCATCTCGTGATTCCCATGGTAGTGCGCTCCTGCGTACTAGCCTGGTGAAACCGAAGTGGTCCAAACCCATAGCAGGAACGGCACTGAACCTCGCTACCTGAACCTCAGGGAGTAGAGGTCCGCATCCTTCATCACGAAGCGGAGGCGGACTGGCTTCCCTGCCAGGCTCCCCACATCATCTCCTTCCTTCCACGACACGATCCGGCTGATCTCATCTCCGATGATCTCGGGACATTCCTGTAGCGAAAAACCCTTCACGGGTTGCCCTTTCTCATTCTGGATCTCCACTTTGAGCCCCCCGGCAGCGGACGTGGAGTAGTTGATCTCCAGTTGGGTCCCCTTGAATCTCAGAGGCTTCGTGACTAGCTGGCCTCCCTCATAGGGGGCGTTCAGTGACGCGAACCCATCCAGGCGCAGGGTCATCCGCTGGATATACCAGGACGGATCCGCGTAGTGTCGTGCCACGTAGAGGGACATCTCATTCGCCCCTGTGGGCACGACTCCTTGCAGAGGATAGTTGGTGCGACTGGTCCAGTTCACGGCACCTGGGCCAGGCCGGACGAAGACGCTCATGAAAGTTCGGTCATAGAGGGTTCCTCCCCTAGAGGTCATGAAGGCCGCATCCGAGGAATCCTTGATCCGCCAATACGAACCCCAAGGGACGGTGGGATCCGGCACGAGACCTAACTCCGTAGCGGCTTCCTCTTCTAGCACTCCTTCACCCTGCATGAATCGGGGCGGGAAGGCCACATAGATGTGAGGGGCCCGGAAATAGGGAACCGTCTGGTGCTCATACAGATGCTCTGGCGGGACGATGCCTCCGGTGGTGTACTCCATGGGGACCGGCTCCGTCCAGATCATGAGGTCGCTTGAAGTACTGCGGGCCACCGACCTCTTTCCGGTCCCGTCGTTGGCCGTCATGTAGCGGAAGTAGAGGAGATATCTGTTCTCTGCCTCGGACCAGAAGATGGACTGGATGCCATCGAACCCATTGGGCAGCGTGGTGGTAAAGACCGGTTCCTCCTGGGCCTTCCTAAACTTCACACCATTTGGGGAATCGAAGAGATACAGATCCATGTACACCTTGCCGTCCAGGGGATGCTTGTTCTTCCAGTCCTCTCGCTTTCGAGAGCGAGAGCGAGTAGCCTTCAACCACTAGCCTTCCGGGACTCCAGGACGGTCATCCACAAAGGGCACCAGGAATCCCTCCGTCACTATATTGTTCTCCAGGCTGCCCTGACGCTCCACCAGTCCAAGTTTGGGCTTTTCCCAGTGGATTCCATCCTTGCTCCGGGCGTAACTGCTGCGGTTGATGTATAACTTTTCACCGCCGACTATTTCCCTGGCCAGGTAGTAGAGATGGTAAGTCCCCCCGTGCTTGAAGACCTTGTAGCCGTAGTTGAAGCGGCTTTCCCAAGGGCGGTCCACCTTGATGGCGAGACCGGCAGGTCGAGGCTCATGAAGTATCAGCCTCGCGCCCTCCAAGCGGTCTATGAGATATCGGTCCACGAACAGCTCCAGCCGGGAGCCGATGTCCAGGGCCTCCTGGAAGCTGGGCTGCTGTGCTAGGGCCTTCTCCGCTACCACGGGTAGGGCCATGGAAGCCAGGCAGACTGAGATCAGTACTACCCTCATTCTTCATCCTCCTTTTCAGCGAGAATCCCCGTTGCCACTTGGTTCCTTGAGACCGGACTTTGAACGTATGGCAAGAACAGGATTGACTGCTTCAAGTTCCGATGTAGAGCGCGTATACGTGAATGCCTTCCACCTCCGCGCCTTCGAAGCTCACTTTGACCTTGAAGGGCTCTGCCAATCCCCGGATCCCTTCCTTTCCCGGCCACGATACCGGAATTCGGAGTCCCGACTCTCTCAACACAGCAGCCCCCTCGCCGGAATAGCCGGCCATGGGGCGCTCCAACTCGTCCAGCAGTTCCAGCTTGAGAGTGGAGTCGCTAGTTACCCCCTTGGCGTTGACCCACACTTCTGCGGGGCCTGTCGCTCGGATTGCCGACGTCATGAAGGCTGCGGGAATCGATCCGTCTCTGACCGAGAAGGAGCCCAATCGGTCCCGCTCCAGTGTGGCCAGACCCACGCCACCGCGGGGCTCCAGTGATCCGGGATCCCAGGTTCCGTACCAGATGTAGGTCTGCTCGCCCACATTCTCGAAACCCTGGCCCTGGATCAGCCCCCCCTGGTCCCACTCGTGATCCTCTCCCCGGCGCAGGAAGACGAACTCGGTGACCGGCTCCCGGAAGTGGAGGCCGTCGCTACTGACGACAAAGCCCAGATCTACGGTCCGCCCCTCCCATTCGGAAGAGCCATGCCATATCCCGTAGAGTCCCAGCAGGACGTTGCCCCGGTTCCAGACGCTGATGCCTTCGTGAGACTCTTCTCCCTGACCGCTGCGGACCTTCTTGTACTGTCCCTCCCGGAAGAAGGAGAGGGTCCCGGTGTGATCCCAGTGGGCGAAGTCGTGGGAGCGGTAAGTCCCTACCGATCGACCGAAGACGTCTACGGGATAGACGGGTCGGGCTCCCTGGCCCGATGCGTAGAACAGACCGTTCCATTTGTACAGTCCGCCGGCGGACTCGAAATGGTTCTCAGGAAGAACCATGTTTTCCTTGGGCAGCAGCCCGTTGACGGGAGTCCCAGGGACGGCTAGACGCCAGCTCAGGCCGTCGCCGCTCACTGCGGGAGCCAGCGTTCCACTCCCCTTCTTGCCGCCCTCGCGCCACCAGGTGTGAATCGACATCTTGAACTGCCTCGAGGGGTCGGGGTCCTCGGGGTCGTGGAGCACCTTCAGATTGATGGTTCCGAGTGGAGCCGGCTCCATCGAAACCAGGTTATTGTTCCGGCTGCCGTCGTATTCCACCAGGCCTAGATCCGGGCGTTTCCAGTCGATGCCGTCCACACTCTCGGCATAGGCCGGACGCCACTTCAGCGGGACCACGTCGACCCGGGGAGTCCACATCTTGTCCTTCTCCAAGATAGTGAAAGGGTCGCTCCCAACGGCGACGTACCACAGCTTGAATTTCCCCTCATGGCGTATGACGGAGCCATAGAACTGGACGCCGAACTCGTCGGGAGCCCCCTCTTTTCCCCGGGGAAGGACCGGATTGTCGGAATGCTTGCGGGGCTGGCTTATCTTCAGCAGGAGGTTGTTGGTATAGGGGATGGAGACATTGTCGAAGGGGAAGAGTGCTGCTTCCTTCACGGTAGGGCGACTCCCCACCAGGACCGTGACCCCACTGGGCTGATCCGGAAAGAGCTCTGCCTGCTGGCAGGATGTCCCCAGCAACAAGGGTAGGATCAGACACATGCTTGTCACAGATAAGTATTTCATTGCTTCCTCGCTTGGGTAGTCTACAACAGCCGCCGGATCGATTCCGTTCCTACCTGAACCTCAGCGAGTAGAGATCCGCATCCTTCATCACGAAGCGCAGGCGGACTGGTTTGCCTGCAATCCTGGCCAGGGGCTTATCTGAAGTCGCCTTGGCATGAGTCCGTTTCCATCGCACCGTATGCTCGATCTCATCTCCCCAGATCAGTGGTGATTCCTCCAGGGTGAAGCCTGGGAGTGGGTTCCCTTTGGCATCCTGGATCTCCAGGCGGATGCTCCCAGCGGCTGAGGTGGAGATGTTCAGGACTAGGTTGTCCCCGTTGAAGACTAGAGGTTTCGTGAGAAGCTCGCCCCCAAAGTAACCGGCGTGGACCGAGACGAAGCCGTCGACTCGATAGGTGAAGCGACGGATGCGTACGGCCGGTCCTCGGTAGTAGGCCTCTTTGGCGTAGACCGAATACTCGTGGTCCCTGCTGGGCAGCTGGACCAGGCCCCAGACCATGTAGTTGCTGCGGTTTCCGTCACGATCCCGTGGCGCGCTGAGCGGAATCACCGCCTCCGGCCAGCGGTGGAAGCTGCGGCCCCCGTCGCGGCTGGCCATGAAGATGGGCTCGGTCTGTTGGGTCTCGGGCAGAAAGCGCGTCGGAAAACCGAGCAACAGATGTGGTGCGCGCTCATAGGGCAGGATCGCGTTCGTATACAGGTGCCCCTCGGGTGCTCCGGGGTATTCCAGGAACACCGGATCGGTCCAATTCAGAAAATCCTGCGAGGTCTGGAACTGGATATCCCGTACCCCCTTCCGTCCCATGCGGGTGAAGGCCACATAACGGCTACGAACTGTGTCCCAGAAGCCCAGGTTCTGGGAGTCGAAGGCTCCCTTGGTGATGACGGGGTCGGCACTCATCAGGCTCCAGTGGATGCCATCGGGCGATTTCAGGGCGTAGAGGACATCGGTTATAGGCCCATGACGCGCGAAGGCCTTGTAGCGAGCGTCTTGGGCGGAATCGGGATTGGAATCCTTGAAGGCGACGAAGCTGGAGATTCTCCAGTCACCGTTCCAGATGATGTTGTTGGCCTTGGAGCCTTCGGCCTCGAAGAGGCCCACTTCGGGCTTGATCCAGTGGATTCCGTCTCTACTTTCGGCGTAGCAGGCAACTGAGTACTTGCCCCGAGTCGTGGGCGTCGGAGCGTGGGCGCCCCGATAGTACATCCGGTACAGCTCGCCATCCCGAAAGACGTTGAAGTAGGCAGAGATATTGCCCTCCCAGGGCGCGTCCGCCACCAGGACCACCTCCTCTGGCTGGGGCTCGTGCAGCTGCAGCCTTACCCCCTCCCTCGAGTCGATCAGGTACTCGTCCACGAACAGCTCCAGGCGGGAGCCGATGTCCAGGG
>CAUZIZ010000185.1:0-9950 GCA_963579905.1 Acidobacteria bacterium UBA6911 | reverse complement strand
GAGTGGCTTGGTGCATAAACTTAGAATTTAGGCCTCCAAAATGACTCCTAGGAGCCGGGAAACGGTCCTGTTTTCCAAATTGCGCTTATTTTGGGACTAGTACACCATTTCATAAATACGGTAACGTTTGTGGCGAGCGCGACGGGGCGAGTTCGCGAAGCAACGACGAACTCGATGCCTTGTATCTTGGAGGAGGAGCGACAAAGAAATCGGCGCGTCCCGTCGCCACCCGGAGGGCAGATGGGGGTTGCGGACGATCTCTGCGTTGGTCGTCGTCGAAGATGGCCAGGCATCGTCTTCCTCCTCCTGCCTTGATCTCGCCTCGCAAGCCCATCTGCAAACGTTACCGTATTTATGAAACGGTGTACTTAGCGAATCTGGAAGCCGTACAGATCGGCGTGCTGCAGATAGAAGCGCAGCCGTACTGGTTTGCCCCGCAGGTTGGCTAGATCTTTGTGACTCTTCCAGCTTACTTCTTGTTCGGTGCTGTCGAAGGTCTCAACAAGACAGTCCTCCCGGCTGTAGCCGGGCACGGGCCGTCCCGCTTGATCCAGCACTTCAACCGTCAGCCGGCCCTTATTGGCAGCGGCGTTGATCGTCAACCGACTCCCCTGGAAAACCAGGGGATGTGTGGTCAGAACCCCCTCCTGCTCTCCGGCCCGCCGTGAGGCGAACCCGTTGCTGCGAAACTCCACCTGGAAAGGAACGATCTGGAACTCGCGACTCTTCTGGATGTGGTTGGAGCGGTTCTGGCCGGTGTTTGCTTCCATCTCGGCCCAGAAGGCTTCCCGCACCTCCTTCAGGGTCTGGCTGCAGCTGGGGCGACGCCAGCTCCAGATGCAGTCGTCCTGAGCCCAGCCAGGCTGGGTGGGTGCCGGTGGAGATAGGAAGGGCCGGCCGTTGTAGGTCTCGTCGTCGAAGATCTGGGACGCGGGGATGCTATCGCCCTCAGGACCGCCGGCCATCTTGTCCCGGATCCAGGCATTGAAATGCAGGGTATTGCTGCCGTGGTAGAAGGCCACAGAGCGGTCGCCCTCGGCCCGCTCGCCGGTGAAAGCGTAGACGATCCCGTGGTCATAACTGCCGTCGGGTCCATTGGGAATCCAGGCCTCGTCGCCCCCCAGATCCTCCCAGTGGATCCCGTTGCGGCTCACCCACAAATGGATCGCCATCTGCTGGGTCCCGCAATCGTAGAGGGGAAAGAAGGCGAGGTAGAGATCTCCTATCTGCTTTACCCGCTGCATCCCATAGCTCTGGTGCTTGGGGTGCTCCGGCGGTGGCGCCCAAATGTAGCTCCGACTCCAGTTCACACCGTCGCGAGTGGTCATTCGTCCCAGGTTTCGGGAGACTGCCCACTTGTTGTCGTAGCGCACCAGAAACCTTCCATGGGCAGGGGGATGGGAGGCAAAATACATGACCAGCTCACCCGTCCGCTCGTCGTAGAAGAGGGGACCCAGGTTGTCGGTGGGACTGTCCAGGGTCTCCAGCTGCAAGTGACGCAGCATGAAGGGACGCTCCGAGGTGAGGTAGCGGATGCCCTGGGAATCCCGGACCATCAGGTAGACTCCCAGCTGAAAGTGCATGTCCACTGACTTGGGTCTGTGCGCCAAGCTAGCCGTCCGAAGATCGGGGGCCCCTCGGGTTCGAAAGTCCCATAGTCCCCCGAACTCTCCACTATCTTCCAGGAAGCTGCCCTCGCGGGGCACCTCCTTCAGGATGTTGTTAGCCCGGGAGCCCTCAAACTCCACCAGTCCCAGGTGTGGCTTCGACCAGTGCACCCCATCGCTGGAAACAGCGAGCATCCGTTTGGAATTCAGGCTGATGTACTCCAGCTCGTAGCGTCTCTTCTCCCGGTTGAAGCCGTAGGAAGAGTCCGACGGCACGAAAACGCTGTTACCCTCCCAGGGGCGGTCGGACCGAAACATGGGCTGGCTGCTGAGCTTGCGAGCCGGATGGAAGACTCGCTCCAAATGATTCTGATCCTCGATCAGAAAGTCGTCCACGAAGAGCTGGGGAGCTACCGGAATCTCGATTGGAGGATTCGCTTCGGGAGGGGGTCCGTTGCGGTGCAGGTAGAGTGCCCGGCGAATTCCATCCTCCCAGAGACGGCCGTCGATCCGAGGCCGCACCCTAACATGGTAAGTGGACGGCTCCAGGCCCCTTAGATCGAGGGAAACCCGTGTTTTGTCTGCGGTGAGATTTCGGTGGCTGAGGGACGATCGAGTACGCCCCGTTTTCACCTCCACGAGATCTACCTCGACTGGCAACTCCTGGACCGGCGCACCCTTCTGGAGCCAGAGCTCCACCACAGCCGAGTCGTCGTCAATATAGGCCAGTCGATCCAAGTCCAACCCCACCCAAGTCTGGAGCGGAAGTCGTAGGTCGACCAGGAAGAGGACTTCCCCGTCCTGAACCCGTCTTCCCTTGACGGTCAAGAGGTAGTTACCCAGATCGTGGGTGTCGAGCCACCAGCCGGTGGCAAGAGGGCGCCAGGTCTTGGGTTGGGGCCCCTTTCTACTTTCGGCGGGCAAGGGCCGATAGGGACCACTGCCCAGGAGGGGACCCAGGTCAAATCCAATGGGTGTGTCTTTGGGGCCAGGTGCCAGGAGCCGTCTGAGGGTTCGGGCACCGCCTTCAGGAAACCCCAACGAGACCTCCAGTTCCACGGCTTCCGGAGCGCCGAACCGAAACTGGAGCCGATGGCCAGCCTCACCCACGAAACCCAGTTGGAAGCCGTCCGGGGCCACATCCTGGCCCTCCTGTCTCAACAGATAGGGTTTCAGATCGATTGGAGGGCTCGAGCTCTTGGGCTGCACCTCCTCGAGGAAGAGAAAGATTAGCACCAGAACAACCATCACGCGGATACTCGACACCATCACCGGATCCCCTTTCGAAACTCAGACTTCAGACAGTCTTGAATACCGATCGTTTGTAGCGGACACTACCACCTTCACCCGCCCAAGTAGAGGGCGTAGAGCTTGATATTCTTTCTTTTCCCTTCAAAGCTGACCCGCATCTTGACTGCGCCGGAGGGGTGCTGGATCGTCTCCTGTCCCTTCCAGGAAACCAGCTCCCTCAATCCCGACTGCCGAACGGACGCAGAGTCGCCGCCGGAGTAGCCTGAAAGAGGTCTCTCTCTTTCGTCCAGCAGCTCGACTCGCAGCCAGGCCTTCTCGGAGAGTCCCTCCGCGTTGACCCAGATCCTGGCGGCTCCATCAACCTGGATGGGACTGGTGACGAGTGCCGCCGGGACCTCCGGATTCTTGGGAGACAGGGACCCAAAGCCGTCCCTACGCCACCTCGCCAATCCGATCTCACCATAGGTATCCGGCCGGGTGACATCGTTGTCCCAGCCTCCATACCAAATATAGGTCTCCTCTCCCACGTTCTCGAATCCCTGCCCCTGGAGCAGTCCCCCGCCCTCCCAACTGGCTGGTTCTCCTCGAGGCAGAAAGGCAAAATCGGGAAGCGGCTCCCGGAAGTGGACGCCATCGTTGCTGATGAGAAGACCCAGGTCCATGGGATGCGCCGGGGATCCCGGAACGCCGTGGAATTGCCCATAGGTGCCCAGCAGCACGTTGCCTCGGTTCCAGACGCTGGCCGGCTCGTGCGACTCCTCGCCCTCATTGGTTGGCGTCGAGCGGTAGCCATAGCGTACGAACGACAGGGACTTCGTATCCGACCAGTGGGCAAAATCGTGGGAGCGGAAGATAGACATCACCCGGCCGCAAGGTTGGCCGTCTGGGAGCCATATCCAGGGGCTGATCTGTTGTCCCGCCAGGTGGTACATGCCTCGCCACTTGTAGAGTCCGGCGTGCTCCAGGAACTCGGGTATCGCCAGGTTATCTGTCGTCACCCGATGAGCTAACCAACGGCCCCGGCGTTTCTCTACCAGCTTCGTCTCGCGCGCGGGCCGCCAGCGCAGTCCATCGCCGCTGTACAGGGGAACGGCGGTAGTCCCCGTCCCTTCGGCGGGGGCAGCTGCCATCATCTTGAATCGCCGTGAGGGATCCGGGTCCTGCGGTTCATAGAGGATCGAAAGGCCCGCGATTACGCTCAACTCCGGAGGGTCCATCAGAACCAGGTTGTTATCGAGACTTCCGGCATATTCGACCAGCCCCAGGTTGGGCTTGGTCCAATGGATACCATCCTCGCTCTCGGCGTATGCCACCCTCCACCCCGACATGACTCCCTTGGTGCTGAAATCTCGAAAGCTTGCCTTGTCGGCAGCCACGTACCACATTCTGAACTTGCCCTGTTGGCGTATAACGGTGCCCAGATATTGAGCGCGCGCTTCGTCCGGCCGCCCCTCTTCGCGTCTGACAATGGGGTTCTGCGGATGCTTCCGGCCCTGGTGCATGGAGAGGTACAGGTTCCGGTGAAAGGGAATCGAGACATTGTCGAAGGCAAATAGCGTGGCTTCCGGCACCACCTGTGGGGCAGCGGTCTGCACCGAGATGCCGGTCGCAGCAGGCGAAGGCGCTTCAGCAGAAGCACCCAGGCCAAGAACCGGACGCAAGGCTGATTTCTGTAGGTATCCACCTATAAACACGCCCACCAAAAGGGCCAGAAGGACGGCCGAACTCTGGAGTTTTCTGGGTGACATTCCACTTTCCTCCGATTGGGTTGGATAACGATTGGAAGGACTTTCTCTGCGCGCGGAGCCCGCTACCGCTAAGCCGTCGGTCGTGGCTCGTAGGGCTTGACCAGGATTCCATCCGCGCGTTTGCGTACACACGCCAGATCGAAAGCCATCTGCAAGCGCAACCAGTGATCCGCAGTTGACCATCCGACTTTTTCCAGACGGATCGCCATTTCGGGCGAGATCGCAGCTTGACCATTGATGACACGCGATAGCGTATGTCGTGCCACTTGCAGAATTCTCGCGGCCGCGGTGACAGTCAATCCCAGGGGGTCCAGGCACGCGTCCTTGATAGAGCGACCCGGATGTGGCGGATCCTTCATCGACATAGCTTTTCCTCCTCCCTAATGGTAGTCCACTAAATCAATGTCGTAGGCATCCCCGTCCTTGAATCGGAGGATGATGCGCCAGTTTCCAGAGATCATCACACTCCAAAAGCCATTGAGATCGCCCTTTAGGGTCTGCGCATAAATAACTTGGAATTTTGGCATCTCATCTTCACACCATCTTCGGCCGCTCCTCAATCGCAAAATCCTCAACGTAGACCCGGCTACGCCTGCGGTTTCGCTCAATCGTTCGCGGCCAAATCTGGTGCAAATATGAGCGCCAATTCTACCAAGTTATTCTTGCGCAGACCCTTTAGAGGGTGAAGCCGATAGCCCGGGAGACTCAGATCGACCGGATTTCTGGCCTGGTCGAGGTGCCCCCAGCACGTCGACGATTCGGTTGACCGATCGGCTCTGAGCCTGCTTACATCGCCCTTCTCATAGAGTCTCTCCAGGCCCCGATGCCTCACCGTGCGTATCATGGGTTACTGTGCCGTGTATCGGTACAGGAATCAAGCGTAGAGACACTCGGAGGTGGGCTCGGAGATCATATTTCGGCGAAAGTGCGCCTCGGAATCGTTGACGCGGGATTCTAGGATTGGTAGGTTCTGTCCATTGACCACTAGCAGGCCGAAGGCACTCGGAGACGATAATCGATATGAAAACTATCAGTTCATACCTACCGCGACTTCTGGTCTGGTCTCTACTTGTGTCCACAGGTTTTGCTCAGGATTGGCCCCAGTGGCGAGGACCGGACCGGACGGATATTTCCACCGAGACCGGACTGCTCTCCACCTGGCCTCCAGACGGACCCAAGCTGATGTGGACGTTCAAGGACTGCGGGATCGGCTTCTCCGGTCCATCGATGGTGGGAGGAACGCTCTTCACCATGGGTGCGCGTGGAGGCGTCGAGCAGCTTCTGGCAATTGACAGGGCCAAGGGCAAAGAGATCTGGTCGCTCGACGTCGGAGAGGTTTTCGAGATCGCCCGTGGCAACGGCCCTCGTAGCACTCCAACCGTAGCCAATGGCCGCGTGTATGCCCTGGGCGCGATGGGAAACCTGTTGTGCGCCAACGCCCACAATGGCGAGCTCATCTGGAAGGTCTCGATGTCCGACCTGGGTGGGAGTCCTCCCAAATGGGGATACAGCGAGAGCATTCTGGTCGATGAGCAGAAAGTCATCTGCACGCCCGGGGGACCCCAGGGGACCGTGGCGGCATTGGATGCGGCGACCGGAAAAGTGATCTGGCAGACGAAGGAGTTCCAGGACCCCGCTCAGTATGCCTCACCGTTCGCCTTTAGCTGGAACGGGATTCGGCAATATGTTCAGCTGACGATGGAGTCTCTGGTCGGCATTGGAACCGACGATGGCAGCCTGCTTTGGAAGACCGATTGGCCCGGGAGGACCGCCGTCATTACCACGCCGATCTATCGCGACGGGCACCTCTACATCACGTCCGGATACGGTGTGGGCTGCAAGCAGGTCCGTCTTGGTGAGAACAACCAGGTAAGCGACGTCTACTCGAACAAGGTGATGAAGAATCGGCATGGAGGCGTCATCCTGCTTGGCGACTATCTCTATGGGTACTCCGACGACCGGGGCTGGACCTGCCAGAATTTCGAAACCGGCGAGGAGGTCTGGCGTGAAGAAGAGAAGCTGGGAAAGGGCTCGATAGCCTACGCCGACGGACGTCTCTATTGTCTGAGTAGGGAGGAGGGAACGGTTACATTGATCGATGCCTCGCCCAAGGGGTGGAAGGAATTCGGACGCTTTCAGCTTCCCCTCGACTCCGAGCTGCGCCAGCCGAGGTGGCTTATCTGGACACACCCCGTGATCGCCGCCGCCCGACTCTACCTGCGCAATCAGAATCTGCTTTTCTGCTACGACGTCAAGGGAAGCTGACCCGTCGTCGGGGTGGTAGCCTGGCCGCCATCCGTCGAGACGATAGGCTCGGCGCTAAACCCGCAAGAGACTTCGGCCGGGAGGCCAAAGCTACGTGCTCAACCGAACCAACCCTACCAGAGCGCATGATTCTTTCTCGATCAGTTTGAGAACATGCTCCTGGAAGTCTTCATGAAAGGGCGCACTAACGCTATAATCAGCAAGCAATACTCATGTGGAGGGGTTCCTTCTAGGAACACCATGATATTTTCCGCCAGCGCGACGGCAACGAAAGTGCGCAACACGGCTTCCCCAGCGAGTCTCCTCCTAGTGGGATTGGTCTTCGTTACCTTGATCGCTACCGGTCCAGGACTCGCCTCCGCCCCTGCTTGGGTGAGTATCCAGTTCGAACCCAAGGGTCTCTTCCTATCGAATCCCGGAATGCAGCAGTCGTTTCTGGTCACCGCCAGCGACGGGCAGGGGAACCAAGCAGATGTTAGCGATCTATGCCGAGTCACTTCCACGGATACGGAAGTTGTTCGCGTGGACTCGAAGTCGCATCGCCTGTCGGCTGAATCCCCCGGGCTAGCCACCATCGAGGTAAGCCTGGGACACCTGAACCAGGCGTTCACGGTCCGCGTTGGAGAGAGAGCCAGCGAGGTAGCCGTACGCTTTGCCCTTGATGTGGTCTCGATCCTCACCACCAAAGGCTGTAACGGGTCGGACTGCCATGGTTCCCCGGCGGGTCAGAATGGCTTCAAGCTGTCCCTGTTCGGCTACGATGTGGCAGCCGATCACGAGGCTATGGTCGACGCCGATGGTGGACGAAGAGTGGACCTCCAGCAGCCTCGCGAGAGCCTCATCCTGAAGAAGCCCACCTTCGCCATCCCCCACGGGGGCGGGCAGGTCCTGGACGAAGACTCGGAGGAGTATGGCACGCTGCTGCGTTGGCTCCAGCAGGGGGGGCGCGCCAACACCGAGGGCGTCAGCCTCACCGCTCTGGAGCTATACCCAGAGCAGCGGATCCTGGTCGGCAACGGTAATGGCCAGCGTCTGGTAGCGCTAGGACGCCTATCCGACGGAACCACACGGGACATGACCAGAGATGTCCGCTATCAGGTCGGCGACCCCGCCGTCGTGAAGGTTTCTCCTGAGGGAGCGTTGACGACCCGGGGGCCAGGACTCACTACCGTTTCCGCACGTGCCATGGGAAAGGTGGTCACCTCCCAGATAGGGGTGCTCGACAGCCTGGCGGGAGCCGATTACGCCGTCCCTGAGGCGAATAACTTCATTGACGAATTGGTCTACGCAAAGCTCCGGCAGATGAACGTGCGGCCTGCTGAGCTGACCTCGGATAGAGCCTTCGCCCGCCGGGTCTTCCTTGACGCTATCGGTCAACTGCCCACCAGACAGGAGCTAGCCACATTCCTGGGTGACCCCAACCGGGACAAGAGATCGCAGCTGATCGATCGCCTGTTGGCAAGGCCCGAGTACGCCTCTCATTGGAGGGTCAAGTTCGAAGACTGGTTTCGGAACAGCCAGCTCAACTCCCAGGGACGCTCGATGGGAGTGTTCAAGGACTGGATCAAGAGATGGCTGTCCCAGGATCGCCCCTATGACGAGGTCGTAAGGGCCCTGCTGACCAGCACTGGGGACACCATGATCAGTCCGGCGGCCAACTTCTGGCACCCGGCTACGGACTTCATGTTGAAGAAATTCAGCCTGACAAAGATGGCTCCTACCGTCTCTCGCCTCTTCCTGGGGGTCCGGCTGGAGTGTGCTGAATGCCACAATCATCCACTGGAAAACCTGACACAGGACGATTTCTACGGATTCGCTGCCTTTCTTTCGCAGCTCCAGGTCAAGCACGGCTACGGCGAGTATCGACGCACCTGGTTCCTGGAGAACCGGGGAGAAGTCGAACATCCCCTGACCAAGAAGTCGGTACTCCCCAAGGTCCTGGGAGGTCAGCCTCAGAAGGTTCCAGAGGGAGTGGACCGCCGGCAGGTCCTGGCCGACTGGCTCCTATCAGCGGAGAACCCCTACTTCGCTCGAGCGACGGTAAACCGTGTCTGGGCCGTATACTTCGGGGTCGGAATCGTCGAACCCTTCGATGATTTCCGCTCGACCAATCGGCCTATCAATCAGAAGCTCCTGGACCGGCTGGCACGATTCTTTGTGGACAGCGGCTTCCGGCTCAGCGCCTTACATCGGCTCATACTCAACTCCAGAACCTACCAGGCCGCTTCGAAAAAGGAACCTTCAACCCGACTGGAACGGATCCTGGCAGCGCGCTTTTTACCTCGCCCCCTTCCCGCCGAGGTGCTGCTGGATGCCATCAGTCAGGTGACCGAAGTTTTCCATCAATTCCGCAATCATCCCGTTGGAACCTCAGCCACCGATGTCTATCAACCCGACAGCCCCGATTATTTCCTGGTGACCTTCGGTCTGACTCGTCGCGACATTCTCGCCAGGCGGGCCGAAACGGCCACCCTCAGCAAGGCTCTGCATTTGATGAACGGAACCACGATCAGGGAAAAGGTCGAGAGCGAGGACAACATTCTGTCCCGTCTGATGCGCTCCGATTTCAGTGACAGGGAGATCGTGACTGAGCTTTTCGAAACTTCCTACGCGCGCCTACCAACGTCCCAGGAGGGAGCCATCTTGGGCGATTTCATAATGGCGGAGAAGGCGTCCGGTCGAACTCGGAGAAGAGGCCTGGAGAATGTTCTCTGGGCTATACTCAACTCCAACGAATTCCAGCTGAACTATTAGGCTGAGCAGTGGGCAGTGAATAACAGTGAGCAGTATTTGAAACGGCCTCAGGATTGATCGGCAGGCTGAAATTGGGATGCAATTACAAAATTTTTGAGCCGCGTCCTACGCCGAAGGCGTTAATGTGGCTAGCCCAGACATCTGAGGTTTGAAGTCAAGTCTTTTTTCACTATTTTGTCTCTGAATCAGCTGGTTGCGTTTTTTCTACAGCTTGATTGCTCTCTACAAGAAGGCCAGCAAAGGGGCGTTGTTCGCCTTCAAAGAAGCCACATAAATGGCGTCGTCGTAGGGGACCCGGTTCTTCCAGCAGCGGTAGATTATGCGC
>CAUZIZ010000184.1:0-9991 GCA_963579905.1 Acidobacteria bacterium UBA6911 | reverse complement strand
ATTTGACCGTTGGGATACTCCAGGCAGACGGGTCCGCCGTGAGAATTTCTACCGGGAAAATCGTGTTCGAGATCGGAGACGATTGTCCCGAAAACATCATCACCCAGTTTCGTCGAAGGATCATGGTCGTAGATAAGAGCCCCATCGATGGATTCCCCGTCCTGGGCGAAGACGGTGCCTGCGGCCAGCCCGAAGAGGCAGAGGACGGCTACAGCCTGTTTTCCGTTGTTCATGTGTCGTTCCCTCGTCTTTTTCCGACTAAAGTTCGCTGTCTCGACTCTGGTTGGACAGTATCACTCATGGTGTGTACTTACCATCGGGACGCAGAGGAGAGAAAGCGTCACACCCGGCGATGGAGAATGGAAACGAAGGGCCTCATATGAGATTTCGTGAGACGAGGGGCAGGAGGAATTGGGGGTGGTCTCTGCGACTCTGCTCACCTCGATATGAAACGCAAGGAATAGAGATCTGCATCACGGATCACGAATCGCAAGCGAACCGGCCTCCCTGCAAGTTTCCCAACGTCCGTGCCCTTCTCTCGCCAGCGCACTGCATACTCGAGTGAGTCGCCAAAGATCTCCTTACAATCAGCCAGCGAGTACCCTTCGATGGGCGCGCCCTCGGCGTTTTGAATCTCGACGTGGACGGATCCTCCAGCGGAGGTTGCGACGTTGAGACTGAGTGTATCCCCACTGAAAGTGAGAGGTTTCGTGACAAACTCGCCTCCCTCCAGCGGAGCGAATACTGAGGCGAAGCCATCGATGCGCAGGGTGTATCGCCGCAGCCGCGATGTCACGCCGGTAAAGTAGCTTTCTGTCGCATACAAAGAAAGTTCCCGCGGCGAATCGTCGTCGGTCGAGTCCGTCTCCACTACCTGCCAGGCGATGTAGTTGTCTCCGTACGACCAGTTGTGTCGGGTTCGCAGCCCGGGGCGAATAAACGCCTCGTTCCAACGCTTGAAATTCAATCCGTCTCGACTCGCCATGAACAATGCGTCGGTGACGACACTACCGTAACGAGGGACCATCTTGGCGCGTTCCTCGCGAAGACTGCGAGATGGCAGAAGACCTGTCGCATGAATCCAACCGCGATCGACGTAGCGAGATGGGAAACCGATGAGAATGTGCTCGGCTCGGTAGTACGGTTTGATCTGATTCGTGTAGAGCGCCTCCTCGGGTGACCCCGGATACTGGAGCCACTCGCGCTCGCTCCAATGGATGTAGTCATCTGACGTGGACAGCATGATGTCGCGGCGGCCTTCATCGAAATCACGGATGTAGGCACGGTACTTGCCGATGTTCGGATCCCAGAATGCTGTGTTCTGGGTATCGAACGGATGACCCGTCATGACGGGTTTCTGGTCGTTGTAGAAGGACCAGCGAATCCCGTCGGGAGACTTGAGCACGTAGAGGCCAGGTGGATTGCGACCAAACCCCAGGCCTTTGTATTTCTCGCCGTCCCGAGCCTTCGGATTCGTGTCCTTGAAGACCGAAAATTCATGACATTCGCTGCCGTTCATCTCCCCGAGCACGATGTTGTTGGCCTTCGACCCTTCGTACTCCACGAGTCCCAACTCTGGTTTCTCCCAGCTGATACCGTCCTTGCTTTCGGCATAGCAGATGACGAGCGGATGGCCCTTGTTGTCACCAAGGGCGGTTTGCCAGCCATGGTAATACATGCGATACCGTCCGCCGTCTTTGTAATCCGGATCATGGAACACGGTATGGTAGCTGCCCATATTCCCTTCCCAGGGCGCATCATGCACGAGAGCGATCTCCCGGCGAACAGGATGATGAAGGCGCTGCGTTGCAGCCCCCGACAGCGAGTCGATTAAATAATCGTCGACCATCAACTCACGCCGAGAACCCAGGTCGATCGTGCTGGCTGCGAATGCTTCTGAGAGCACCGGAGTACCGATGAGCATCAATGCCACGATGAGTCTTGCGGAATTGGACATCATGATTAACCTATCTCCTCAGTTACGCTTCGGGTGGTCTGGACTGCGTCGATCCGCACCATCGGCTGAAGCCCCTTATCAGAGTCCGGTCTCCACTCGCAGGCGGGCGAGCTCGATGTCCGAGTTTCCATCGACGAAGGTCGTGTAGTAGGCCGCCAGAACATGGTCTTCACCATCGAGAATCATGCTCGGATAGGCGCAGTCCCGTGAGTTTGTCGGGGAGACGTAGAGCGGCTCGGTCTCTGTCCAGGTCGTTCCGTCGTCACCCGAGAGGGCCATTCCGATGCCCACCTGAGCGTTCGGTCGCACCTGCCGGTAGGCGAAAAGAATGTGCCCCGACGCTAGCATCAATAAGCTCGGGCACTGGCCGAAGAGGTCGAGCTTTTCTGCAGGGCTCCAGGTCTTGCCCCGGTCAGTCGAGTAACTGCGGTAGGTCTCCTCGCCGCTGCGGATCATGCTGAGCAGTCGACCGTTTCGGAGCTCTCCGATGTCCCGTTCGTCTTGCAGGTGCTGGGCGATCATACACCACTCGGGCCACGTTTCTCCATTGTCGTGGGAGACGAAGTATCCGACGCGCCAATAATCCTCCCCTTCTTTCCGTGCACCACCGCCCTGCCAGAGCATCCCGTCGATTTCGACCAGGCGCCCGTATTGATTCTGCCACACCCAACCTGTTTGAGGGCGGATTTCCCGCCTCGTCCAAGTGCGCCCTCGATCGTCGCTTCGCAAATTGAAGACGCGGAACTCGAGGTTGCCACGCTGACCCTTTTCCACATGGCGTACACACTGCGCCGGGGCCAGAACTCTGCCGTCGGGGAGTTGCAACGGCCCGTGGTGGGCTCCGGCTCCCCAGCCTGGCTCCTGGAGGATCGTTTCAGGCTCGGACCAGGTCGTCCCCTCGTCGGAGGAGTGCGTCACCTTCACCACAGAGTCATCGGTCTTCCAGTGATTGTTCCCCTCGCGGTAGAGAACCAGGAGCGTCCCGTCGCCAAGACGGGTCAGGCCCGGAAATGCACGTTGGCGCACGGGTCCGGACGCCACGGAAAAGCGCTTCTCCACACTGACAGAAACCCTTCCGTCAGCGGTGCGATGCTGCCTGCTGCTACATCCGCCGAGGCAGTAGCCGGCCATGAACCCGATTGCTGCGGTTCGTAAGAATCCCCGGCGATCCGGTGGTGAAAGTTCGCGTTTCACTTGCGGCTACTCTTCTCTTTTCTTCGCTTGGAGTCCGGCGCTTGGGGGAACACCCCATTTCTGGTGCCTCAAGAACTCACTCCGCCTTTACAAGAGTCACTTTTCGAGCGTACGACTGAGCGCCCCGGACCTGCGTGATGTCGAATTTTCTGGCCATCCCCACCAATCTCTCTGCCGCCGCGTGGTCACGTCGAGTGTAGCCGTCAACACGAGGGTCGGCAACCGGGGGCCGCAAAAGGAGGATCCGACCACCAGAGACGAGTTGACGCCACCCAGGAGAACTGATACCTCTTGACACCAACAGCAAGAATAGAACCGATTCGTATCTGAGTGTTGACATGAGCCATCTCGCCTTGAGCGCTTTTCTTCTCCTCCTTGCCTGGCTAACCGTGCCCCCGGAATCCTGGCTGGGCGCCGCAACTCAACCGTACGATTTGCTGATCAAGGGCGGACAGGTCATCGACGGCTCGGGCAATCCGGCTTTTCGGGCGGACGTCGCCGTTCGCGGCGACCGCATCGCGGCTGTGGGCCGAGGGCTGCAGGGTACGGCTGTCCGGATCATCGATGCAGCCGGACAGGTCGTGACCCCAGGCTTCATCGACCTCCAGGGCTCGCCCTTCGGTGTCCTGGTGGATGGCCGGGCCGAGAGCAAGGTCCGCCAGGGAGTGACAACCGAAGTGTTCGGAGAATCGGGTTCCGCGGGCCCGGTCCTGGGTCCGGCCGTGGCGCCGATGCAGGACTATCTGGACCCGACAGGCATCCAGGTCGACTGGAGCACCCTGGACGGCTACTTCCGACGCATCCAGCGACAGGGGACGGCGCTCAATATCGCCTCCTATGTAGGTGTCGGCCAGCTCCGCCTCTCGGTGATGGGAAACGTGGACCGCCCGCCAACCGACCAGGAGATGGAGCGCATGGAGTCACTACTGGCCCAAGCCATGGAGGAGGGTGCCCTCGGGCTCTCCTCGGGGCTGCCCTATCCTCCAAATTCCTATGCCAGCAGGCGGGAGACGATCCTTCTGGCCCGGGTGGCGGCACGTTACGGAGGCATCTATGCGACCCACATGCGAAGCGAAGGGAGCCGTATCCTGGAGGCCCTGGACGAGGCAATCAGTGTCGGAGAGGAGGCGGGTCTGCCCGTTCACATCGCTCATCTAAAGGTGACGGGGAGAAACATGTGGGGACGGATGGGCATCGTGATAGAACACATCAGTCGAGCCCGGAGCCGGGGCGTGGAGCTGACGGCCTACCAATACCCCTATCTGGCGGGCATGGGCCCCCTACAGAAATGCATCCCGCCTCGTTTCCAGCAAGGGACGGCGACGGATCTGGCCAATCTGCTGGGGCAAGACCGGGTCCGGGAACAGATTCGCCAGGCCATCGAGAACGGTGAGCCCGGCTGGGAGAGCAATGTAGTGGCTCTGACTGGTGGCTTCGAGGGGATTGTCCTGGCCTCGGTCCGCAAACCGGAGAACAAGATCTACGAGGGCCGGACACTACACCAAGTGGCTTCCTTGACGAAGAAAGACCCGGTCGATGCGCTTCTGGATCTCCTGGTGAGCGAAGAGGGCAAGTATACCCCGGCCCTGTTCTTTCACATGAGCGAAGAAGATGTCCGCCTGGCCATGAAACAACCCTGGGTGGCCGTGGGAAGCGACGGCATTGCCGTCAGTCCCTCTCTGAGATCCCTGGGCCGAGCCCATCCTCGCTTCTACGGCACCTATCCCCGGATTCTGGGACACTACGTCCGGGAGAAGGGAGTTCTGAGCCTGGCCGATGCGGTGCGAAAGATGACATCACTGCCAGCCCAGATCGTCGGTCTTCCAGACCGGGGTCTCCTGAAGCCGGGAATGGCAGCCGATCTGGTCATCTTCGATCCGGAGAGCGTGAATGACCGGGCCACGTTCGAGCAGCCCGATCATTTTCCGGACGGTATCAGTTTTGTGGTGGTCAATGGCCGGTTGGTGGTCGCAGACGGGGAGCAGACCGAAGCTCTACCTGGAAAGGTCCTTTACGGGCCAGGACGGCATCCTTCGATTGCCGAAGAGCTAAGGGCCCGGTGACCAAAGAGCCCGAGAGATTACCACCGTCTATATGGCCGATCTGAGAATCTCGGGTGGACTGACGCGAGAAGTACGAGCGAAACCGTTGACAATGCCCAGCGGAGTCTCGCAAGAGTGTGAGCCTACTCGTAGTGAGTCCAAAGTCGCAGTACCTTCACGATGCCGGTTTCCTCGAGGACCTGGTACACGAGTCGGTGCTGAATATTGATCCGGCGCAAGTACGCTCCCGACAGATCTCCGATCAATTTCTCGAAAGGGGGAGGTCTCCGATATGGATCCTCTCGGAGGAGGGCCAAGAGTCGCTCAGCCTGGGCTTTCAGTCCCGCCGCTTTCAGCTTCTTGGCGTCCGGCCGTGCCTGACGAGTATAGACAACCCTCCATTTCACCAACCGGGGTCCTTGGAACACTCCTCCAATGGGGTCTCAAGGCCCTGGCGGATCGACTCACGCATACCCGGAACCGAAAGAAGGAAGAGCGTCTCCTGGATGGCACGCCAATCCTCTGCGGAAACCAGAACCGCATTTCCCCGCTTGGACGTGATCTCAATCGGCTCGTGCCCCTGCGTAACCTCATCCAAGAGCTGATAAAGACGAGACCTTGCCTGGGTTGCGTTCAGCGTCGTAATCGTACGTGATAGCGTACGCTAACGCCGGATGGATTGTCAATCCGAGACCACTTTCGATACCGGTTCGGTTTGGACGTTTGCCGCCCGGGTCGCCAAGATGGCCTGATCCTGGCAAAATTGAGCCCGGCGAAGCGGATCCCCAGAGGCTCCAGAGATGGTTGGCCGAAAAGAGCCGCGAAAAGAAGCCATGAAGTTTCTCCCACTCCTGATCACTCTTGCCTCTATTCCCTCCAATGAGATTGATGCCTCGTCGGCGAAGCCGATACAGATCGTGAATCCGAGGCTGCTGGACGGCGGTGATGTTCCGGCGCTCCGTCTGCCGCTGGGCATCGCCGATGACTACAAGCCCTTTCTGGCTCAGCTCAAGACCGGAGACCTGCTGGTTGTGGCCTTCTGTTTCGGGGCCATTGACGGCGTCGATGGCTATGCGGAAAGGGCGGTGTTCTTTCGTTCCAGAGACGGAGGCAGGACGTGGGAAGGGCGAGAGGAGCGGCTCGACATCCGGGGACGGGAGTTCGGCTTGACCGCCCTTCACGATGGCACGCTGATGATGACCTGTCATTGGCTGGCCCGTGACGTGTTCAACCCGTCCCGGCAGACCCACAGCAAGATCCTCCGCTCCACCGACGAAGGCGAGAGCTGGACGGAGATCCGCATCGGGCCGGATGGTTTTCCCGATGGCGCCCAGACGGTAGCCGACTGGACGGCTTTCCAGAATCCTGATGGGGGGCGTCCCGGAAAGCTGGTGACCTATCTAGGGGTCAGCATGCAGCACGGTAACCGGGATGCTCCCCGAGTCGTTCGGTTGTGGCGATCCCCCGACAGCGGCAAGACGTGGGACAAATCGCTGCACCCGGAAACGGCCGGCTGGATCGACGTGGATGGTTTCTTTTCCCAGACCGTGACCTTCCGAACTGCGTCGGGGCGACTGCTGCATCCGGTCCGAGTCGACCGGACCGGACCCCACTGGCACATCCCCGGATCCCCCAGGCTGCTCGATAAAGAACGGGGAGATCAGGGAGACCGCATGATGCTGTGGGAGTCCAGCGATGATGGCCAGACCTGGACCAGGAACCGCACCGACGGCAGGTTCGGAACCTATGGAGAGATGTATCCCCGTTTCCTGACGCTGGACGACGGCCGCCTACTGCTGACCTTCACAGTCCGCAGTAATTCGACCGACGGACACGGCCTGGGCCTGCGGGCCATCCTCAGCAACGACCAGGGACGGACCTGGGACTTCCGTCACGACCGGATGGTGATCAGCGATGTAAACCACGGAGCCAGCGGCGGTGGCTTCGGAAACACGGTGCAGCTTCCGGACAAGGCGTTAGTCTCGGTCTACAGTTATCGCGGCAGCGACGACATGACCCACGTGGAGTCGGTTCGCTGGCAGCTCCCAGAACCAACATCCGCTCCAGAAATCGGAGACTGAGCAGGGTTGCCTCACGCTCCCAGGACAACCCCGCCTCTCAGGAGATGGCCTGTGCGACAAGGTCTGACGTCCGCCCACGGGGGTGCGGGTCGGCCGCCGCTGCGGGCAGCGTCGTGAGCACGATGCAAATCGTATCTGTAGCCGGGTCGGCCCAGGCCAGCGTTCCCGTAGACCCGTCGTGTCCGAAGGTCTGCTCGGAGCAGCCCGGACTAGCGGAGCCGCTACCGATCTTGAAGCCCAGCCCGCTCGGTCTCACCTCTTCAGGGTTGTGATTGCGTCGCATCAGGCGAGCCGTCTCGGACTGCATCAACTTGCCTTCGGGGTGAAGGAACTCGCTGAAGAAGCGAGCCACGTCCGCTGCCGAGGCGTGCACGCCCCCCCCAGGGGGCCCCGAAGACACGCCAGTAGGAACTGTTCCAGTCCCAGTCCCTAGCCATCGGGTCGCCGGAACCGGATTCCCTCGCCGCCGCCTCGACTTGAGAAGGCATCATTTCTTCGAGCTTGAATTTCCCCAGGCCCAATACGGAACGATTCATCTTCAAGGGCTGGAAGAGCACTTCGTCGATGAAGCGGAGAAATCCCTTTCCGCTGATCCGGTGCGCCACTTCGGAAGCCAGCAGAATCGCCATGCTAGAGTACCGGTAGCGAGAGCCTGGCTCAAACAGGAGAGGAGTGCGAATCACCCGATCGACGAACTCCGACAACCCGGCGTGACGCTTGCGAAGCACCTGGTTTTCCGGCAGCTGATCAGGAAGGCCGGAAACGTGCGTGAGCAGCTGCCGGATCGTGATCGTGTCCCTCGATGCTCCAGAGAACTCCGGAATAAACTTCTTGACCGCGTCGTCCAGACGGAACTTGCCCTGATCGTAGAGTGTCATCAGCGCCGCCGCGGACATCGGTTTGGAGATCGAGGCCAGTAGGAACATGTCGTCCGCCGACCTGGAAGCCCCGAAAGACCGGGCAAACACATGCTTTCCGTGTCGGACATAGAGTGCCGCCGCCCCCAACTGTCCGTTCCTCGCCGCCTTTGCCAGGAGCGCTGCCGCAGCGTCTAACTTCTCCTGCTTGACTGCGGCCAGGAGCGGGCCTCCCAGCGAGGCCGCCAGACCAGATTGGAGAAAGGTTCGCCTTCGCATCGGGTCCAATCATAACAGCGCTTAGTACACTGGAACGTAAATACGGTAACGTTTGCAGATGGGGGTTGCTGACGATCTCTGCGTTGGTCGTCGTCATCCAAGGGTTCAGCATCCAGAGCCACGGCCCGCTACTCCAGGGCGAGATCCGTGATCGGTAGCGTCACCGGCCGGACGGCGCGGGGGCCAACGCGGTTTTCTTTGGAAGCAGTCCCAGCTTCTGCCCAACCGGAATCGTTAGGTCCGCAGCCCAATACACTGCGTTGCGGAGCAGTTTCTGAAAATCGGGAAGATCAAAGTCGCCGGGATGACCCAGCGAAGTGTAAAACACCTTGCCGCCGTTCGCTCGCCTGTTCGTCCAGGCAACCGGCTCGTGTGGCTTGAGATCTTCGGTGCGTCCATACAAGAGAGTCGTGGTCGATTCGGCCAGCGGAAGGGTTTCGTACAGCGAACCGAAGACGCGGAATTCGTCAGTGCCCACTCCGGTCATGATTGGCCGCTCGCACGCGCCTTCTGCCGCCCTGACGAAAGTCTTCGATTTCTTGCCACGGTAGCCATGATAGTTGCCGCCGAGAACTTCGCCGTCAAACTCAGGCCAGTCCCTCAAGCCCTTGGCCAGTGACTCGGAGCGCAAAAAAAGCGTGGCTGGTGGTGCGAACGGCGACCAACGGTTTACCCGCATCGAGGTATTTTCGAAAAATGTCCAGCTGGGCTTTCGGCAGAGTTCGTCTCCGGATTGATCAGATCGCCACGTCGGCATTATTCAACACGTCGATTCCGGGAATGTCGTTTCGGTCCTCGGCGCTGGTGTAGACCAGTGAAATCTTGAAGTCCTTGCCCAGATGTTTCAGGGCTAATGGAGGCAGTGTTTCATCGGTCTTGTACTCGTCTTCCGCCATCACAATGACCACGTGTCTACGCTGGTCGAGCGGAAAGCGGAACGGTTCGCCACCGAGAATGTCGGCGCTGGTGATCGTGGGGCACCAATGACGCTCGACGTGTTCGTTGACCAGATCGTTGCCCGTAAAGTGATTGACGAACGGTTCCTGCCTGGGGCTATACATCGAATCGGTCAGGTCGCGCACCAGCACCGCATTCTGGCCCTGGTACACCATCTGTCGAATGCCAAAGGGCCGGCCGAGCACGCACATGTTGGTGTGGACTCCCATTACGATCACGTTGGTGATTCCGCGCTGCCGCATCAGATAATACGCTTCCGCGTTGTATGTCCGCTTCGAGATGGAGGCTTCTGCCTCGGAAGCTGATCTCTGTCTGCGCCAATCCCCGCTACCTCTTTCCACTGCCACTCCCCACTTCGAGGGGGTGCCGGGGTGTCAGGCCAACCGAAACACCGAATCTGTCCCGCTATGTTCCGGTAAGCCCAGAACCTGAATTCAGCCTCCAAGCCCTATGCTGCGGACATCTCCCGAGAGCCATGGGGAAACGGGACAATCGAGGAAAGTCGTGATCTGCGCGTGGTACTAGGAGAAATGCCCCGACCTCCAAAAAGACCATGACCTTTGCCGGCTGGGAGTGCTTAAATTGGAAGCCGGAAGAATCCCGGGAGGAATCATGAGAAGACCA
>CAUZIZ010000183.1:0-10008 GCA_963579905.1 Acidobacteria bacterium UBA6911 | reverse complement strand
CTCAAAAATTACAGCGTCACCCCAGGCTCCGGCGGCGAGGGTTCCTATTTTCTTCTCCATCAGAAGGGTTTGAGCCGGGATCGAGGTGACCTTGGCAATGGCCTCATCCAGAGATAGGCCCAGGTAAAGGAATTTGGTAAGGACGTTGGCCAGGTCGTACACCGGGCCGTCCACATTGTAGATATGGAGGTCCGACGAGATGGTTTGTGGCTGAATCCCCTGTTCCAGAGCGCTTTCAACCACCCTCCAGGAAAAAGAGCCGGCACCATGGCCCACGTCGAAAACGACGCCTCGCGCCATGGCTTTATGAACCGAGGGGCGTACCTGACCCCGCTCATCCAGAATGCCGCAGTCCATGCCGTGAAAACAGTGGGTCAAGATGTCGCGCTCGTACATCACTTCCAGTATCTCGTCGATCGAGTCACACCAGGCAGCCTGGGGATGAACCATGATAGGTAGTCCGCAGGCATCTGCGGCCTCGCGGGCACGCTCCAGTGGAAGCATACCGGAGCGCTCACTGACGATCGTTTCTCGGGTGAGGCGCACCTTCACGCCCAGGATCACGTCTCGATGCTGCTCGATCATCTTGCAAGCCTTGTCTACGTTGGCGTATTCGGGAATCTCGAACTCGCCGATCTCCTGGGTCAGCATCCCCTGAGACGAGATATTGAGTTGAGCCAGGATGCGCGTGGCACTCACGTCGATTACGAACTTTCGGAACCCAGGGAAGGTATCGGCCCCGGCGGATCCGGCGTCGACGACCGTGGTGGCGCCTCGCGCAAGGCAAGTCGGGTCGGGCTCGATTCCGAAGTGGCTGACCCCGGGGAAGACATGGACGTGTAGATCAATCATTCCGGGAGTAACCAGGCGTCCCCTGGCGTCCAGAACACTACTCGCCTCCCGTTCGGGTAGATCGTCTCCGATCTCGGCGACGAGGTTGTCGGCAAAGCCAATGTCCTTTTCGGCGTGGATGCCTTCAGCCGGATCGATCAGGGTTCCACCCTTGATGATCAAGTCATATTTCATCGTGGCGCTAGTCTATCGTATTGTAAACTTGCAGCGTAGAATTGTGGCGGCGAAGGAGAAGGAATGCGATCGAAAGTTCTCGGTATCAGATGCCTAACCCTGATTCTTGCCTCACTCGCAGTGCTGGCAGGTGGCTACGCTAATGGCTCAGAAGTTGCCGCCGCTGCCGAGGCTCGTATAGATTTTGAGCGCGATGTTCGCCCTATTCTGAGCGCTCGCTGCCACACCTGCCATGGACCCACCCAGCAGATGAATGGACTTCGGCTTGATCGACGTGAGGAGGCCTTGCAAGGAGGTCTCTCCGGCCCCGTCATCGTGCCTGGCAGCAGCTCTGAGAGTCGCTTGATTCAATTGGTTGCGGGAGTAGAGAAGAATCGTATCATGCCTCCTGATGGGGATCGGCTCAGCGATCAGGAAATCAGTAGGCTTCGTGCGTGGATCGATCAGGGAGCGCACTGGGCAGAGGGTCGGGTCCTGTCTGAAGAGACCGATTCCTCTGGTCAAGCAGTACGTCATTGGGCCTTTCAAGCGCTGCGCAAACCCGAGCAGCCCTTGGTTCGGTATCAGTCCTGGGTGCGAAATCCCATTGACGCCTTTGTTTTGGCCAGGCTCGAATCGGAGGGATTCGAACCCTCTCCGGAGGCTGCTAAGCTCGCCTTGTTGCGGCGCGCGAGTCTGGATCTGACGGGCTTGCCGCCTTCCCCTGAAGAGTCGTCTGAGTTTCTGGTTGACGAGGGCGGTCGTGCCTACGACAAGCTGCTCGATCGTCTGCTGGGATCCGAGCACTATGGCGAGAAGTGGGGCCGGCATTGGCTCGATCAGGCTCGTTACGCCGACAGTGACGGATACGAGAAGGACAACCCGAGACCGCACGCCTGGCGCTACCGCCATTGGGTGATCAATGCCCTGAATCGAGACTTGCCTTTCGACCAGTTCACCATCGAGCAGCTTGCCGGGGACCTTCTTCCCGGGGCGACCACAGAGCAGAAGGTTGCCACAGGGTTTCATCGAAATACTCTCAAGAACATCGAGGGGGGTGTCGACGTGGATCAGTATCGGTTCGAGGAGGTGATCGACCGAACGGCGACCGTGGGGACCGTCTGGCTAGGACTGACTGTGGGCTGCGCTCAATGCCACGATCACAAGTATGATCCGGTATCCCAGGGGGACTTCTATCGTCTCTTTTCTTTCTTCAACAGTGCCGATGAAGCCAATATCGACGCGCCTCTCGCAGGGGAGATGGGCCCCTATTTGCGGGCTCTTCCCGAATTCGAACGCAAGAAGAAGGAACTCCTGGAGCAGTACGGAGTCTCTGAGCTACAGCCTCCCTGGGAGGCGAAGTTGAGGCAGGCGGGAGTGGCGCCCGGAAAGCTACCTCTCTGGGATCTAACCTACGACATTCTGCGCATCTACGTGGACGACGGTGAAGATGGGCAGCGGATACTACATACCGATCCTGGCGAACGGACACCCCGGGACGCTTATCTGCTTTCCAAGTTTTTCGTTAAGAACTATAAGCGAGTGCTGACCGAGGAGGAGTTCGAAAAGACCAAGTTCAAGGAGGCGAGCGAGAAGCTAGGTGCTCTGGAGGAGTCTTTTCCGGGGCTGAGTCGGGCGCAGACGATCAAGCGCCGCCGAATTCCTCGCAAGACGCATATCCATTTGCGCGGGCAGTGGGATCATCCTGGCCTGGAAGTGGGTTCCGAGATACCTGAGTTTCTGGGTTCGGTGGGTGCTTCAGGGGCGGCTACCAGGCTCGATCTCGCGAGATGGCTGGTCTCCCCCGAGAATCCCCTGACGGCTCGCGTGACCGTAAATCGGATCTGGCAGGAGTACTTCGGTCGGGGGCTGGTCTCAACCTCCGACAACTTTGGTACCCAGGGAGAGCGGCCTTCACACCCGGAGCTTCTGGATTGGTTGGGAAGTGAATTGGTCCGAAGCGGATGGAGCCTGAAGCATATCCACCGCTTGATTACCAGCTCGGCCACCTACCGTCAGTCTTCCAGAGTCCGATCCGAGCTTCTGCAACAAGACCCCGGTAACAGGTGGCTGGCCCGCCAGTTGCGATTGCGGCTGCCGGCTGAGCTGATTCGTGACAGCGTTCTGGCTGCCAGTGGCCTTCTGGACAGGAGGGTGGGAGGGCGAAGTGTCCGACCTCCATTGCCGGAGGGTGTGGCCCAGCTGGGCTATGGGAGCGGAATCAAATGGAAGAATAGTGAAGGTCCTGATGTCTACCGACGTTCCCTTTACATTCACTACCAGAGAACGGTTCCTTATCCCTTTCTTGCGAACTTCGACACTCCCGAGGCTAGTAGCGCTGCCTGCAGCCGAGAGCGTTCCAACACACCCCTTCAGGCATTGAATCTGCTGAACGAGCCTGTCTTCTTCGAGGCGTCACAGGCCCTCGCTGCTCGCGTCCTTTGGGAAGCTCCGGGGAGTGATTTCCGCTCGCGCCTTGACCATGCTTTTCGACTTTGTCTGATCCGTCGAGCGACGCCTGCCGAGCAGGAACGTCTTTACACCTATTTTTTGAAGCAAAAGCAGTTGGTCGAGGAAGACCCAGCCGCACCAAAAGCCTTGTTTCCAGCTCAGCTGGAGGGAATCGACCGGGTCGAAGCCTCAGTCTGGGTGGGGATGAGCCGAATTCTCTTGAACCTGGATGAATTCGTCTCGCGGGAGTAGATCGATGAACTTTGAGGAGTACTTACGTATTCAGTCGCGCCGTAGTTTTCTGCACCACTGCGTTGGGGGCTTGGGAACGGCGGCCCTGGCTCATCTCCTGACAACGGAGGGGCGAGCGGCAAGCTCCGGCGCCGTGGCGATCAATCCCCTGGCTCCGAAGCCGCCTCACTTCACTCCCAAGGCCAAAAACGTCATTTTCCTCTTCATGGCAGGGGCACCCAGTCAGATCGACCTGTTTGATCCCAAGCCGGAACTACGCAAGTGGCATGGCAAGCCCTTTTCGTCCTCGTTGACCGACGATCTGCAACTGGCCTTCATCAAGCCCAACGCTTCGGCAATGGCTAGTCCTCGTCAGTTCGAACCCTGCGGTGAGAGCGGGTTGGAGATCTCTGACTGGCTGCCCCACACTCGCACCATCGCCGATGACATCTGCCTGGTGCGCTCGATGGAAAGCGAAGCCTTCAATCATCATCCGGGCCAATCGCTGCTCATGAGCGGAAGTACCCTGGTGGGTCGGCCAACCTTGGGGTCATGGGCTACCTATGGCCTGGGAAGCGAATCACAAGACCTGCCTGGGTTCGTCGTTCTCAGTTCTGGCAGGGGTACTAGTGGAGGGTCAAGCAACTGGTCAAGCGGCTTCCTGCCCTCGAGTCATGAGGGTGTTGTTTTTCGTAACTCGGGAGATCCGATTCTCTTCCTTTCCAATCCTCCTGGTGTTAGCCCCGAGATGCAGAGACTGGGACTTGACGCGCTCCGTGATCTCAACTCGAGACATAGTCAGAATACCGGAGACCTGGAGATCGCCTCGCGGATCGCGTCCTACGAGCTGGCCTTTCGCATGCAGTCCGCCGCGCCGGATTTGCTGGACTTTTCGGACGAGCCCAAGCATGTCCAGGAGATGTATGGAATCAACGAAGACATCACTCAGCAGTATGGAACGAACTGCCTTCTGGCCAGACGGATGGTGGAACGCGGTGTTCGTTTCGTCATGCTTGCTCACGCAAGCTGGGATCAGCACAACAAACTCAACGAGAAGCTCAAGGAGAACTGCGACATCACTGATAAGCCCGCTGCCGCCTTGATAAAGGACCTCAAACAGCGAGGCTTATTGGACTCGACCCTGATCGTTTGGGGAGGAGAGTTCGGCCGCACACCCATGGCCGAAGTGTCCCAGACCGCCAAGGGTTTGGAGGACGGCGCAGGACGAGACCATCATCCCAAGGGCTACAGCATGTGGTTGGCCGGTGGTGGGATCAAGGGAGGTCAGGTCGTGGGACAGACCGACGAGCTGGGCCTGAGCGTGGTGAAGGACAAAGTCCTGGTGCACGACTTGCAGGCAACTATTCTGCACTGCCTGGGGCTGGAACACACCGATCTGACCTACCGGCGCATGGGGCGAGATTTTCGCCTGACGGATGTTGGGGGTGAGGTTGTCAAGAAGATGCTTGCCTGAGGTCTTTCGAGTTTTCCGAGCAGGTCCAAGAATCGAGACGGAGAGGATGTGAGCATGAGTGCGCCGCCGAAGCCTCCGAAGATGTACCGAAGATTCGTTCGACGTTATCCGAAACTGGGCCAGGCCTGGGATCTGATGGCAGAACAGGGCCAGGCAGGACCGTTGGACGGAAAGACCGTACGGCTTGTCAAGCTAGGAATCGCCATCGGAGCGATGAGAGAAGGCGCTGTCCACTCCAATGTGCGCAAGGCTGAGGCTATTGGAATCACGGCGGAGGAGATGGAGCAAGTCGTGGCCCTAGCCGCCTCGACCCTCGGTCTTCCGTCCACCGTGGCAGCCTTCTCCTGGGTTGAGGACGTGCTGGGGGAATCTTCCCAGGAGTGACAGTCGGACTTTCAGGCTGGACCTGCCTTATCGCCCGGAAGCACCGAGGGGTATGGTCCCTGTCGGGCCCCGCTCCCTGACAGTCACGGCTCTGTCAACTGGCGAAGGTTGCTTCGCATCCTCGTGGTTGAAGTTTCAGCTTAGTGGCCCCCCAGCGGTGCTCTCCCGTTCGAGAGCAAAACTTCCCGAGCCATGGAAGCCTGAAGCGCAAGCGAGGGGTTGGGGAACACGCCGAATCCTCCCGGCTTGACTGCTTGTTGCGCCTCAGGCTCCTTCGTCCCCCCATTGCGCTGCCCTCCAACCCCTCGCTCGCGCTTCAGGCTTCCTCACGTTCGAATTAGTGGGCGACCTGGAGGTGCGAGTTCCAATGAAGTTTCAGGTTAGTGCGGCCTCCGGCTGCGCTGGATCATTCAGGAAGAAACGTCAACATCCCGTAGTGGCACGGGCATTCCTGCCCGTGATGGCCGGGCCATGGAGCTAGAGGCTTCGCAATCACGGCCTGGAAGGCCGTGCCACGGTTTTCACAGACAAGGGACGTGCGACGTTCAGATGTGCAGACGATTCTTTGAAGTTTCAGGTCAGTTTTCCCCCCAGGAAGCACTGCCCCATTCGAGAAAGAAAACTCCAGGCTACTGGCGAGGTTGTGCGTCACTGCGTGGGGAGGAGTTGTTCGGCTCTCTCCTCGGAACCTGGGCTCATCTTGCTAACGGGTCAAGTCGTTCGGTGCCCTGATGGACTTGGCTTTGTAATACTGGTAGTTCACCCTCAGGTCGTGACAAGGGTCTGGGGAGTCTAGTCTTGGTGAAGTAGGTTGATGCTGTCGGCAAACAGATCCCGTTCGACGCGCTGTCCGGGGACTAGAGACGTGCGACGAATTCTTGAAGTTTCAGCTTAGAGGCTGCGGAGGACGGATCTAATCCAGGGCGTGCTGGCTGCTGCGTGGCTGCAGGAGTCAGTAGAAGTAATACATCATGAAGACGGCTGCTGAGCAAAGCAGGATGGCCCAGGTGAGGTCGTCCTTCAGCAGCGCGGTGGCTTCAGTAGAGGCCGCATTGCCGCTCTCAAGATTCGAACCGAGGCCTGCTGCTCGGGCGAAGGGCAGCAGTATCAGCGTCATAACGGCACCCAGCCAGGCACTGAAGGTCGGCGAGGCTTGCTCTGAATAGACGACGTAGCCCAGGCCTGCCAAGGCAACGATCCAGAGGAGCAGAAAGCAGAGCAACCGGCGAAGAGCCGCGGGGTCGTGATCTCCGAGATCGGCCCATACCAGGGGCTCTTCCTTCCGATCCGTTCCACCCAGTTGGCTGACCAGGACGTGGACGCCGCCGCACAGTAGAATCACGGCAAGGACGCGGTGGAAGAAGTTGAGTTGCGTGCCCAGATAAACTGCGATTGTGGGGATCGTTCCCAGATAGGAGTTGTAGGCTAGCTCCACCAGTCCGGAGAGGGGAACTCCGGCCAAGATCGTGGCAAAGGCGCCGGCGGCTGTGGCGCCCCTCCAGAAGAGTCCCAGCAAGAAGACAACCAGGAGTCCAGGAGTCAGGTAGCCCTGGTAGTCGACGATCTGGAGAAAGAAGTTCTTATCCGAATTGGGGTCGATGACCCAAATCGCCATCAGCGCAGCCAGCGTCACGAACACGACAATGGAAAGCCGCCCCACTCGGATCATCTGGGAATCGCTGGCCTCAGGATTGATATATTTTCGATACAGGTCTACAGTCACAATCGTCGCAGCGGAGTTCATCGTCGAGTCGATCGAGGACAGAATCGCTCCGATAACGCCCGCGGAGATAATCCCGATGAGGCCGAATCCGATTGGTTGAACCACAAGTAAAACCAGTTCCGTAAAGGCAGTATCAGGAGCGATGGTACGCTGGGGAAGCCGCTCTTGAAACAGGTAGAAGGCGGCCACACCGGTGCCGATGGCGAAGAAAGGGATCAGCAGCTTCAGAAAGCCCGCAGCGATGATTCCGATCCGCGCCTCGGAGTAGCTGCGTGCAGCCAGCGCGCGCTGCACGATAAATTGATTGGTTCCCCAGTAAAAGAAATGTAGGGCCATCAGGCCTGTCAGTACCCCTGTCCAGGGGAGCTCAGGATGATGGCTGGGAAGATACAGGTGCATCTTTCCGGCACCGGCCTGATCTCGCAGCATCATCTCACCCCAGCCACCGATCTGGTCGAACGTCAACAGGGCCAGCACAATGCCCGCCAACAGCAACAGGAAAGACTGCATGACATCGGTCCATATGACCGCCTTCAGCCCCCCCAAGATAGTGTAGCTGGCTGAGATTGCGGCCAGAGCGATAACGAAGAGGGCATAGTAGAACCGGTCAACTTTGAGTCCGTTGGACGACTGGTCCTGGAGCTGATCGGAGCCGGAATCGGGGTCCGACGGATCGGGTGATTCGGCCGCCGCTGTGCTATTGAGCGACACCTGCTCGACTGCGTCTCCTCCCATCAGGATGCAGGTCGAACGAGCTCCAATATACAGAGCAGGAACCAACTGGACGACTGCCATGATCAAGATCATGATGATGGCGTAGGCGATACGACTGCGATCGTCGTAGCGCTGGCCCAGGTATTCAGCGAGGGTGTAGACCTTCAGCTTTCGATAGATCGGCAGGAAGCCGTAGCAGAGGAGCATCAGGCCGGCGATCGCGCCCAGTTCGAAATGGCTCTGGGCGAAGCCTACGCTGAAGCCAATCCCCATCATACCGATCATATGGTTGGCGCTGACGTTGCTGCCGAAGATCGATCCGGCCACGCCCCACCAAGGGATTTCCCTGCCGGCGAGAAAATAGTCCTCTGAGGTTTCTTCTTTCCGCCCGACAAGCAGACCGATGGCCATGACCGCGGTCAGCGATCCGAAGAAGATGATCAGGTCCAGTGTGGTGAAGGTAGTGCCCACGAGATTGGAGTCGCGAAATTCGAAATGGTTGTAAGAGGGGGAATTGTAGTCGTGAGCAAAAGGAGGAGTCAATCAGGTCACCGATTTGGCAAGGCCGCAGCGTGAAAGTACGATGTCCAGATATTTGACCTAGGGTGGCGTCTTGCGTGTGTTCTTAGGCGCCGTGTACACTGCCCGCCTCTGCATGTTTGCGCGACAGTACCGGAAGACTACTTCAACATCGGCCTTTTCATCCTCCCGGCTCAAAATCTCAGCCCGGTCGTCTTGGTTATCGACGTCGTGGTATCTCCGAAACGGACTATTTAGGCCGGTGGCCCTACTGATTATCGTTCTGATTCTGCCGAGCTGCTTCCTAAGCTGCTCCGAGGGTGGCCGGAAAGGACGCAATAAGGAGGGTTTTGGTCGCGATGGAGTGGTTCGCATCGGTTATGCCAACGAGGCCCCTTTTGCCTACTACGATAACGAGAGCGATAAGCTCGTCGGAGAGTCGGTTGAGGTGACACGGCACATACTGAAGAAGATGGGAGTAGTCGATTTCGAAGGGGTCCTCACAGAGTTCGCCTCCCTGATCCCGGGCTTGAAGGCTGGCCGCTTTGACGTCATCGCGGCGGGAATGTGGATCATTCCACCGCGCTGTCGTGAGATCAGTTTCTCCGAACCGATTTCATGCATTGGCCAGGGATTCATCGTCAAGACTGGAAATCCCCTTGGCTTGCATGGGTACGAGGATGTGGTCAGGCACCCGGCGGCCCGGCTGGCGGTGGTCTCGGGCGGAGTCGAGCTTCGTTTTGCCCGGGCGGTTGGCTTGTCCCAGGACCGAATCTTGATCTTTCCGGATGCACCCAGTGCCATTGCTGGACTCCAAGCCAATCGGGTGGACGCGCTGGCGGGCCCGGTTCCCGCACATAAGGATATGCTCAGGAAGGCCGGAGATTCCAGCCTGGAAAGGGCCCAGCCCTTCAACATTTCAAATGTCCCCGGGGAGCCTACTCGTCTCTGCAGCGGAATCGGATTTCGAAAGGATGACGCACGGTTCCGGGAGGAGTTCGATAGCCACCTGAAGAGCTTCATCGGGACAGATCAACATCTCGAGATGGTCGAGGCTTTCGGGTTCACCGAGACAGAGCTCCCCACTGGCGTAACCAGGGAAGAACTGTGCCGTCCCTCACCACCCTGAAACGTTGACGCTATGAGGAGGGTCAGCAGCCCATCGTCGCCGTTGGCGTTGTTGCGCTCGACTCGGAGTATGGCCCGATATGCCTCGCTTGCGACGCCTAGCCAGCGACAACGATTGACTACTGCCCCTGTGGCTCAGAACTTATGGCGAGCTGCACTAGCCCCAAAATAAGCGCATTTTCAAAAACAGGACCGTTTCCCGGCTCCTAGGAGTCATTTTGGAGGCCCGCATTCTAAGTTTATGCACCAAGCCACTCAGAACTCGGCTCGGCTGTTGCGGTACTGCCCGCCGATCGCTTAGGAGGAGCTATTCTATCCCCTCTGTCGACGTTTTTAGACACACCTCACCCCAGCTCTCGCGGCCCTTGGCGCTCCTTGA
>CAUZIZ010000182.1:0-10137 GCA_963579905.1 Acidobacteria bacterium UBA6911 | reverse complement strand
TAGCTCCTCATAAGCGATCGGCGGGCAGTACCGCAACAGCCGAGCCGAGTTCTGAGTGGCTTGGTGCAAAAACTTAGAATTTGGGCCTCCAAAATGACTCCTAGGAGCCGGGAAACGGTCCTGTTTTTGAAATTGCGCTTATTTTTGGGTTAGTGGCACCGATGGTCCACGCCCAGCGGCCCGCCGAGGACGGAGAGGTGGTTTTTCGCGCCAAGTTCGAGATTGCGGACGCCTCCGGAAATCCAATTGGCGTGGTCGTACGGTATACCGGAACTCCCTTCGAAGGAAGCGCGGTCGCGATCTATACTGATGCGAATGGAGTGGAAACTCGAGACCCGATGCGAGGTTGTAACCTGACGATCTCCAATAGCGTTTCGACAATTCTCTGCAGCAATCCTCACCTCACCACTATGGATGGATTCAGGTCCACCTACACAGCCTCGAGTCCCGTGGTGACCAACGGTCAACTGCAAGCCTTCGAAGTGCAGGGGCAAATGCAGGTTCGCGTAACATTCCGAAGGGATGCCAAGTAGTTCTTCATTCCGGGCGCTCGGCCGATGGCGAAGCGGAATGGCAGTTCTCTGAGCAGGGTCTCTGGCCTGCCAACGAGAGCGGAAGCGCTTCCGTGGGAGAGGGCACTACTGCATCGATTCTTCTTCGGTCCATCAGCCAGAATAGCCTCGTCCATGTCCTACAGGCACTAGGGATTCGGGAAGGCGACTGTGTCATGCTCCACAGCTCGCTTAGCAGTCTGGGCTGGGTCGAGGGAGGCGCCGATACAGTCGTCGCGGCATTTCTGGATGCCATGGGTCCGGGATGGACTGCTCCTGACCCCCGCATTCACCGAGGGAGCCTGGGCCGAGCACCTGTGCTTCCCCGACTGCCAACAAGCATAGGTACCATTTTGGCATTAACACTTTCATTCAGTGTAGAAAAGGAAGGGGCGTCTTAAACCCGGGTAGCTCGCTTAGCATCGCCAACCCTTATAGTTGGGAAGCTACTGAGATCGGGAAGATGGGAGTGGCAAGTAGCCGTAGCCGCCTGGGCTACGCGCAGTAACGCCTTCGGCGTAGGTGATGGTCTCCGGAAGTGAGAAGAAGTGTCTTTCTCGAATGGGGCCAGTGCTTCCTGGGGGCGGGACTGACCCGCTTCATCGGTCAGCGAAAGGAAATACAAGATGAATGAGAACATGAGCCGTCGACACTTTCTGGCAGCATCAGGTCTCGGTGCCATGACCTTGCGAACTTCCACCCTGGCGGCGGAAGAAAAGGACGTCTTTGCAACCCTTCTGCCCGAAGGATCTGGACGGATACTGGCGGTGCGGGAGGATAGTAGTCTGCTGGCCCTGGTCGGAGCGGGAGCCGGATCGGTCTCGCAGGACGGAGGGGAAACCTGGCGGGAGCCCTTCTCTTTCCTCCAGGAAGGGAAACCGATGGAGGGCACCCGCGGACAGTTGGCAACCCTGAAGCAGGGGCGACTAGGCATGGTGTACTCGGAACAACTGGAATCGGCCAGGTCGCATCACAACCAACATCGAACCCTTCGCTACAGCAGTTCCGAGGACGGGGGAAAGAACTGGTCTGCGGGCGTCAACATCGATCTTCCCGGTCCGCTTGCTCCATCCTCGGGTGCCTTCCTTCAGGTCCCTTTCGGGAGGCTGCGTGAGCTTTCTAGCGGCCGCCTGCTGATGCCTGTCTACTGGCAGTTCAACGGTCTGCATTCAGAGACTCGGGAGGCCTTCGCTCGAGGGACCCATCAAGGCAAGCCAATCCGGCTGGAAGGGCACGGCCATCGTCCGCAGATGAGTGGGTGCTATGCCTATTTCTCGGATGACAGTGGGACCTCCTGGGAGCGAAGTCTGGGATCGATCATGGTCTGGCCCCTGCCCGGAGAGCAGAACCTGGGAGGCTTCGGAGGAACGTCCGAACCGGTGGTCCAAGAGCTGCGCGACGGCCGTATCCTGATGCTGCTCCGGACCAAAGTTGGCCGATATTTTCAGAGCATCTCCGGCGACGGGGGCAAGAACTGGACGGCGGCAACACCGACCCGGCTCTCCAGCGGGGATGTCCCGTGTGACCTAGATCGACTTCGCTCTTCCAACGATCTGTTAGTGATCTGGAATCAGACTTCGGGACGGGAGATTCGCCGAGGCTACTACCGCAGCCGGCTATCTGTTGCCCTGTCCGGCGATGAGGGCAAGACCTAGAAGAACTTCAAGACAGTCGAATCGAGTCCGGGGCTGGCCGCCGCCGAGGACATTTCGCCCCCTCCGGTAGCACACATTCGGGTAGATCCTACTGCTGGGACCCTTCCCGACGGATTCTCAATGTACCACTATCCCTCGCTCGCCTTCGCCAAGGGACAGGTCTTCATCACCTATCGGTACGACGCCTTCAAAAAGGGGAAGCGGACCCGGCGAATCAAGCTCGAACGAGTGCCAGAATCCTGGTTCTACTCGGGTTAAGCGGAGAATGGGCTCCGATTCGGCCCGGAGGCGACCCAGAAACCACATTCTGAACCTGCGCCCATACTGAGCCGCGGAGTCTATGGAATCTCAATTCAGCTTTGGCACTCTGAACTACCTGATCCTATTCTCCTACCTGGCTCTGATGCTGGGCATCGGCTTCCGCCTCTCCCGCCGACAAACCTCCACCGAGGAGTACTTCCTGGCAGGACGACGAATGCCCTGGTTCATTGTGGCCTTGAGCATGTTCGCGTCCGTCACCAGTGCCATCACCTATATAGGGGTGGCAGGGACCGTCTACGCCGAGAACACCTCGATCGTCCTGGCTGCCATCATTAGTCCGCTGGTGACTCCGTTTCTCATTTATCTCTTTTATCCCTTCTATCGGAGACTCAAGGTTACCACCAGCTACGAATACATTCAGCGTCGCTACGGCGATGGGGCCCGCTATGCCGTCTCGGTCTTGTTCCTGTTCGCCCGACTCGGCTGGCTGGGGACGGTAATCTACGTGCCCGCCCTGACATTGTCGGTGGTAACGGGCATCAACCTCACCCTCGCCATCCTGCTGATGGGAATTCTAGCGACCGTCTACACGGTCCTGGGGGGGCTGGCTGCTGTCCTCTGGACCGATGCCCTTCAGTTCGTCATTCTCATCGGAGGTGCCCTCTGGGTAGCGCTTGAGTTGATCTAGTCGGTGGAGGGTGGCATCGGAGGGATCCTGGTTTTTGGGAGCCAGGCGGGACGGGTACAACTAGCCAATTGGACTCCCAGTCTTTACGAACTGAGCGCTCCCGTAATCCTGGTCAGCTATTTTTTCCAGTACATGCAGGACTACGGCACTGACCAGGTGACGGTGCAGAGGTTACTGGCCGTGAAGACTTTCCGGGGAATGGTCAAGTCGGTGTTCTTCAACTCCTTCATCGACTTCTTTATCATCGTCCTCCTCACTTTCATCGGTCTGGCCCTGTTCGTCTACTTTCAACAGCACCCGGAAGCGTTGGCACCGGGGATTGAGCGCAACCAGATCTTGCCCTTCTACATCATGGCTGTGCTGCCCCAGGGAGTCTCAGGACTGGTCATTACGGGGATCTTCGCCGCCGCCATGTCCAGTATGGACTCTGGGATCAACTCGGTGACGACGGTTGTAGTCAACGACTTCATCAAGCCTTTGAGGAAACAGAAGAGAGACGATAGATCCGACGTGCGCCTGGCCCGGAAGGTCACGCTGGTCCTGGGCACTTTCGCCACTCTGGTGTCCTTTGTCGTTGCCTACATCGAGGACATCCTACAGGCCTCTCAGACCTTTCTGGGCCTCTTTTCAGGTCCGGTGCTGGCCTTGTTCCTGTTGGGAATCCTGACCAGGAGGGCCAACTTCCGAGGTTGGCTCATAGCCACGGTGCTGGCCCTATCGATTACGCTATGGGTCCAGATTTTCACCGAAGTGCACTGGGTCTGGTACTTCCTGATCTCCTTCACCGTTTCGACTTCAGGGGGCTTCCTCTTTAGTCTTCTTTTCGAGGAAGAAAGGGCAGATCGGAAGCTGACCCTTTGGGGAAGGTCGGAATTGGGCCTGCTTGAGTAACTGAGTCCGACCCTCGGCTGCGTACGTGTTTAGTTTAGTTAGCGCCTCACCTCACCTTTTCCCTAGCCCGCGCCTACAAACTTTGCCTGTGCCTTCCCTGGCCTTGTCCTGTATCCGGGCTCCTGGCCGGTCAAAATCGAACCGATTCCAAGTCCGGTCTCTGAATCGAGAATGGCCAGGACTTTCGGCGATATTCCAACAAACTGACCTGAAACTTGAAAGAATCGTCTGAACGTCCCTTGTCTGTGAAAACCGTGGCACGGCCTTCCAGGCCGTGATTGTGGAGCCTCTAGCTCCACGGGCCGGCCATCACGCAGGGATGCCCGTGCCACTACGGGATGTTGACGTTTCTTCCTGAATGATTCAGCGCAGCCGGAGGCCGCACTAAGCTGAAACTTCAATTGGCTCAGGTGGGTCGAGGTGGGTTCGGTCTCCAGGCCGAAGTATTCTTCTTTTCGAGCCTCTGGCTCGATACACGGCGGCCTGGAGACCGCCGCCACGGCCGGGACTCCAAGTTTCTTTCTCGAATGGGGCAGTGCAGCGGGGTGGGACTAACCTGAAATCTCATTGGATAGGAATCATGCAGGAGCAGCCGCTTGACAGAGCCGTACCTGCGTAGGAGCGGTACCGGCATACCGATGCCGGCAAACAACGGCCCCGGCAGACAGTGACCCGAGGACCCTCTTTCTTATAGACTCACAGTATGCCCCGATCGGTGATCGGGTCCCGCTCCCTCACGGTCACGGCTCTGTAAGCACGCCGAAGCAACAGCGCGCCGAGATCCTAACCCTTCCAATCTCCAAGGGCTTTCGCGACACCCCCTATTCTGGATCCTTCGAAGTTTCTTTCTCGAATGAGGCCAGCGCCTCCTGGGGGGGAAGGCAAAGGCTCGTAATCTGCGACAGTTGTGGAACTAGCGAAAGCGAAGGGAGTAGAGGTCAGCATCCTTCATGACAAAGCGCAGACGAACCGGCTTTCCCGCCAGAGCGGATACATCCGAGCCAGCCTTCCAGGCTACCAGGCGTTCGATCTCGTCCCCCACAATCTCTTGCGCATCCTCAAGGGAATAGCCAGGAATCGCGTCTCCCGAAGGACCCTGGATCTCGACTCTGACATTGCCGGCAGCCGAGGCCGAGTAGTTGAGCAGCAGCTCCCTGCCGGAGAAAGTGAGAAGCCGGGTCACCATTTCGCCACCATCGTAGGGAGCATTCACCGATGCAAAGCCGTCCACCCGCAACGTATAGCGTCGGATATGCCAGGAATCTGTGCCGGCCGCACGGGTGACGTACATGGAGATCTGATCCTTGCCCGTGGGGACGACGCCCCGGAGTGCATAGGTGGTTAGGGTCTTCCAGTGACGCGCTCCCAGGCCCGGGCGAATGAAGCCCTCCCGGAAAGTGATGTCGTAACGGGTGCCGTTACCACGGGTGGTCATGAGGACCGTCTCCGAGCAGTCGGTCTCTGCCCCCTCGAGAATGCCCGCTTCCCTGGCTTGCTGTTCTGTCAGGGCCTGGCGTCCGACCATGAGTCGCGCGGGAAAGGCCAGATAGATCTTGGGAGCCCGGAAATAGGGAAGCGTCAGGTTGATGTAGAGATGGTTCTCGGGGATGATCCCATCGTCTCCGAAGCTGATGGGCTGAAACTCGGACTAGTGGAACAGATCAGGCGCCGTCAGCCGTGCCAAGGAGCGCCTACCAACGGACCGATTGGGAGAGGTGAAATAACGCGTGTACATCACATACTGCCCCTCAGTCTCTGACCAGAAGAGAGAGAAATCTCCGTCCAGGGTGCCGTAGAGACTGTTTCGGAACATCGGTTTATCGCCCAACTTCTTCCACGTCTTGCCGTCGGCCGAGACCCAGGGGATGACGTCGGTGGGACTCCCCAGCCACAGACCGCTCTGGTCCAGCGAGAACTTGCTGGTAAGCTCCTCCTCGGAAGGATTGGCCCTCTTGTCTTCGTTGAGCGTGATTGCCTTGAAACGCTTGGTCGGTTGCACTCCGGGTCTACTATCGAGAAAGATCCTGCCTGCTGGCTCAGTCTCGTTGTCATGCAGGTACTCCCCCCCTGATGTCCCTACCAGATTGTTTGCCCGGCTTCCATCGACGCTGATGATCCCCAACTCAGGTTTTGTCCAGCTAATTCCATCCGTACTCTCGGCGTAGCACACCTTGTTGCTGGCCTGGTAATACATCCGGTAGATGCCATCGTGTAGGATGACCGTCTGGCCAAACCCCAACTCCCCTTCCCAAGACCGGTCAGCCTTTATCACGACCTCAGCCGGACGGGGATGGTGCAGCTTGAGACGAACCCCCTTGAGTTGATCGATCAGATAGTGGTCGACGAAAAGCTCCCTATCGGCTCCTAGGTCAACCAGGACGGGCCGCTCCAATAGCCCAGGCACAGCAGATCGCGCCCCCTGGCCAGGACAGGGGGCGCCTGACAACAGAAAAAGGAACAATAGTGGAACGTGAACGCGGCGCAGCACGCCGCGTTGGACGGCTGGGTCGACAAATTTCAGGTCATCCAAGACGCACTCCCTGATAAAGAGGCGCCGGCAACGGTTGGGATCAGGTGCCGAGGCGCCGCCCGACCACGGCGGTGTCCGGAGCCGGCGCGACGACCAAAGGCGAATCGTCCCTCCTGATTCCGCGGTAAGCCTGGTAGGCTTCCTTCAAAATACGGATCAGGCTGACCCTATTACTCCAGAGGAGCCCCGCCCATTGACGTTTAGTGAGCTGAGGAAAGTAGATTCCTCTAAAAATGAGCCGGGCAAAAAACATGGTGGCGCGCTGGCGGAACGGTTGGCCTTCGAGCTGGCGCAGCGCTGCGGCGATGGCTTTTGGCTCGTAGCATCGACGCCAGGCCTCGTGGACCTCGTGCTCCGCCTGCTTGACGGTGATGTTCTTAGGAGTGAAGGCCATCCGGAAGGGCCGAAAGTCAAGCCAGTGCTTGGGGCGTGTCAGGCGATTTTCCTGGACGAGACGATCATAGAGTGGCGTCGCTGGATAGGGCGTCAGAAGGCCGAAGACGGGCAGCCCAGGAGGCCAAGACGCGATTGCTTCCAACGTCTTATCGGCCACCCCCGGCTTATCTCCGTCCATGCCGAAAATGAAAGACGTGATCGAATAGATACCTCGGTCCGCCAGCCGCTGGAGGACCGTCCCATATTGGGCTGGCTTGTTGAACCCTTTGTTGACGCCCTTCAAGTTGTCGGCGTCGATAGACTCGAGTCCCATGAAGACCCAGCAGCCACCACTCTCGGCGATCAAATCCACGAGTTCTTCGTCCTTGAGGAGATTCATGCTGATCTGAGCGATCCAAGGAAGCTGGGCGTCCTGCCGAATAATCTCGCGAAGCAGCGACTTGGTCCGCTTCACATTGATAGCAAAATTGTCGTCGATGAAAAACACCGCGATCTTGTCAGCCTCGGCAGCGGCGCGGGCCTTTAGCCTTAACATTTCGTCGACCACGCTCTGGTTGCTGCGAAAGCGGATCGAGTCGCCAAAAAAACCAGTCACCGTGCAAAAATCACATCCGTAGGGACAGCCGCGGCCGGACTCGATCGGCACCACCTGAAAACTCTTCACTCCTGTCCCGACCCGATCGAGGAGGTAGCGTGCCCAGCGAGGAATCTTCGCGATGAGGTCGAACTGGTCGAGATCCAGCCGTTCCCAAGGGATCTTCGGGTAGTCCTCGAGAGAAGGCTTTACCTCAACGCCCGCCTCGTCCACAGGTCTATAGACTTCTTTCAGCTCGCCACGCTCGGTGTCCCGCACGATCTGGGGCCAGAGATAGTCGGCCTCTCCCAGAGCCACCGCATCAGCGTGACGGGGCTCCTCTGTTCTCCCGATGGGCTCGTCCGGCACCTCGGTTACGTGAGGGCCACCCATGACGACCTTCGCCCCGGCAGCGCGAATCGCATCCGCCATTCGATAGGCCCGGACTGCCATCCGCGTCATGGCACCAATGCCGGCCAGTTGGATGTCGTTCTCACGGACGAACCTGGCGATATCCTTCTCGGTCATGGGTTGGGCGTTCCCGTCGATGAGGAACACCCGGTGTTCGGGCGGTGTCACCGCCTGGAGTACGAACATCCAGAGGTGGGGCATGTAATTGTTAGTGACTTCGTTATCTGGGTTATAAAGAAGGATGTTCATGGAATATTCTCCGTAAGCCGGTCGCTATCCTATCACGCTTGGTAGAAAATATCGATTCTGTCCCACTTTTCTACCGTTCAATCAGATCTGAATGCGCGCCCATCAAGCGCCTAGACAGCGTTCGTTGGGGCCGGCATAGCGTCCGATCGCGCGACCTGGCAGATGCCGTCGGCGGAATCCGCTGCCGAGCCGACAGGTCGCAAGCATCTACCCGTCCTGCAGTCGAAATAGAGAAGTAAAGGTACCGACACGGCGGGGACCTCTCGTTGCTCGGACTTCAGAATGTAGTCCTGATCGAGAACCCTATTCCCAGACTTCATCGAAACCACGATAGCCCGGGACAACGCCTAGTCTCGCGCGCAAATCCAGGCACTCCTGTTCCCATCCCCCCAAACGGGATCGAAGCTGTCGGATCGGCTCTGGTTCGGCTGCATCGACACCGATCAGGTTGTTCAATTCCAAAGGGTTCTGAGTCAGATCGTAGGCCTCGTCGCCGTAGTCTGGGTCGCGGATGTAGGAATAAGAACCACTGCGCGCAGCCTGAACAAGTCCGGGGTGCCTTCCTGCCTTGGTGCCTCCGTAATTGCTCTGTCCCAGATGACCGTGGTAGTTGCCGACCTGGGAAAAGAGACACTCACGCAGGGGCTCCACAGCACCGTCGCCGACCCAACTGATCAGGTCTTCGCCCTGGGCATACTCGGGTACATCGACACCTGCAATCCCGAGGATGGTTGGAAAAAGGTCGATGAGATCGACCAGGCCCTCGATCTGCTTTCCAACTTTCAGCTCGGCGTGGGGAGGAGGCGCGATGATCAGCAGCACGTGCAGGAGACATTCATAGAGCGATTCGGTCTTGGAAAACAACCCCTTTTCACCCAGAAAATCGCCATGGTCGGAGGCCACGATGATCCAGGTGTTGTCCAACATTCCCCGCAGACGCATTGCATCATAGATCCGCTGCATCTGGTCGTTGACGTAGGCAATCATGCCGTAGTAGATAGCAATCAACCTTCGGATATCATCCTCTGTTGCCAGGTGTGAAGCCTGTTCTTGACGGCAGGCGTCTTGCCACTGGGGACGATTGGCCCCGTCTCCTCTATCCGGAAGCGGGAGACTAGCGGGATCAATCAGGATGTCGTAAGGGGGCGGAGTGTAGAAGGGAGGATGCGGTTCGAGAAAGGGCACGTGCAAGAAAAAGGGCGCGCCGCTGTCCTGGATCGAATCGAGTTGGTGGATGACACGCGTGGCCACCGCGTAGGCGTGTCCCTCCTCGGCTGTGCACTCTAGTGGCTCCGACGCCCAGCCATAGCCCGCCCGGCCGTGCCCGTACAAAAACTCGGCCGCAGTACCAATTGGTCCCCGGGTCCACATGTTGGTCTGATGATGCCAGCCGCGGTCCAGGTCACGATCGTATTCGTGGTGTCCTACGACTGCAGTGTAGTATCCGCTGGCTGCCAGGAGCTCCGGCAATTGGTCCAAGTTGAAGGGGGCCCGGTTCTGATGACAGGTGACCTGGTGCACCAGAGGATGAACACCCGTCATCACCGAGGCTCGTGAGGGCGTACAAATGGAGGAGGCGGCATAGGTGTCACGGAAGGCAAGACCCTGCTCAGCCATCTTGTCCATGAAGGGACAGGGTACAAAGGGGTTGCCATAGACGCTGGTCGCCGACGCTTTTTGCTGATCGGTCATCAGATAAACAATATTAGGGCGCTCTTTCATCGTCCAGTCCTGTTATTCCTATCCTGTTATTCCTATATAGACATCTAATTTGACTATAGTAATCAACACCTGGTTAAATCACGTAGCTCCCGATTCATAGGCAACAATTTCTCCCGGGCACACGGTTACACTTTTGGAGTCTTGGAGTTGCATTCTTCGGTGGGTGTATCTCGTCGTAGAAGCGGTGGAAAAACTCGACGCCAAGAGTC
>CAUZIZ010000181.1:0-10157 GCA_963579905.1 Acidobacteria bacterium UBA6911 | reverse complement strand
TGGGACATTCGGCCACGGCCCGCATAGTTCAAGCAGACCGTAGAACACCCGGGACTGGCCAGGGGACAGACGTTGCCCGCTCCCGATACATTAAAAGGTGCCAGGGAGAGAGCGAAGGGCAGGATACCGAGCTCTTCGGCCAGCTTGGCCAGCTTAGGATTAGCGGTCCCTTCGGCCAATAGGTGAAAGTGACAGCCTCTTTTCGGCCGGCTGGCGTAGTTCTGATCAAGTGAGTCTTGCATGGGGGGGAACCTCCCTGTGTTGGTGGGCCTGTGGTGTTGGTTTGGCGACAGGTACCGCAGATCCTAAATGTTTGGATATGTGATCAGCCCAGCATGCCCTGATCGGCAAAGCTGAAATATCGCCCCTGTCCCCCGATCACGACATGATCCAGCACCCGATCCCGATCAGCTTTCCCACTTCACAGAGTCGGTTCGTGATCCGAATATCCTCTTGGCTGGGCTGGGGGTGTCCGCTCGGGTGGTTGTGAATCAGGATCAGTCCAGCGGTCAGGTTGGCGATGGCAGGCCGGAAGACGTCTCGAGGATGCACCAAAGACGCGGTCATGCTCCCAATCGAGCAGGTGGTCATGCCGACCATTCGGTTCTTGCCGTCCAGGTGTAGGACCACGAACGTCTCCACCGGCATCGATGCCAGATGCTGGAAAGCCTCATAGACCTGGTTTGAGGAACAGTACTGGATGCCCACGAAGGGCTGAATCTCAGCCGGGACTACGGGTGTGTCCCTGACCAGCAACTGGAACTCCTTAATAGAGTAGTGGTCAGGGTGTGGGGAAGAGGTCCCCTGGGGTAGAATTGAACTAGCCATTCAAACCTCCTCGTTAGGTTTGGGTGGTAGGGTCTGGGGGGTGTTTCCGCACCCTTCAGGCCCGCTATCCACCGTGTGCATCTTGGCCCCGATCGGGGCAAATTCTCCCTCGATTCTAGCCAGTCAGCACCCCGATGTCAAGAAAAAATGGGTGTAACTCATTTATTTTCAAAACGTTGTCCAAGGGGTACCCGGGGGGGGAGCAGTATACCCGGACTGGCGGCAGGCGGCTATTTCAAGAATTTTTCGAGGGGGTGTGACTGAGAGTCAAAGGGGGCGTTGATCGGTATCTGAACGGAGAAGTAGGCTGGTTTCAGACGGCTATTCCAAGAATTTGACAGTGGTGTTGAATAGGAACTCACTCGGGTGATTGTGAGCAGCTTTCTGGGGCTACGGGCCGGGCGAGTCAGACGGTTATGTCAAGAATTCTAGGGGCGCTACTCTGTGATAGCACAGATCTGACCGTACAAACAGTGTCAGAGTAGATCGTCCCTGAACGGCCGCTTTCGCCTAAAAGCGGTCATTCAGATCTTCCCCGGAAACGTCGAATGAACTACGCTGAGATTGCAGAAAACCGCTCCTTCCGCTCTGGAAATGCCTTTAGCCCCAGACACTTCTCCGGCAAGGGCAATATACGGCGAAGTGGGCTAGGCGATCAAAGCCACACACCAGATGTTGAGTCTGGATCGGCGGCGATCCGAATCTGTCCAAATGAATGTAGGTAAAACAAACACATGACATGGATTTTTGCCACCTCAATTGATCTGTTTCTACCCGTTTCCATCCGTTCCTAGGTGGAACAAAGTGGATACACTCGAGCTGTGCACCTTGGTCATTCCCATTCCCGCTACGAGCGTATGCTTTCCCCAACGGTGAAAAGGGCACCCTGCCGGTCACTCAGCGCTGACGATGGTTTTCATGTGTCCTCAATGATTCACGTCCGGCAGGAGACGCTCGTGCAGCGCGACGTGGGGCCGGGCTAGTATTTGACGGGAGGGGTTGCCCCTAGATGGTGTGAAGACGAGGTGCCAAAATGGGAAGTTTCAACCAGACCATGAGGACACGATGGAAATGGGATGTAGTAGCAGACAACACCTCCTCGGCAGAGACTATCTCTCCGGAAAACCAGTTGTGGTGGAAGTCGTTGACCAGCGCATTGAAAGCGTCGACGAGACCGAAGAAGATCCGCAGCTGTGGATTGCACCTGCCCTATTGGACCTTCAAATCAATGGCTTTGGTGGCAACGCGGTCAACGGACCCGAAACAACTGCCGGTTCCATTCGACGAATGGTGGAGCTGCAGTGGCGCTGTGGCGTCGGAGCACTCTGCCCGACGGTCGTGACTGCCGCATCTGACGCAATTAGGTCCTCGTTGAGCTGTGTCAGCAAGGCGTGTAGGGATCCCCGCATTGCACGATCTGTTCTGGGAATTCACTTGGAGGGCCCCTATATTTCGCCTGTCGACGGTCCCAGGGGAGCACATCCCGTCGAGCACGTACGGTCTCCGGATTGGGATGAGTTTAGCCGCTTTCAGGAGGCGGCGGAGGGCCGCATCCGACTCGTCACCCTCGCCCCCGAGGTTGAGGGGGCGATATCCTTCATCGAGAGACTGGTGGAGCAGGGTATCGTCGTGGGGCTGGGACATACCAACGCCAGGCCCCAAGACATAGTTGAAGCAACCCGGGCGGGAGCGCAGCTTTCAACGCACCTGGGCAATGGAGCCCACTCATCCCTTCCGCGACATCCCAACTACATCTGGGACCAGCTGGCCTGTGACGAGCTGGTGGCCAGTTTTATCGTCGACGGGCACCACTTAACCCCCTCGGTCGTCAAATCGATGATTCGATGTAAGGCAATCCACCGAAGCCTTCTGGTCAGCGACGCAGTTGTTATGGCAGGGCTTCCGCCAGGACTGTACCTTGTCGGAAGCGATACGGTGGAGGTAAGCCGGGAGGGAAAGATTGCGCTTGCCGGAACACCCTACCTGTTTGGAGCCGGCGCCAGCATTGCTGAGGGCGTTGCCAATGTGATGCGGTTTTGCGGAATATCTGCAGCTGATGCTATTCACATGGCAAGCCTGAATCCTGCAAGGCTTCTATCACGAGAAGAAGAACTGGGGACGCTGGAGCCTGGCAAGAAAGCGAATCTGATCCTTTTCGACTGGCCGGACTCAGGAATTCGTATCCACCAGACCGTGGTAGAAGGTGAAGTCGTCTATGCGTGTGACCAGTGACTGGACCGAAGAGACACGGGTGCCTCGGCGGCCGAGCTGCGGGTCGCCGATTCCTCGCAGGTTGTCATCGGTTCGGAAGCAGCGAGGCGGCGGGTCGGTCAAGAAAGATCTGGGCTTGCTCGTGCCGTTGAAGGATGGATGCAGGCACCTCTGGCGTTACGGCTCCACGAACGGCGTTGTACACCGCTACTGCCTTACGCTCGTCAGGAACCGTGCAGACTATTGCCTTGCTCTTGATGATCTGTTGAATGCTCATCGAGATCGCTTTCCGGGGCACCTCTTCGAGCCTCGTAAACCAACCCTCACCGAGCTGTTGACGGCGGCATGCCTTGTCGAGTTGGACGACGATATAGGGTTCCTCGGTCTCGAAGTCGGCCGGTGGATCGTTGAAGGCCAAATGGCCGTTTTCTCCAATTCCCACGAACGCGACATCTACCGGATGCTGCTTGATGATCCGCCCGACCCGGCCACATTCCGCGACGCAGTCGCCCTCACCGTCCAAGTAGTAGAACGCCCTCAGCGGCAGAGGTAGACGACTCACAAACCTCTGCCAGAGATAGAGACGAAATGACGCCGGGTGATCGATTGACAGATCTGCATACTCGTCAAGGTGAAAGGCAGTCACACGATTCCAGGCGATCTGCTTCGATGTAGCCAGCGACTTCAGGAGGTCGAACTGCGAGGCACCGGTGGCCAATACGATGTTTGCACTGCCGCGGTCTTCGAGAGTCTCGCGGATCAGAGACAACCCGTGCGCCGCCGCCTGCCTAGCCATCTCCTCCGTTGTTTCGAAGACGCGAACCTTCATTCTCAGTCCTTTGCAACGCCTATCATAGAATGTCACCAATCGCTAATGCTACCACTCCACGACCGAAGCGAACTTTTGCCCGAATTCATCGGGCATCATCCTGGCCGCGGCTGCAATCCTGCCAAGTTGCTGGGAGTCATCGAGGTCGGCCTTCTCAAGCCGGATCATGTACTCTCGAGCCACGCGATAGCTTTCGCTCAAGATGTCGACGACCCTGATCCGCGTGCGTCCCATGACGGGATCTCGAAGCTCTGAGAAGGGCAAGAGACAGGTGTGTCCATCCTTCAGACACACGAGGCCTCCACCCTTGGGAAGGTTGTCCTCCTGATCTGAGATCAGCGCCCGAACTGCGGCATACCCGAGCGTGCGGGTGTAGTCTATGTCAAACGGGATCGGAGGTGCTGACCGGAGCTCGTAGCCGATGTTTCTGTCCACGATCTTGATTTTCTCGCCGTGCTCCGCAAAACGCCGCTCGATCCGCCGTTTCAGACGCTTTTCCAACGGAATCTCGGCCAGTCGAATGTGACCGTATTGGTCTGTTCCAATCTCGACACCTGACATCGTCTTGAGCTCTTCCAAGCGCAGTTTCTAGGCGATTCCCTCGGCTATGATCGCGAGTCCATGCTCCGATGCCAGCGCCCTTCGCTTGATAATGGCGGCCTCCAGCACGTTGCCGACATCGTCGAGACCGATCCGCTCGGCGGAGAACTCTTCTGGAATGATCGTCAGGGTTGCCCCGATGACTTGACGGTGACCTCGTAGCAGGGGATGGTCTGGCTGGCCTATCAACACGGGCCTCCTGAACACCGCCGAGAGGAACGTGCGACGATCAGGGTTGCACCGTCACATATGGGGCTCGGCTTTACTCTCGCCAACGTGTCTTTTCGGCGATCCGCCGGCGGAGCAACTTGTGAACGCTCATCTTTCCAGCCACAAGCTTTTCGTGGTCGCATGACCGCTTGGTCTATGTGGAATGACTGCTCCTGGCCGTTTTCCGGTCGTTCATTCGACGTTTCCGGGGAAGATCTGAATGACCGCTTTTAGGCGGAACCGGTCATTCGATTGCGCAATGAAACCGGACGTTGTCTGTAAGATCGGGTGCCGACTATCACAGTTCTTCGCCAAACCATTATCCGTCAGGCGAACATCTCTTTGTTCCGGTTCGAGGTTCCCTTCCTGAGGTCCGTGCTTGCTTCATCGGCCCGCGCTGCTTGGGGCAGACATCCTCGTCATAGATGATGGGTCCGGGTCTAGCTGCTTCTGGCCAAGAATCCGTCCCTCATGGGGCCCCTATATTATCGGGGGGACAGGGGGCGGGCATGCCCCGGGTTTTCATCAACAGGGATCAACAACTCAGAAGAAGACAGGCAAGAACAGGCTAAAACAGAAGAGAAACGAATTACCCTAAGTCATTGATAGAATGGACTCTTCTACAACAGACTGAAATAGACTATAGACCTTGGATTGGGCTCATAACCCAAAGGTCTCGGGTTCAAATCCCGCCCCCGCTACCATCCTATTCTCAACAGGTTACGGTAGTTTTCTCAGCGCAGAAAAACAAGAAGAACCGCTTTCTGTCAACACCTGTCAACAACTCAGTCGAAGAGCGGGCAGATTTCCAACCATAACTCAGCCGATTCGACTAGCCCTGCCGGTTCGTCCTCTCCTATTGACTCAACGGGGAAAACACCGTTGAGACCACCGCTCTTCCTTCTAGGTGCTGGCTTCAACGCCGATGCGAAGGATGCAGCGGGACCTATCTACGGTCATTCTATGTCCTGGATTTCGTCGATGATGTACCCATCGACGAACAGCTGTCTACTCCCGCCAATGTTTAGTGCTTGAGCTGCCTTCGGCTCCAATCCTTCTTCCTTCGGGAATAGCAGAGAGCGTACCCCCACGATGGCAAAGTCCGCAACTTCGCAGTCAAGAGGTTAACTTCCAAGATGTGATCTGAATACACGTCACATCGTTGTTTTCGTCTCTTCCGTAGTAGGCGGTCAGGAGTGTGCCGTCGTCCAGCTGCGAGGTGGTCGGATATCCCAGATCTCTGTTCTTGAGATCATCCCGGAGTACGATCTCATTCTCGATATTCCAGCTTCTGCCCTCATCTGAGCTCACACAGGCCCGGATCCCAAAAGGCTCTCGCCGGTGCCCGTAGGTGGCCAGGAGCCTCCCATCCTGGAGCTGCCACAGATGGGCAGGATATCCCCACATAGGAGTCTTAGCCGGTGCGCTCCAGGTTTGCCCCAGATCGTGCGAATCGCTCTGGTACAGATATTCCGCCGGCCCCGTCCTGAGAAGAGCGATGGTTTTACCGCTGGATAGATGAATCAGAGTCGGCTCGTTGTAGCCTATCCCATGGACTCCGTGTGCTCCAATCACCGAGGGCTCGCCCCAAGTCCTGCCCCGATCACGAGATCTCAGGACATAGGCCGTCCAGGTCATCGACGACTCCGAAGTCGATGGCCGATGGAACTCCTCGTAGCAAGGCAAGAGCAGGGTTCCGTCCGGCAATTCCACGATCGCCCGGAGCTGACAGCCCGCTTTGAACGGGGAAACATCCACGTGGACGGGCTCCAACCAGGTACGCGCATTGTCCAACGAGTGGAAGACATAGGTCATGTCGTCGCTGTACCCTGTGGCCCAATGATAAGGCTCCACTCGGGTCAAACGAACGTCGACTCTTCTGTCCACTGAAGCTGCCGGGGCAAACGAGCGGCGGAAGGCGTTGACCAGGATCTTTCCGTCGGACAACTGCATGATGCCGGGATCATCCATCCCGTAATACTGGTAGCCACCGATGACTTCGGGGTGCTCGGACCAGCTTTCACCTTGATCGCTAGAGCGAATGATCATGCCGTAAAAGGAAGGATCCGCGTGGGTCAATCTCGCGGTCCGACGCATGGCTTCACAGAACGCAATCAGCATTTCGCCGTTCCGGCACCTCAAGATGGTGGGCCAGGCGGAGTAGCCGTGAGGGTCCCAGAAGACAACTCTATGCCTGAGAATCCCTGGATAGGACTTGACCTCAGGAGGGGCAGGAGGCTTCGAAGGAGCCGTTTCCGGCCCTGCCGACAGCGGGCGGGCACCCAGTGGCAGCGCCCCAAGGATGGTCAACTGTTTCGCGAATTGCCGACGGGAAGAATTTTTCCAGGCCATGGGGGTCCTCCCTTGTTTGGTCGAATCTCAGCTCAAACCTTGAAGCCCAAGATACAGGAAACAAGATCAATCAGTCGACCTGCGGCTCCCCAGGTGCTCCGTCACACTTTGCGATCACCAGCCAGTTCCGATCTGGGCTGGTCGCTTGTGTCGGACTATGAGGGTTCCGTTGCCAGGATTTTCCGGTGCTGTGGGTTGAGTTGGCTGAGCCCTCACGGAAACGCAGTTACCACTACTTGTGCAGGGTTGGGTGGAGGAAAACGGGGCGAGACTCATGTACGGTTCGGAGGGAGGGGGGGACGAACCCAATCGTCCTTTCCTACCCCTATCGCCTAGTTCTGGGTCACAAGCTTGCCGGTCGCAGCGGTTGGCTCGATCACTGTGACCTTGCCTGCGGGCAGGGTCGCCAATAGATCGGGGAGATCGTACTTCTGCAAGGCGCCGTGGACCGTGTTGACCAGTTGATTGACCGTCACCTCGGTCTTGACCACGTTGGACCAGGAGACCAGGGAGCGTCTCAGTTCCAGGGAAGCAAAAAGGTCTGGCTCCAGGGCTACGGCGTGTAGGGCCGCCGGTCCGGCTTCTCCAATTCCTACGAGATGCACTTCCCCCAGGTGCGACCCCTCGGCCAGGTAGCGGGCGCAAACCAGTGCGTCCTCGACGCGCATTCCCAGGTAGGAACGCCCCAACATGTAGGCTAGGTAAAAGTCCTCCCAATCGTGGCCGAAGATGGGACCGTAACCCCACTTGCCCTTGGGGTGCTGGGTCTCGCCGACACCCCGAAGATCGACGGCCAGAACCCGGCGACCTGCCAACACCAGCTTCTCGATGGGACCCTCTGGATCGGCATCCACTTGCTTACCCTGGCCATGCAGGTACAGGACGACTCCATCCGGTTCTCCGGTCTGGGGAACGAACCTCAGGGCGGGCAGCCAGATCCCCGACTCCGGTCGGAGAATCAGCTTTCGGATTTCATATCCTCTCCGTCGAAGGGTCCCCACTTCTTCTACCTCAGGATAAGGCAGCTGACCGAGCCGGCGGATACCGGCTCCTCGCCGGACTTCCTCGAGGATCTGCTCCCTGGAAGTCCGCTTCCAGTAATCCCGCCTCTGGGAGGCCAACTCCTCCTCCCGATCCCGGTTGAAGTCAAAGACCGAGCGGGCTCCTTCAATCAACTGAACCTGTCCCTGGGGGCTCGAGTGGATCATGGGCAGCCGAACCTGATTGAACTCGCTTAGTCCTGCCCCTCAGCTTTCAGGAACTCGCCCAGCGTCCCCTCTTCTTCGCTCAACAGGGAAGAATCGGTCTCGACCACGGCATCGTCGATTCCGATCAACCAGCGCCGCATCCAGCGTGCGATCCCTTCCCGCAGTGGCCGGAAGAATCCGTGGACCACGTCGGCTTCGACCAGGTCGACTCTCTCCGGATATCCCAGGCGTCCATAGAATCGCTTGGCCTCCCTGAGGCTTCTCCAGGATCCGGAGATGTCGAACATGTCGTCCTGGGTGGCAGCACAGATCAGGGTTGGCTTGGGAGCCCGGATCATCAGATAGTCGGCGTGGCCCAGCCCTTGGGTAATCTCTCCGTAGACCTGCTGCTCGGAGTCTCCAGGCCCGTTGGTCTCGAGCATCTCCTTTACAGGGGTGATGTAGCAGGAAGGAGCCGCGCAGGCAACGCGTTCGTCGAGCGCCATCAGGAGGGTCGTCACTAGCCCGCCCCCCGAATTGCCGGTGAGGCCGAGCCGCTGGAGGTCGATATCCTCCCGACTCTCCAGATAGTCGAGTCCCCGAATCCCATCCCAGATTCGATAGGTGGCGGCGGACCGTCCCAGCAGGATCGACCCCGGGGCCACCAACATGTGCTCCACGCCGTTTTCGAATCGAGGCCGACCGTCGGGTTGGAGGATCTGGTGACGCTCCCCTTGTCCGATGGGATCGTAGCAGAGCGCCGCCATGCCACTCTTCGCCAGGAGGATTCCGGCCCGCTGGTAGGCCTCCGACGGACTTGGCATTGGGCGAGTGCCCGCAGGCGATCAGGACGGCCGGATGAGGCGCAGGCGTCTTCGGCAGGTAGAGCAGGGCGGTCACGTAATGCTGGGGCCGGCTCTCGTAGAGGATTCTTTCAATGCTATACCCGTCGCGCTCGTGCCGCCGGACCACGCGAGCGTTGAGCGGCGTCTTGGAGGGAAAATCGCCGAGCTGGGCCCGGAGAAATTCCTGCATGCGCCGCTGATGAGCCCTGAGTTGTTCCGGCGTCTTAAGTTGCTCGTAAGCCTCCTCACGGTGCTTGAAGGCCTTCTCGGCCTCGCCCATGAGATAGCCGTAGAGCATTGTGCCAGGCTCGACCTCGCCCAGCCGTTCTGGCAGCACCTGCAGAGCGTCAGATGCCATCGACAGGCCGACCGATAGCAGGCATACTATCCAGGTGGGAGCCAGGATCTCCGGCAAAATCCTCATGTCACCTCCGTCGAAAGCCTGAGAAGAATACTGCAGTACGTTTTAGTCCATATTCAGTCCAGCCTGAACGAATAGAGCTGTGCGTTGCCGATGAGGAACTTGAGCCGGACGGCCTTGTCGCCAACGCCGGAAAGGTCCGACTTCCCTTCCCAGGAAACTTGCTGATAGACATCGCCCTGCTTGCCGATCCGGTACCACGATCCTGGCTGGTACGCGTTGTTGTCCCGGATGGGTCGGCAGCTGGAAGCCTCATAGCCAGGGATGGCGTTCCCGTCGGCATCCTGGATTTCGACCCGGATGTAACCCTGGGCCGAAGGATTCTCCCTGAAGAGCTGGCTGTAGAGCTTCTTGCCTGAGTCCCGCTTGAAGTTGAGCCTGCCCTCGGTCAGGGAGGTCATGTTCACAGAGAGGGTGGAGCCAGTCAGCTTGACCGGTTTGGTCAGGACCGAGCCCTCGCTGGTGGCGTCCACGGACACGAACCCGTCCTGACGCATAATCCCCAGACCGATCTTACCGTCGTGATCGAAAGACGGGGCGTTGTGAACATTCGTGAAGCCCGAGTAGTAGATCCAGATCCTGCCGTCTTTCACGATGGGATTGCTGGACGGGTAGACCATGCCGCTGTCGAAGGTATCGTTCTCGTAGCCTCCGTCGGGCGCAAGCCGCATGAA
>CAUZIZ010000180.1:0-10248 GCA_963579905.1 Acidobacteria bacterium UBA6911 | reverse complement strand
GTCCTCTGGGACTCGCGGCTGGGGAAGTACGTGGCACACACCCGGGTCAATCCCGTCTACTACCCGTCGGACTGGGCCAGGCGCAAGGATCTGCGGGATGAACTGCGACCCGGACCGGAAGGCTCCTTCCTGAGGCGCGAGGTCCTCCAGAGCGAGAGCGACGACTTCCTCGAGTGGGAGTCCAGGGGGGGCATCATGGCCGCCGATCGGGAGGATTCCCCCTTGAACCAGCAGTTCTACAACATGGAGTTCATGCCCTACGGCGACCTCTACTTTGGCTTCATCTCCGTCTACCACACCCTCCCCGGGATGGAGACCAAGATCACATCGGGGGTGCCCAGGATGGACACGGTGGACATCCAGCTCACGTACAGCCGGGACGGACGCACCTGGCATCGGGCCGGGGACCGGCAGGTGTTCCTGCCCCTGGGCAGGCGCGCAGACGACTTCGATCGGAGCATGCTTTTCATCCTCCAGAAACCCGTGGTGGTGAAGGACGAGATCTGGATCTACTACATCGGCTTCAGCGGTCTGCACTGGGCCGTCAATCGGAAGGAGGCCCAGGGAGGGGCGGTCGGTCTGGCCAGGCTCCGGCTGGATGGGTTCGTGTCCATCGACGCAGGCGATGGCGTCTTCACCACCCAGCCGCTGCGTATGTCGGGGGACCGACTGATCCTGAACGCTGATGCCAGTCAGGGATCGATTCGGGTAGAGATTCTGGGAGAGGACGGCCTTCCACTGGAGGGATTCGCCGCCGCCGATGCCGTCGCCGTGACCGGGGACAGCGTTCGCCAGAATGTCCGCTGGAAGCAGGGGGTCTTGCTGAGCAGACTGAAGGGGACACCGATCGTCCTCCGATTCCACATGGATCGGAGCAAGCTCTTCTCGTTCCGGTTTTCCAACTGAAAGCAGCCGCGTTCGAGCCAAAATCCTGGATGTCGGACCTGTCGGAAAGAAGACTCCCCTTAGGCCCAATAGATTTGGGCTTGGACCGACTCCATCTTCTGGGACGATGTTCCCGATCTTCGAGGACTGAGCCGCACCGCCCCCTGCACCTCCACGATCCCCTCCAGAGACACCCGTTCCTTCCCACATTCTGACCCCGCCGCAGCCAGACCACACGAAAAGCGACTTCCTATTGACAAAGAGTCGCCATCACAACTCACGCTGGGCATCGTTTCGAGAAGACCGCTAGAATGGACTGGAATTGAACGTTTCCTGAAATCCCAATTTCGAAAGGGGGGCAAGCGAGACGCTCGCCCTACGCCTCTGTAGAGTCTGCGCAAGAATAACTTGGTAGAATTGGCGCTCAGATTTGCGCCAGATTTGGCCGCGAACTATTGAGCGAAACCGCAGGCGCAGCCGGGTCTACGTTGAGGATTTCGCGATCGAGGAGCGGCCGAAGATGGTGTGAAGATGAGATGCTAAAATGCCGAGTTATTTTTGCGCAGATCCTTAATACATGGAGTCGACGATGAATAAGACCTTCAGACAGTTCGCTCGGTCCGCGTGCATCATTGGACTGTTCTGCGCGCTAAACGGTAGTCTCGTGCTGGCACAATCGAGTCCCGTACGAGTCGCGGATGTGATCGGTGGCCATGTTCATCCCGCTCTGTGTGTTGTGCCGAGCGGAGATGTGCTCGCCGTCTACAACAAGCAAGGTGGCGGCGGCAAGGAGCTGTTGCTGTGCCGGTCCTCCGACGGTGGAAAAACGTGGACTTCGCCCGTCACGATCCCTGTCATTAAAGATTGCTCGATCTACCCTGGATCGCTCACGACTCTCAGCGATGGACGTGTCGTGTTGCACTGGTCGTGCTATCGACGGGAGGGAGGAAAGCTGTGGAGGACGCCCCAGTTTTGCCTCAGTAATGACGAAGGTCGAACCTGGACTCCGCTCAAGAATCTGCCGATCGATGACTTGACAAATTCCAGTTGCCTACGACACCCCGTGGTTGAGTTGTCTGACGGCAGCTGGGTTTGCCCACTCTACGACCGGACCGTCGTCTACGCACCCGATTCGCATATCGCAAAGCCGTTTGGTGACGGCCGGAATCATGGAATGGTGCCGATCGTCAAGACTCAGCGGGGAACACTGATCAGTGGAGCCCCGGAAGCAAATGCAAAGGTGCCTGTCGGCGTCCCGGGCACGATCGTACGGGGGTTGCGCTCAACGGATGATGGTCAGTCATGGGACGCCTTACACGCTTTTCCCTACTTCGGCGTAGCGGGTTACGACTTGACGGTCTTGAACAATGGTTGGGTTGTGCTGACGTTCATCGTTTACGGAGTCGGCCGCGATGGCGAGTGGTCGTACGAGATGATTGTCTCTCGGGACGACGGTCGTAGTTGGGGTGTCGATTCCGGTGTCGAGATCTATAGTCCTGGACGTCGGATCTTGGGTCGTGGCTGGCCACGTACAGTGCAGGTCGACAAGGAAACGTTGGGGACACTGTTTTACGACCTGGATCCGGATCAGCCAGGCGGCCCGGGAGTGTATTTCATCAGGACGCCGATTAGCGAGTTGCGTTAGCGCGGTGAAAGTGAAGGTGACGCTTGCGCGGAGACTCATCCTGCCTGCGAGGCCAAGTCAGGCGGTGTTCCCGCTGAAAAACAACGTTATCCGCGTGCACAGCGCATCCCGGACTTTGGGTCTGACCATGGCGGTCCGCATCGCCTGTCCAGCGTCCCGTCTTCCGCGCCGGCCATGCCCGATCGGGTAGCACCGGCAGGACAAGGCCCCCGTCCCCTTTTCGAACTCCACGTTGCGCACCGTCACTCGAACCGGAACGAATAGACGACGGCGTCTTTGACCTCGAACCGGACCCGCACCGGCCTTTCGGTGAAAGGACCGTGCGTGTCTCCCTGCCAGGAGACCGATTGCGCGATCTCGTCACCCTCCAGCGGGTCGCAGTCCACAGCCGAAAAATTGGCCAGCGGCCGGCCGGCGACGTCCTGGATCTCTACCCGAACGTGGCCGCCCGGGCGGGCCAGGTAGTTGATCTCCAGCTGCCCGCTGGCCACGTTCAATGGTTTCGTCGTCAGCTGCCCCCCTGCTCGCCGCCGCGCAGCGCCACGAGGCCGTCGACGCGGTAGGTGAAACGCCGCAGCCGGCTGGGGGTGCTGGAGAGGTAGTTTTCGGAGGCGTAAACCGAGTACTCGCGCTCGTTTCCCGGGGTGGGAAGCAGACCCCAGGCCAGGTAGTTGCTGCGGTTGCCGGCCCGGTCCTCCGGCGCGTCCTCCGGAATCACTGGCTCGGCCCACCGCCGGAAAGTGCGGCCGTCGCGGCTGGACATGAGGATCGGCTCCACGCGGTTGCCCTGTTCTGGAAACAGGCGGGTCGGGAAGCCGATCAGGATCTGTGGCGCGCGGGGATACGACATCACCGCGTTGGTGTACAGTTGCTGCGGGCCGATGTCGTCGTCGAATTCGAGCAGCTCCGGATCGGGCCAACTCGTCCAATTCAAAAAGTCACTCGACGTGCCGGTCCTGTGGAGCTGTGCCAATGCCTTGTAGCGGGCCTCGGGCTGGCAGTTCGGGTTGGTGTCTTTGAAGGGGGTAAAGCTGCCGGTGTTGGCGCCGTCCCACACGATGTTGTTCTCCTTGGAGCCCTCGTATTCGAAGAGCGCCCGGTTCGGCCTGGTCCAGTGGATACCGTCCTTGCTTTCGGCGTAACAGGCACTTGGAGGTGCGCCTGTCCGCGGATCTCAAGGTCGCGGTTTGAGCCGCGGTAGTACATGCGAAAAATGTTGTTTCCGGAAGAATCTGTGTCAGAAATATCGTGTAGTAGGCACAAGTATTCCCCTCCCACGGCTTGTCGGTGACCAGGGCCACCTGCTGCGGCTCCGGCTGCTGCAGCTCGAGCCGGGCGTCGCCTTCGATCGTGTCGATGACGTAATCGTCGACGAACAGCTCGCGCCGCGAGCTGATATCCACGGGCTTGGCGGCGAGGGCCACAAAAGAGACACAGCCGATCGCGAAAATGGCCGGTACGAATCAATATATCAACAACTTCGACATCTTTTTCGACATCTTTTATGTCCTTTCTAGCTTCTGTGAACCTAGGCTGGCATCCGCACATTGTCGCCGAACCCCGGCCAAGTTGACAGAACCTCCAACTGAACTTCAGTCCCCTGCTTCGTTCGACGTTTCGCGGGAAGCTTGAGTGTCCGCTTCCAGTTTTGGGCCATTCATAATCTATCCCGCCGGAACGCGTACTTTCGGCAATAAGTCAGTCAACCCGGCTGCTAGTCCAGGTTATGCACAGATTTTCGTAGCGAGGCGGTGACAGCGCCATCCTGGCAAGGTTGTCGACCAGGCAACCGTAGCAGAAGACCTATGCATAGTCCCTTGTTATGATTCCGCCGAATGGAAGGCGGAACATCGCGGGAAACCCGCGATCTGTCCGCACTGATTCTCTTGCACACCTTCCTATGGACCGGCTTGTCCGCACTTGCACGCGATAGTCTCCCCGCAGATACCCTGGAAGCGATTGCCTGGGGATTGCAATGGGAATGGGGGTATGACAAACACCCCTTTCTCGCAGCCTGGCTAGCTGGGACGGTGGTCAAGCTGACCGGGCACGTCGGTTTGGAGATGTACCTGCTCGGCTCAGCCAGTATTTCGATGTGTTTCTGGGCAGTGTGGCGATTGGCCCTGAGAGTCTTGACGCCTCGGCAGGCATTGGTCAGCGTGCTAATGCTGGAGACGATATGGTACTACCCCTTCCTGGGGGCCAAATTTGATCAAGGTAGCCTGCTGATCCCACTATGGATGTTACTTGCGTTGGCTTTTCATTCTGCGCTGACGACGCAGCACCTTCGACACTGGCTGATCGTTGGTATATTTGCGGGATTGTCCTTGCTCACCAAATACCAGTCCGTGCTGTTTCGCAGCTGTGGTGCGAGCCTGATGTTCCTGACGGATGAAGGCCGTAGTAGCTGGAGGCGACCCGGACCTTATCTGGCTCTCCTCTTTCTGCTGGTGATGATCGATCCCAATCTCTATTGGCTCCAGCGGAACGACTTCATCAGTTGGCAGTATGCCCTGGGTCGTTTAGGGGAGTCGGAGTATCACTGGCATGATCACCTTACCCAGCCATTGCGTTTCACAGCTGACAGTCTAGGGAGTCTATTGCCTTTTCTGGTTCTGATAGGCCTGTTGTATTCCAGCTCGCGTCCTGCACCGGAAGCGGCAGTACAGTTTCATCGACGCTTCTTCTCAATTCTGGGCCTTAGTCCATTCCTACTGACCGTGGGTCTTTCAGCGTTGTTTGGGATCCACTTGTACAGCAAGTGGGAGGCACCCTATTTTCCTTGCTGGGAGTGTTGGCCATGCTCTGGATTCGACCCCATCTCAGTGCAGAGCGAATCAGGAGATTCACCTTGCTATGCCTGGGATTCTGAACCGTTTTCGCTGTGTCTCGCGCCGTGTATCTGACCTATTTTCCACAACATGCACAGGATCACGTAGTCGATGCTTTCTATCCTTATCGTGCGATCGCAGAAGCTGTGCGGTCCATCCAGGCTGAACCCCGCAATATTGCTGGCAGCCGCTATCTGGTCGCAGGATTAGCCTGCTACCTACCCAATCATCCCAAACCGTATTTTGACTGGGAGACTCGACACAGTCCCTGGTTGAACGATGAGTTGATCAAGCGGGAAGGCGCTGTGTTTCCCTGGGAGGTGAAAGATCCCCATACTCAGGCCATTCCTGATGCCATCCAGGCCAGGTTCGACTCAGCCAGATTCATTGGGACACAAAGCTTCCAGACCACCAATCCCCGCCAAGACCATGCCGTAATCGTCGCCTTCGCAGAATTGTTGCCACATTAGTCTGGTCTCATCCTGCTGCTGCACATGATAGAGTGAGGCCGTGCCGTTGAGGTAGGATACACAGAGCCAGATTCTGCGGGAGGATCAATCGATGCGTCTCCTTCTCTTCAGCGATCTCCATCGAGATTTGAGTGAGGCTCGTTCCCTGGTAGAACGCGCAGATCAGGTCGATGTGGTGGTGGGGGCGGGTGATTATGCGACGGTCCGAAAGGGTTTGAGTGAGATCATCCAGGTCCTTCAGGACATCGACGTGCCGTGTGTCCTGGTGCCGGGGAACAGTGAAAGCGATGAGGAGCTGCGCTCCGCCTGCCAGAACTGGTCCTCGGCCCATGTGCTCCATGGAGAAGCAGCCGAAATCGGAGGCATCTCCTTTTTCGGACTGGGGGCAGCCGTCCCGATCACCCCCTTCGGTGACTGGAGCTTTGACCTGGACGAGGATTCGGCGACGAGTCTGCTCGAAGCCTGTACCTCCGGCGGTGTTCTGGTATCTCATTCGCCGCCGCGCGGCCACGTGGACAGCGACGGAAGCGGAAGACATCTGGGGTCGCGCGCGGTCCTGGAGACGGTGACTCGCTGCCAACCGGCCCTGGTCGTGTGTGGGCACGTCCATGCCAGCTGGGGCGACGAGTCCCTGATCGGCGACAGCCCAGTGATCAACGCCGGCCCGGCCGGCCGGACATTCGAAGTGGAAAGTGAAAAGTAAGCAGGGGAGCGTGGTTCAAACCAATTGGGTGGAACGCACGGACGAGGTAAGGGTGGAGATCGAGGGGCTTGGCGCGGTGACCGCGCGGTTCGGATAGGCATTCTGAATGGAGGGAGAAGGGTTGATCGCAGGTGGACGGTCAAAAACCGGTTGGAGGTCCTATTGATTCGATCCCTGAGCTAGCGACCCGTATTCCCCTTGCATTGCAGAGAGGATTTTTTGTGTTTTACCAAACATCTGAGGGTCACGACCTGCCCCACAATCCCTTTAATGCCCTGGTGGTGCCGCGGCCCATAGGCTGGATCTCGTCGGTGGATGCGGCAGGGCGCGCCAATCTCGCGCCCTATTCCTTTTTCAACGCCGTGGCCTACGACCCGCCGCAAGTGCTCTTCGCGGCCACTTCCAATCACGCCTTTGGCGGCCTGAAAGACTCGGTCAAAAACATCCAGGAAACGGGGGAGTTTGTCGTCAATCTGGCCACGTGGGCACTGCGCGAGCAGATGAACCAAAGCGCCGTGACCGCGCCCTCGGAGGTGGACGAATTCGAGTATGCGGGCTTGAGCAAAGCGCCGGCCCAGCTGGTTGCGCCGCCCCGGGTCAAAGAGAGTCCGGCTCAGCTGGAGTGCGTTTACACGCGCACGGTCGAGTTGCCTGCCGAACCTGGGAATACGAATACGGTCGTCTTCGGCCAGGTCATCGGCGTCCACATCGCCGATTGGGCCCTGGTCGACGGCAAAGTTGATTTCCAGAGCATCCAACCTATCGGCCGGCTGGGTTACCAGGACTACGTGCGGGTGGTTGAAGTGTTCTCGATGGAGCGCCCCACCTGGCCCTCGTAGAGGAGCCGCTCGACCTCCATCTACCCTGATAGGACGCCTACCCTGCTTCCCTGTATTACCCAAAGCCAGTCTGATCAAAGTAGGGAGAGTTCACTCGAAGCCATGACCTCTCAGCAACGCAAGCAATACCTCGAGGACGGCTATGTCATCGTCCGGGGGCTGATCTCCGGTAAGGACCTGGCCGAGCTGGACCGGATGGTCGACCGCCTTCTCGACGGGGCACTCCAGCCTGAAACCGCATACCAGGGGTGGCAGCCCGCCGCCTTCTACACGTTCTGGGAACCGGACATGCAGAACCGCGCAGACTTGCCTCGCCGCGAGCGAGTGCGGCTGATGTCGAACATGTCCCATCACCACCCCTACTTCAGGGATTTCGGGTGCCAACTCGCGATCTACAAAGTCGTCTCATCGCTTTTCGGAACCGGCGTGCGCATGTTCAGCGATACCGTCTTCGTGAAGCCGGCCCACCACGGCATCCAAGCCGCGCTCCATCAGGACACTGCCTTCTGGCCCGAACTGGAACCAAACGCCATGAATTTCTGGGTCGCCATCGACTCCGCAACAGTGGGGAACGGCTGCCTTCACGTGGTTCCGGGAACCCACAGAGCAAACTTGCCGCACCAGGATGATTCGATCCAGGGACACATCCTTCAGGATCACCAGATCGATATCAGCAAACAGATTCCCGTCGAGCTTGATCCCGGCGATGGGATCTTCTTCGACAGCGGTCTGGCGCATCGCAGCTATCCGAATCACAGTGATCTTTTCCGCCGCGCGTACGCTGCGGTCTACGGCGCAGAAAATCTAAGGCACGGCAAGCCCTGGAAGACATCGAGCCTCGCAACCGAGACACCGGACTACCAGTTCGAGTTGATTAAACCGCCGATATCCTGAGACTGATTCGAAGGCACTCGTGGTGCTGGGGGCGCGACTAAGGTGGCACACTGACCACACGGTTCTGCCGAATAGAGGCTTCGACTAGTTGAGGCATGGCCTTAGACCAACAAGTGGTGTAGCGGGGCTTCGCACAGCAGCAGCACCGGCCCGATTCAAGAAGGAAACTCCAGCACGAACAAAAGGGTCGAGTCTGCCTTCAGCGTGGGCCTGGACGTCATCCCCACGTAGGGAGCCCATGAATTCTGAAGGGATTCCGTCTTGTAGCCCAGGGTTTCCGAACCCTGGATAAACGATCCTCCCTTTGAATTCAACCCCATCGGGAGTTGTGTCCATAATCGATAAAGAAGCGTTATTCCTCTCCAGGAATCGCCCCATGTACGCAACCGGTTCTGGGTTGATTCAGCTGGGGCTACGCTGTACCCAGGTTTTGGAAACCCTGGGCTGGACGACACAATCCCTTCAGGATTGACCTCGATCTTTAGGACGCTGTCCGTCGAAAACCAGGCCCTGCCACCACCTCACAAGACCGATAGACCCTGGAGAAAGCTGCCAAGAGTGTCCATCTCCTGGTCGGTCAGGGAATGGTAGGGTTTTCTCCTCCAGCGAGGGGCAATCCCGTAGAGCTCCAACATTCCGTGCATGCCTGCGTCAAAGCCACCGGTCAGTCGCGGCAGGAAATCGAACAGAGGCATATCGTAGGTCTCGACCATTTTTCGGGCCTTGTCGATCCGTCCCTCCTCAATGGCTGCCCAATATTCGTGAGCTATTCGGGGACAGTAGCTGGCGTAGGTTGAGAGGTAGCCATCGCATCCGTAGGGAAAAAGATCCAGGTGATTCTGTTTCTGGCCCCCTGAGAAGACCGCCCAGTGCGGATGGACTAAAAGAGACATCCTGCGTGCGAACTGGCCGCAGAAATCGTCTTTGATAGCGACGATTTCAGGGACCTGCTCAAGCAGGACCTTGAGGGTCTCCAAACCGAAGTCCATGCCTCGGGGGCTAAATATGTTCGTCACCACCATCACCGGGATTTCCCGAGCCACCGCGGCGAAGTGCTCCGCGAGCGTCTCGCTCGTACAGGACGACGCCCAGTCGGGTGGCAGCGCCATCAACACGTCAGCACCCATCTGCCGGGCCTGCCGCCCAAACTCGACGGACCGGTCGGTCCAATAGTAGCGATCTGCGGCTACGACCATGGCTCTTCCGGCTGTATGTTCGGTGGCCACCTGGGTGACCTTCAGGATTTCCTTATCGTCGAGCAGTAGGTAATTGCTGTCGCCGGCGGTTAGGAGGACGGTCTTACTGCCGCCGTCGATGTTGAAGTCGATGACGTTTCTCAGCCCGTCGTAGTCGATGTCGCCGTTTTGTAGAAAAGGAGTCCGGACCGATCCGAAGGGTCCGGTGAGTGCTGCCCTGATTTCCTCTCTTGTCATCTCCTTCTGCATCAGATCTCCTCCCTTGTTGCTGGGCTCTAACTACGAGGCACCTATTCTGAGAGTGTCGTCGAGCTGATGCAACTCCAGCTGCGTGGGGCTTGCCTTCCATTCATGGTACCCACAACCTCATGCTGATGCGATGGGCTGCCAGACCGGTCGGTTAGACTGGGCTCCATCAAGATGAATCCCACTCGATTTCTCTTCGAAATCGTTCTGCTGGCTGCGGTCACCTACTTTTGGTTCCGCCCCGGGCCGGCTCGAAGACGAAAACGCTTTCGGAGGAGGATACGGCAATGGCTGCGGATCCTGACGCTGAAACGGATCCTCTGGATCGGAGTCATTGTTTTCCTATTGATGCCGCATGGACCGGGCCGCTTCGTGCCCATTCTGCGCGATGTTCCGTCCCTCCTCGAGGGGCAGAAGCTCCGGCTCATCTACGGGCCGGTCGCGTTTCTCGTCCAATCGCTCGGGTTGGAAGGCTCGGTGAGGGACGGCATCCGGAGTCAGTCCAAAATACACGGCGTGGAATCTGGACTGACTCCGGA
>CAUZIZ010000179.1:0-10304 GCA_963579905.1 Acidobacteria bacterium UBA6911 | reverse complement strand
ACTACGAAACGTGAGGACGCCTGAAGCGCGAGCGAGGGGTTGGAGGGCAGCGCAATGGGGGGACGAAGGGGCCTGAGGCGCGGCAAGCAGCCAAGCCGGGGGGAGCGGGGTGTTTCCCAACCCCTCGCTGGCGCTTCAGGCTTCCATGGTTCGAGAAGTTTCGCTCTCGAATGGGACAGCACCGCTGGGGGGGCTGAAATGAAAATCGACAGCCATCAGCACTTCTGGCAGTACAACAGTGACGAGTATGGCTGGATGAACGACAGCATGTACCGAGTCCGCCGCGACTTCCTCCCTGCCCATCTAAAGCCGGAGATCTCCGCGGTGGGTATCGATGGTGTGGTCGCGGTGCAGGCTCGCCAGAGTCTGGTGGAAACCGAGTGGCTCCTGGACCTGGCTGCCGGTAGCCCCTTCATAAAGGGAGTGGTGGGCTGGGTGTCATTGATTTCCGCCGACCTGGATCGGGAACTGGAGCGGATCTCCCCTGATAGGCGGCTCAAAGGCGTTCGCCATGTCCTACAAGATGAGACGGATGATAACTACATACTGCGAGAAGATTTCAATCGGGGGATCAAAGCTCTCGAAGCCTTCGAGCTTACCTATGACATCTTGATTTTCGAGCGCCATCTACCCCAGGCACTTCGCTTCGTGGACCGCCACCCTCGCCAGATATTTATCCTGGATCACATCGCCAAGCCTCGTATAAGAGAGGGGCTTCTCTCTCCCTGGAAGGCCAACCTCGAGGAACTCTCGAAACGAGAGCACGTCTACTGCAAGATCTCAGGAATGGTGACGGAAGCCAATTGGGAAACCTGGTCGGAGCAGAATTTCGAAGTCTATCTGGAGGTCGTCCTGGAGGCCTTCGGTCCCGAGCGACTCATGTTCGGCTCGGATTGGCCGCTCTGTTCCCTGGCCTGCGACTACGGGACCTGGTTCGATCTCATCTCCAGGTTTATCGCTCCTCTCTCGGAATCCGAACAGGCACGGATCCTGGGAGGGACCGCGGTCGAGGTGTATGGTTTGTAATCCGTTACTCAGGTTAGTCCCGCCCCCAGGAAGCCCTGGCCCCATTCAAGAAGGAAACCTCAGTGTCCTACCTTGAAGTTTCAGGTCAGGAGCAGCATCCTTGACAATCCCAGGACCGTTATGAGTCAATCGGGGTTCAACCATGAGTCTGAAGGTCCTACTAACCCTGCCCATTCGTGAGGGCAACAATTTCCAGGTCTCTCCTGACCTCGGACTCCTGTATCTGGGAACGGCCCTCGAGGCCAGTGGTTTCCAGGTGACCCTACTGGATTGTCCCAAGGAGCGCTTTAGCTTCCAGGACTTCCGGACCTTCGTCAAAGAGAACGAGTTCGACGTGGTCGGTCTGCGCTGTTTCAGCCGGGACTATAACTACGTCGACCATCATCTCAACATTGCCAAGGACGTAAACCCCAACATTCTGACCCTGGTAGGCGGTCCTCATCCTTCCGCGCTGCCAGAATTCGTTCTGGCGGGAATGTCGAATCTCGACTTCGCCTGGAGGTCTGAAGCCGAGGAGGGTCTCCCTCAGTTACTCTCCCTGTTCGGACAGCACGGACTCCAGATGCCGGAAGCCAATCTAAAGGAGATCCCTGGCCTGGTCTGGCGAAGTCGCGAAGAGGATCAGATCGTCGCCAATCCAGTCAGTCTTGGCAAGGACCTGGATGCCTTTGGCCTGCCACGATGGGAGCTGATACAGCCCGAGACCTATCCCGGTTTCATCTGGGACGAATACTACCCGGTCTACACCACCAGAGGCTGCCCCTATCCATGCACCTACTGCAATGCCCCCAATCTCTCCGGACGTAAGCTGCGCCATCGCAGCGTCGCGGGCCTGATCGAAGAGCTGACAATGCTCAAGCAGAGGTACCAGACCCGGCGTTTCAGCATCATCGATGATGAGTTCACGCTGCACCGGAAGTTCACGATCGAGTTCTGCGAGGCCATGATCGACGCCGGCCTGGACCTGAAGTTCGACTGCCCCAACGGCGTCAGGATCGATTCACTGGACCCGGAGCTACTGCAGCTTATGGAGGCAGCAGGCTGCGAATCGTTGGCTGTGGGAATCGAGTCCGGTAGCGAACGCGTTCAGGAGATCATCAAGAAGCGCACCACCGTCGCCAAGATCCGCGAGCGCGCAGAGATGATAGCCGGGTGCAGCGGCATCAAGATCACCGGCTACTTCATGATCGGCTTTCTTGATGAAACTGAAGATGAGATTCGGGAGACGATAGAATTCGCAACCAGCCTGCCCCTGGTGCGGGCCAACTTTAACGTGGTGATTCCGATTCCTGGTACGGAAATCTTCGATGAGTGTCTGGAGGCTGGGAAACTGAAGGTCGAAGAAATCAATTGGGACCAGTACACCAGCGACCAGATCGCCTTCGAAAGGAATCACATCTCCAGCAAGCAACTGCTTCGACTCCAGCGGCAGGCCTACCTGCGATTCTATGGAAGACCCCAACTGGTATTCCGGTTGGCCCAGGACAGCCTCCGAGACAGGGAAGTGATCTGGGCGAGCGTCCGCAAGCTCAAGATGATCCTGTGCCGAAGCAACCCCCGCAACTTCATCCCGATGTATCTACGTGAAGCCTTGCCTTAGTGGGGCAAGGACAGGCGAGTTTCAGCCAAGTCCCATCCCCAAGCACTGTTCCCATTCGAAACAGAAAATGCGGTTATCTCTAACCACATCGATAACAGTGGACCTCTGTAGGACGGGCAAGAGTATTCGTCCTACAGGTGAAAGCTATGTTTGCCAATAAGGCCTTGGCTGAGTACCCTGTTTCATCGTAGGTCCCCACTTCATTCACGGCATACGACTGGCAGATATCAGTGAAGATTCGAGGATTCGCTCGCTTATTCCCTGTTCTTGGAATCTTGCTTTCAAGCCTATCAGGCTGTGCAGACCAGGAACTGAAAGTGCAAATCGATTGGCAAGACTTCCTTGTCCGCCATGACCTGTTGTGGGATCGACTCCCCACGGAATGGTACGAGGCTCCCTTCCTCGGCAACGGCATGATGGGGACCATGATCCTCAAGGATCCCAAGAAAGGGTTTCGGCTACAGATCCACCGCTCCGACGTCCAGGATCATCGCGACAACAGCCATGGCTCCACCCCCTACAGCCGACCGCGGCTGCCCATAGGACACTTCACACTGGAACCGGTCGGGGAGATCACCGGAGCCAGCATGCGTCTCGATCTCTGGAACGCCGAGCTCCGGGGCGAGGTGACGACGGAGAGCGGTCGGATCGGCTTTATTGTCATCGTACACAGCGACGAGATGGCAATCATGGTCCAACTGGACCCCAGTCCAGGCGAAGAGGGCTGCCGCTGGCAATGGCACCCGGCCAGAGCAGTGAGTCCCCGGCAGGCCTACGGCGGTTGGAGACTGATGAAGGACTATCAGCCGAATCCCAACCACCGGATGGACGAGGTCGAGGGTGTCCGCATGAGCGTCCAACCACTTCTGGTCGGTGGAGAGACGGCAACCGCCTGGTCTGAGGAACTCGACGATGAAAGAAGGACGCTTTACGTCACGGTTGCCCACAGTTATCCCGAAGAAACGGCGAAACGGGAGGCGGCTGCAACCATCCAGCAGGCGACGGCAATCGGCTTCCGGAATCTGCTCGAACGCCATCGATCCTGGTGGCATCGATACTACTCAGCCAGCTTCGTCTGGGTTCCGGACACTAGACTGGAGGGTTTCTACTGGATCCAGATGTACAAGCTGGCTTCGGCGACCCGAGGAGATCGGGCGCTGATCGACAACCACGGACCCTGGCTGCAAAAGACTCCCTGGCCGGGTGCCTGGTGGAACCTGAACGTGCAGCTCAGCTACAGTCCCCTTTACGCCTCGAACCGCTTGGAACTGGCTGAATCACTGGGTAGAACCTTGGATCGGAACTTCCAGAATCTAATCAACAACGTCGAGCCGGAGTACCGGAAGGATTCGGCCGGCATCGGTCGCGTGACCACCCAGGACTGTATTGGCAGGGTGGGCGTCCCGGGCCGTACCGATCGGGGCCAGTTCAAGGTACCCGAAGTGGGTCTGCTGACCTGGGCCTGTCATAGCTACTGGCTCCGGTATCGTTACTCCATGGATGATCAGCTGCTGAGGGACCGGCTTCTGCCCTTGCTGCGCCGCAGCATCAACTACTACCTGCATTTTCTAAAAGAGGATGAGAATGGAATTTTGCATCTCCCTCTGACCTATTCGCCGGAGTACGGCAGCGCCCCCGACGCCAACTTCGACCTGGCTCTGCTGCGCTGGGGCTGTGCAGTCTTGATCAAGACTTGCCGCAGGCTCGAGATTGACGATCCCCTGCTGGAGACCTGGCGCCAAACTCTGGAAAAACTGGCCGAATATTCCACCGACAAGAGCGGTCTCATGATTGGACGAGGGGTCCCGCTGGAGCGCTCACACCGCCACTACTCCCATCTGTTGGCAATCTATCCGCTGTATCTTCTCAACTGGGAACAACCACAGAATAGGGATCTCATCGAGAAATCGCTGAATCACTGGCTGAGCCTGGATGAGGCCCACCAAGGCTACTCCTTCACCGGAGCGGCCTCTATTCTGGCTTCCATGGGGAAAGGTGATGAGGCCTACCACTATCTGAATGGCCTGCTGGGCGGAACCCATCCCGAGTCCGGCGAGTTCATCAAGCCCAACACGCTCTACCAGGAGGCGGGGCCCGTCATTGAGACGCCTCTTTCCGCGGCCAGGTCGCTACAAGACATGCTTCTGCAGAGCTGGGGCGGAAAGATCCGAGTCTTTCCGGCGTTGCCCAGGGAGTGGAAGGATGTCGTGATTCACAACTTCCGGGCCGAGGGGGCCTTCCTGGTCAGCGCGGTGCGAAGAGAGGGACAAACTCGCTTCGTTCGAATCCTGAGTCTGGCCGGCGAGCCTTGCCGATTGAAGGCCGATTTCGGCGGCCCCATGAAGACGATCGGCACTCAAGAAATCTGGACCAACAAAGCAGGCGATACCGAGTGGTCACTCGAACTCGAGAAAGGAGAGGAGATCATTCTCTACTCAGGTGACGAAGCACCCAATCTAACGATTATCCCGCTCACTCCAAACCAGGACCAGCGCAACTATTACGGTCTTCACGAGCAACTCCGATAGCGGTATTGGCCTGGTAGATCGGGGGTATGTTCTGCCTATAGTAGTTGGATATCGAGCCGGCCGAGCCCGATATACTTCCTTTGGTCAGGTTGTAACCTGGAACGGGATACGTTACGCTATCCTACAGTGATATCGGGCTTCAAGCATCGGCGTCTTGAGCGATTCTTCTTGACGGGTTCGAAGTCTGGTATCCGGCCTGAGCATGTGAAGCGAATGCGGTTGGTACTGGGTCGACTCCAAGCGTCACGGAGCGCTGTCGACATGAATCTTCCTGGACTATATCTACATGAACTCAAGGGCAAACGGCGCGGCTTCTGGTCAGTTCGAGTGAGTGGTAACTGGAGGATAACCTTCAGATTCGAGGGGCTTGATGCAACAGATATTGCCTACGAGGATTATCACTGAGGTCCTGAAATGAGGATGCATGATCCGCCCCATCCAGGGGAGATTCTCAAGGAGCTTTGTCTCGAGCCTCTAGGAATCAGTGTGACTAGAGCTGCGGCGGTCTTGGGTGTGAGCCGCAAGACACTCTCGGCGATTGTGAACGGCCGAGCAGGCATTAGCGCGGAGATGGCCATCCGACTCTCGAAGGCATTTAATACGTCTCCGGAGAGTTGGCTCAGCCAACAGGTGCAATATGACCTCTGGGTAGCGGAGAACAAACTTCGAACACTCAAGGTCGAGAAGCTATCGGCGGCCTGGACAAAACAGAAAGAGCTGAAGATCCGTTCCGGTTGCCGCACTATCCCAGGTTGAAGTCATAGGGAGAATCCTTGCCGTCCGGGTCCGGCCACCAAGGCCATTCTCCTGTCACTGGGCGATTGGGAAGGGCCGTTGTTGACTGGACTTAGAGGTTGACCGTAAGCTGGTTTCCCTCCGAGCCCGGGTGGCGAAATTGGCAGACGCACAGGACTTAAAATCCTGAGGAGGTTCACCTCCGTGTGGGTTCGAGTCCCACCCCGGGTACTTTCTTTTACAGTGAGTTAGAGGAATCCGTCGGCCTGCAGGTTAAACTGGTCTGTGCCGGTGTCTCCCATTTGTCTCCCACCGATTTCCAGTGCCTGTACCTTCCGAACGGCTTCAAAGGCTTCAGGAGCGAAGTGCGCATAACGCATAGTCGTTTGGATCGTGCTGTGACCCAGTAACTCCTTCACTGTTCTCAAGTCGATACCGCTCCGCACCCATTGGGTCGCTCGAAAATGCCTCAGCGTGTGGAAAGTCACCCAATCCAACCCGACCGCACGCTTGCCCCTGTCAAAGGCCGTGCGAGGATCTATCGGTCGATCTTTGGTCGCCAGATTGACAAAGACAAACGGGCATCCGACTATTCGGACGAGCCTCCTGAGCCAGTCCATCGCATAGTCGGAAAGCGGGACGTATCGAGGTTTCTTCCCTTTGGTCTTCTCTACCCACACCATCTTCTGATGAAGATCGATCTGCTTCCACTCTAAGGTCAGACCCTCTTGCTTTCGGAGCCCTGTTTCGCCTAGCAGAGCCACATAGCAACCCACGGTCTGATCAACGTCGGCGACTGATTCGATCAGATGCCGCTCCTCTTCAAGCGATGGCACACGAATCACGGATCTCTCCTCGTCCAAAAGCCGGAAGCGTCCAAGAGGGTGAACGTCGATGAACTCCCGTTCCAACGCGAAGGTGAACATGTTCTTCAGGACTGCCAGATTTCGGTTTACTGACGCGGGGGAGACCTGACGCCCCCGAATGGCAGCAAACTCGTGAGCATGACTCCTGCCGAAGGATCTTAGAGGCACATCTCCGACGACCCTGACGATCTCCCTGATGGCGCGTTCCTTGAACGCAACATCACGATTACGGATGCGGCAGTAGTCATTCAGGTAGATGTCAGAGAAATCACGGACAGTCAGTTCCATACTCTCCCTGTATCCTGACAGTTCTCGCTTTAGGGCCTGCCACTTACCAGTAATTATCGACTCTTCGATGCGAACGTGGTCCTGCCTCGCCAGAGTCATGTTCGGGTAGTACCGCCGAAAGGTCGTGCCATCCGGCCAACGCTTTCGGACCTCGATCCGTACCTTCCCTCGTTTTTTAACCCGGTTAACTCCCATCACGAATCTCCTTTCCACCGGGTTTTCCGCCACCGCCAGTGTAGTCGGGGTGACCGTAGCCGGGCAAGGATTCGATGAAGCAATCCAGATCCTCTAGAGTGAAGACTCGCCGCTTCTCGAGTCGCTGCGCTTTGATCCATCCGAGGTCGGCATATTTCCGGAGGCTGTCTTCACACACTCCTAGATAGCGTGCAGCAGCTTTCGTGCTGAACAAGCGCTGGTTGGGAACCTGGATTAAGGCAAAGGGCTTTCCGATCAAGGTGCTTCCTCCCTTGGCCAGTAGACCGAACGTCTTCCATCAGAACGTCGTCCTAGGGTGTCTCCAGCAGTTTGCTCGAACCGCCATTCGTGAGGGCTGGCAGCCCAGGTATGGCCATGTTGCTTGAAGGTCTCGATATCTGCTCGTGGTAGCGGTCTTGCCACGCACCCAGAGCCTGCTGGAAGCCAGAAACATCAAGCTTCCCATCGGCCACCGCTCGCCAGACTCGATCCAGCTGCTCGCAGGCCGACTCAGCCTGTCCTCGGAGTTCCGGGTGGCGTGAGTCAATGAAGGGGCCGATTTCCGGTTGCCATGCCTCGTTCAACTCAGCAGTAGCCGATTGGTAGAGAGTGACGAGTTCGGTGTGAGGATGATCTTCATCGCCGAAAGCACCGGACTCATGCACTGAGGCATTGGTCCCGAGGAGCCGGAGTAGGTCAGATGTGCTTTCCTGTATCTGGGTGCGAAGCTGAGGAGTCAAAACTCCCCTGGGTGCTCGATAGCGCAGACGGTCCCCTTCGGTAGTGAGCCCCACCCCGAGGCTCTCGAGACGATCGAGGAGATCCTTGGTACTCATATCAGCCCCTCCTCATCCGCACTGCTTTGTCCACGAAGATGGCCAGATTCCTTAAGAAGGCAATCTTGGCCACCTTGGCCATCTTCTCTGTTTCTGAAGGTGGCCACACGGTGAAGATGGCCAAGATTCTCTTCTTGGGTATCTTCGCTCAAGAGAGCCTCTCTGGAGAAGGTGGCCAGTTGGCCATCTTCAACCTGACGTTCTGGTAGTTACCAACACCAGGGTCCATTCTTGAAGTCGCTTTTCTTACTGCCCACGTCGAGTGCTTTTTTGGCCCGTCTGAGAGTTTTGTCATGGATGCCCGCTTTTCTCGCCTGCCCCATGACTTGCTCGGAAGCGACGGAGCCGCTACCAAGCACCTCGATAAGGAAGCTCTTCGCTTCGTCTAGTTCTGAACGCTCATCGTCATTGTCAGCCGCCAAGATCTGCCCTGCCGTGGCGTTTGATCGCCCTGTCCAATAGAACTTGCCCTGCTCTATGCAGAAGCCTAGAGAATCACCTGGTGGAGTGAGGTTGTGCTTGGTGTGGACCACGACTCGCTTGAAGGAGTCACTCGGGTCGGGTCCCACGAGCAAGACGGATCGACAGGCGGCGTAGAAGTCGATGGAGCCGATGCCTCGATAAGCTGCCTTCGAGCTTTCGCTCTTCCTCAGGTGGCGCAAAGCAACAATGGCGCACCGATTGCTCTCGGCTACTTTAGCCAATTTCGCTGTGATCGCCCGAGCCTCATTCGCCCGGTGGATGTCCACCTTGGCTCCCGTGTAGGCAAAGAGGGGATCGATTATGATCAGCTTCGGCTGATACTGGTTGACGTAGCGTTCGAGTTCCTCGAATCCCTCGGGGGCAGCAAGAGCCAGAGACCTGTTTACGGCAAATATGCTCTCGCAGGCGGCCTCCAGAGCAGTCAAGCGGGGCTTGATCGTATCTGCCAAGCCATCCTCAGCACTTAGGAGGAGTACCGGTGCAGGTTTTGATCTATCTGTACCCGGCAGCCCGGCCCCTGTGCTGACGGACCTGGCAATCGCGAGCATGAGCCAACTTTTTCCCAACCCTGGATCACCCTCCAAGAGGGTTACTTTCCCTAATGGAATGTATGGGAACCAAAGCCACTCCACCTCCTCTGCCTGAACGTCGGAGAGACAGACAACGGGTCCCTCGGTGAAGGGCTCGGCGGAGGCAAGAATCCTCTTCAGGCTTTCCAGGCCGTGATGGACGAGCTCATCAGTGATATCCCACCCTACTGGCCGGTCATCCGGCCATCGAGCGAGGAGAACCGTGCATCCATATTGCACGAGGGATTCGGCCCTCTTCTTTGCTCCTTCTCTTCCCGCCTCGTCGTTATCCGTCAACGTCGTCAGAGACTTGCCAGCCAACTGCTTTGAAACTGAGTCCGTCCAGCTCGTGACGCCTCCCGTAGTCGTGATCGCTGCAATTCCAACTGAGATTGCCGCGAGGGCATCAAGCTCGCCTTCAGTGAGGACCAGTTTTGCGTGGCTGAGCTGGTCTATGGGGAAAAGACGGAGTGCCCCGCAACCGGGGGCCCAATGGAGGATCTTGGGGGCTTGGTTTCTTCTCTCTGGGGGAAGCCACAGGCGCACATCACGATAAATACCTTCTTTGCCGAGAATGGGTATCGCAACCCGACCCCCTTTGACACCAATACGGTAACGGTCTATTACGGCGTCCGAGAGGGATCGCTTCCTTCTAAGGTAGTTCCTCTGAAGGTCGTTCAGATTGCGGTGCATCTCCTCGATCACGCTTGGAGGGATCACCCTTTGGTTCGTTCTATCGATGGTGGGATGACTCACATCAATCCCCGTTCCCGAAGGCCAACCGCCGATCGCCTTCAAAGCTTCAACGACCGCCTTTTGCGAACACCCGGTGTGGCAGTGGAGCAATACCCGTCCGTCTTCGGCCTCGTTGATTGTGAGCGAGGGTTTTCGATCGTCGTGTGCGGGGCAAAGAGCCGTCCAGCCCTCTCCGCACCGCCGGACCCCCTTCAAATGGTCGAGCACATGACGAGTCGACTCGTTCACGTCTTCTTCCCCTGCTCAAAGCGGAACGGCACTGATTCCCACTGTAAGACCGTTTTGAGCTTCTGCTGTTCTTTGTCCCTGGGTATGACCTTTCCGGACTCCACAAAGCTCACCCAGGTTTGGGAGCGACCGACATCCGTAGCTAACTGCCGTTGAGTCATGCCACGTAGAACTCTGAGTGCCGCTATCAATCT
>CAUZIZ010000178.1:0-10373 GCA_963579905.1 Acidobacteria bacterium UBA6911 | reverse complement strand
ATCTTGCGGAGCTCGTCACTCAAGCGGTGATCGGGCCACACAGGGGCGAGCGGCCTCTGTTGTTCGCGGTTCTTTCTCATGGCTGGAGCTCCACAATCTTCTCTTTCTCTTTTAGTTCCAGTCATTTACAATCGGACGGACGAGAACTAGTTAGTGTCGACACCCTACTCGAGCAGGAGGGTGGCCGTGGTTTCCTGGCCTCTTGATCGGGCGATTTCCAGAGCGGTCAACCCCGCTTCGTCCTTCGTGTCCACGTGGGCCCCCCTGACCAGCAGGAGCTGGACGACTGGGCCGTTCCCGTTCCAAACGGCGTGCATAAGTGGAGTGCGGCCACCGTCGTCCTGTGAATTCACATTGGCTCCCCCAGAGACCAATGTTTCTACGGTGCCGGAAAAACCCTGAAAAGCAGCGAACCCCAGCGCGGTCTGCCCCTCGTCGTTTCGCGCGTTCACGTTGGCACCATGCCGCAGCAACAGGTCTACCAAGGAGGTGCGTCCTCTATACGCCGCCAGTCCGAGAGCCGTTTGCCCGTCTTTGAGTTTCACATTTACGTCGCTGTCCTGCGCCAGCAGGGCTTCCACCACGGCGGAATGGTCGTGAAGCAGGGCGAGTCCCAAGGCGGTCCAGCCCTCGGCACTTTGTGCATTGACATCGGCACCCCCCGAGATAAGCGCTCCCACCACCGAGATGTGACCGTTCAGGGACGCATGCATAAGGGGAGTGCGGCCCCCGCTGTCGCCGGTATTGATCTCCGCACCCTTGGAAATCAAGGTCTGGACCGTCGCCAAATGGCCCTCGATTGCCGCATGGCTCAGAGCTGTGAGGCCCATCTCATCCTTGGAGTTGACCTTGCCACTGTGCGCCAACAGGATCTCCACCACTGACGAATGGTCGTTCCAGACAGCGAAATCCATCGTCGTCTGGCCTTCCTCAGACTTCAAACTCACGTCGGCTCCGTGGCCCAGAAGCAGTTTGGCTTCCTCGGCACGTCCTCGCCAGGCAGCATGCATGAGCGCACTCCGCCCTCTGTTGTCCCTCAAGTCCACATTCGCTCCCTGCTCCAGCAGGACCTTCACTGTTTCGGTGAACCCCTGGTAGGTCGCTGCCGTGAGTGGAGTAGCACCCTCCTGGTCTCTGAAGCTTGAGTCAGCCCCGTAAGCCAACAGGAGTCCCACCACACTGCTGCTCCCCTCTGAGGCGGCATGCATGAGGATGCTCAAACCATCACTCGCGATGGTGTTGGCGTCCGCGCCGCTCTCCAACAGGGCGTTGACGGTGCGGACATCCCGACGAAGTGACGCTAGACCCAAGGCCGTCCAGCCGTCCTGACTGACCACGGTCGCATCCGCACCCCGATTCAGGAGTGCTTCGACAATAGCAGTGTCTCCCTGATGAATCGCCCGCATCAGGGCAGTCCATCCCACCTTGTCTTTCGCGTTGGGATCGGCTCCGGCACCCAACAAAGCTTCCACGACCCCAATCTCACCCCCAAGAATCCCCCAGATCAAGGCTGTATGCCCACTAGAGTCTCGGGCGTTCACATCGGTGTCCTTCTCCAACAAAATCTGGAGGATTGCTAGATGGCCCGCGCCTGCCGCGATCATCGATGGCTTTGCTCCATCTCCGGCCCTGAGAACACAGTCGGCCCCGCGGGACAACAAGATCTTCACGGTTTCAGTGTGCCCCCCAAGCACTGCATAAATCAGGGGAGTGAGACTGTCCTCATCCCTCAGGTTGACGTTGGAACCTTGCTCGACAAGCGTCTCAACCAAGCGGTTCTGGCCCCTAAAAGCCGCATCCATCAGGGTACCGGGTTGCTGGGAAAAGACCGGGAGGCAAGTCGAGAAAAGGAGCAAGACCAGGAGGATCTCTTTTCCATGGAGGATCGCTCGTCCTGGTCGAATCCACTGGATGTTGACTGACTCAGCTCGCATTACTGCTGGGACTCGGGTATACCTCCTTGTCCGTCCATTATACGAAACCTTCGGACAATCGGCTGCAGGGCCCACCCATCTGGCGACCCAATCTGGTAGTCGAAGTCTTCACCCTTTGGTTGGAGGAACCAAATCTGGGAAATAGATGCAGTCTTGACAGCGTGATTCAATGCAAGTAGATTCAGGCGAACAACTTAAGGAGGAGCCTAGTCACAGTGATTAAACAGGACATCGTGGCACGTGTTTCCGCAAAAATGGGCATGACCAAGGTGAGAGCAGAAGAGGCCGTAGACTGCGTCATAGATGCCCTGAAGAACGCTATGAAAGAAGGGGAGCGGATCGAGCTACGCGGGTTTGGCGTCTTCGTGGTCAAGCCCCGCAAGAGTGGTATCGGACGCAATCCCAGAACCGGAGCTGAGGTACCCATTCCCCCGGGAAAAACGGTACGCTACAAACCCGGAAAAGATGTTCGTGGGGGTTAGGGTACTGGTCTTCTTATCTTGAACGACGATACCTTCCTCCAGGCAGACCTCCAGGCAGAAGTTCAGGCACCCGCTCCCTTCACAGAATCCGAGTCGCTGGTACCCCCGAGCGACGCACAGCCCAAGCGATTCCTCCCAGCCCTGCTGTTGTTGCTCACCTTCCTGAGCACGCTCGTTGCAGGGTTTTCCTTCCACGTCCACTTTGTCACGGACTACGAGACAAATGCGTTGGCTGAGCTCCTGGAAGTCTGGGACGACCCTGCCCAGATCCTCCTGGGCCTCCCCTTCGCTCTAACCATCCTCATCATTCTACTCGCCCATGAAATGGGACATTATCTCGCCTGCCGGTACTACGGGATCGAGGCTACTCTTCCCTATGCGATCCCGGCTCCCCCAATCCTCAACCCATTCGGCACCTTCGGCGCTGTCATCCGAATAAAGTCGGCATTTCGCGATCCTCGGCAGCTATTCGATGTAGGTATTGCAGGCCCTCTAGGGGGCTTCATCTTCATCATCCCTGCTTTGATCATCGGACTGCAGAATTCGAAGGAGTTCGTGTTCCAAGCGCCAGTGAACGAAGCGTGGAAATTCGGCGAGCCCCTTCTCTTCCAGTGGGCAGCCACACTTTTCTACACCGGTTCCGCTGGATCCACGATCAGCCTGCACCCGATCGGGTGGGCAGCCTGGTTCGGCCTCTTGGCCACGAGCTTGAACTTGCTACCCATAGGTCAGCTAGACGGGGGCCACATCGTATATGCCCTGTTCGGAACGCGTGGACACCGGGCCGTCTCCTATGTCACCTTTGTGGGACTCGTCCTGATCAGCCTCATGTCGTGGCCGATGCTGGGGTACCTACTCTTTGCCGTAATCATTGTTTTCCTGGGATTCCGACATCCACCACCCAGAACCGAGTTGCCTCCACTGGGCCAGGGTCGATGGATCCTAGCCATCTTGGGGCTTCTGATCTTTCTTCTGAGCTTCATCCCACTCCCGATCCAGCTCGTTTCACACGTGGGTAGGCTGTAAAGTCTGTTGCTGGACTTTCCGTCTACTCTAAGGGTCTGCGCAAGAATAACTTGGTAGAATTGGCGCTCAGATTTGCACCAGATTGGGCTGCGAACGATTGAGCGAAACCGCAGGCGTAGCCTGGTCTACATTGAGGATTTCACGATTGAGGAGCGGCCGAAGATGGTGTGAAGATGAGATGCCAAAATGCCAAGTTATTTTTGCGCAGACCCTAAGCTGAAACTTCAAGAATACGTCGCACGTCGAAACGTCGCACGTCTCCTGTCCTTAAAAGGTGCCGCCAACGGGTGAATTACCAGTATTACGAAGCCAAGTCCGACCGAGCCGTGAACCACTTGACCCGTTAGCAACATGAGGCCAAGTTTCTCTCTGGAATGAGTCCAGTGCAGCTGGCGCCGCAACTTGAAGAAAGAGCTGAAACTCAGTCCGACTGGACTTCCTGTCTCTGCAGGCGATCGCTCCGAGCCGATCGATGCCTGAAGAAATGAAGTGCCCGGATCACCAGCCCACTGCCCAGGTAGATACTGGCAAGAACCATGAAAGCTGGCCGGGAATAGAGAATCCCAGCCGCCACTACCAGGGCTAGCATCAAGACGAAGAGGTGGGATTTTCCCCGTCCCAAGTTGAGTTGCTTGAACGACGGATATCGTATGGTGCTGATCATCAGCAGGGCCACCAGATAGGTCGCGCCTACAAGGTAGAGTTTGAGCATATTCGAGGCCGGAGGATCCCCGAAAAAGTAAATCGTAGCCGCCACGAAACTGGCACCCGCTGGAATCGGGAGCCCAGCGAAGCTCTTCAAGTCTTGCACCTGGGCATTGAAGCGCGCCAGACGCATGGCGCCGCAGATCAAGAAGACAAATGCGGAAAAGCGGGCGAAGTCCCCAAACTCAGACAAGCCCCAGGAATAGATGAGAATCGCTGGAGCGATTCCAAAACTGATCACATCAGCTAGCGAGTCAAGCTGCAAACCGAAATCACTGTCGGCGTTGGCAAGACGGGCTACCCAACCGTCCACCCCATCCAGAAGCACTGCGATTCCGATCGCAACCGCAGCCGCCTCGTAGTCTCCGTTAAGCGTTGAAACCACGGCAAAAAACCCTGCGAACATGTTGGCAACCGTGAAAAGCGAAGGGATCAGATAGACACTTCTTCGCAGATGCCGGCCGGGCCTGAATACATCCCTGGCTTCCCGCTCCAGAGACTTCTTTCGCCCTCTCATCGAGTATCCTTCCAGTAAGCCAGAATACTGCTGCCGCCGGAAACCCGGTCACCCTCCTTGACTTGCACCTCACAAGCTGGCGGCAGGAGGATGTCTACACGACTGCCGAACCGAATGAGACCTATTCTATCACCCTTCTCCACGCTCTCCCCTTGCTGCTTCCAGACTACAATGCGGCGTGCTACGATGCCGGCGATCAGACGAAACGTCAATTCCCGATCACCGCTGATACATAGCTCGAGGCGTTCGTTCTCTACCGAAGCTCGATCATCATAGGCCACCAGAAAGCTGCCTCTTTCGTGGTCGCGCTTGGTAATCACGCCGCCGATAGGCGCACGGTTCACGTGCACATTAAAAACGGAGAGGAAGATGCTGACCATTGAGCCCTTCTCGTCCGCCTCAATTCGAACGATCTTGCCATCGGCGGGGCTCACAATCGCATTGGGCTCAGCGGGAATCCTTCGATCTGGATCGCGGAAGAAGAACCCTACGAAGAGTGCTAGGCAGAAGAGGACGATTCCGACTGGGACGAAGCCGAAATAGAAGGAGACGGCTGCCAGGAGAAGGAGGGGAGCAATGAAATAGTATCCGTCCTTTGCCATCTTCTTCGATCAAGGTAGAGCGCCTCCGGACGGGACAAAAACACTGACCGACGGGACCAGTCGGAAGGCGAAGGCGGTCCAATTGAGATGCTACGGAGCAGAACTCGGGAGCTGATGCCGCTGAATGATCACCTGGATCTGATCCTTCAGCGCCAGTTTCTTTTTCTTGATGACGATCTCCTCGACCTGTTCATGCTGATTCAGAAACGGCTTTCCAAGCAGCAATTCAAGTTGGTGTTCATACTCCTTGTGTTCCTCCACCAACTTCAAGAATGGCTCGTTGGTTCTCATCAGATGGTCCTTGACGACAGCGTCATCCATAATTCAACCTCCTGCAAGTTGGATCTACAGTTCCCTCGCCTCGTACAATCTTGGATGCAAATCTAGCAAATGCGCTCCTACCGTTCAAGCGCCAAGACGACCCTATTTTTTCCCTAGACAGAGTTGCCACAAGTCCACCGTTCCGAGAAGGATTATCTGTCAACTGACAACCCCTGAGCCCGCTCATTCCGCTCCCTGCCCAGAGCGATCAACTCGTCCAGCAGGCAGGTATAGGAAAGGCCGGATGCCTCCCACAGCTTCGGATACATGCTGATGTCGGTGAAACCAGGGATGGTGTTGGGCTCGTTGACCCAAAACTGATCGCTTTCCTTCTCTAGCAAGAAATCAACCCGTGCCATGCCTTCCAGCTGAAGAGCTCGGTAGGTTCTCAGGGCCAGGCTCCGGACCTCGTTCATCTTGGACACCGAGAGTGGAGCCGGGATCAAAAGCTGACTGTCTTCATCAATGTACTTGGCTTCGTAGGTGTAGAACTCCCCAGAGGGAACGATCTCCCCAGCGACCGAGGCTCGGGGTTCCCAGTTTCCAATTACCGAAACCTCGATCTCGCGGGCTTCGACCCCCTTTTCGATCAGAATGAACTCGTCGAAGCGGAGGGCCTCGACGATGTGCGCGGCAAGATCACGCCTATTCTGGCTTCGGCCGATCCCCACCGAGGACCCCATATTGGCGGGCTTAATGAAAACCGGATACCGCAGCTCGACCTCGACTCGATCCAGCACCCCTTTCTCGTCCAGGGTCCACTGATTTCGATCTGTCTTAACGTAGGGCAAAACCGGGACGCCCGCCTGCAGCAGAAGCCTCTTCGAATGGATCTTGTTTATGCCAACCGCCGATCCCCAGACTCCCGCACCCACATAGGGTATGTTCAGCAACTGCAGCGCTCCCTGGACGGTGCCGTCCTCTCCGAACGGCCCGTGTAGAACCGGAAAAACCATGTCGACCGAACCCTGGATCTCAGCCAACTGACACAACCAGTGTTTGCCGTCGAGGATCTCGAATGATCTGCCCTGGGGGAAGACGATCTTTTCGCTCAATCGCCGGGAACTATAGACCGAGCCGTCTTTCTCAATTCCGATGACGGAGACGCGGTATTTCTGTGGATCCAGATAAGTCAGTATGGAAGCCGCAGAGTGAAGCGAAACTTCATGCTCGGCCGATCGCCCGCCACAAAGGACCACTACATGCTTCTTGTCTGCGCCCACGGAAAACTCCTCTTATCCGATCGTCACTCTTGGCTTAGGGCTCCGTCAAAAATAACTTCACATTCTGGCATCTCATCTTCACACCATCTTCGGCTGCTCCTCAATCGAGAAATCCTCAATGTAGGCCCGGCTACGCCTGCGCTTTCGCTCAATCGTTCGCGACCAGATCTGGTGCAAATCTGAGCGCCAACTCTGAGAAGTTATTCTTGCGCAGACTCTTAGGGGTCATGCGACCTCTTCTCGTAGGCCCGTATGATAACCTTCACCAGGGGGTGTCTAACCACATCCTCACGGTCGAACCCGCAAATCATGATCCCCTCCCCTCCGGCCAGAATCGACTGCGCTTCTACCAACCCCGATTTTTGCCCAACAGGTAGGTCGATCTGGGTGACGTCGCCTGTGAGCACCGTCTTCGAGTTGAGGCCGATACGGGTAAGGAACATCTTCATTTGTTGAGCCGTACAGTTTTGGGCCTCATCCAGAATGATGAAGGAGTCGCTCAAGGTGCGTCCTCGCATGAAGGCCAGAGGGGCAATCTCGATCACACCCCGATCGATGAGCTTCTGGACCCTGTCCCCTCCCAGGAGGTGAAAGAGTGCGTCCGAGAGAGGCCGGAGATAGGGGTTTACCTTCTCCTGCAGATCACCGGGAAGGAACCCCAGCTTCTCTCCCGCTTCTACTGCCGGCCGAGCCAAGACAATTCGCTGGACCTTCTTCTCGCGCAGAAAGGAGACGGCCATGGCCACGGCAAGATAGGTCTTTCCGGTGCCAGCCGGACCTATTCCGAAGACCAGATCATACTGATCCATGGCGCTGACGTAGCGACTCTGATTCAGACTGCGTGGAGTTACTTCTCTTAGAGGGGTCGTAAGAATGGGCTTCTTGGGGAAAAAATCACGAAGGCTTTCGGCAGCTCCTTCCGAGATCTGCCGAAACGCCCCTCGGAGGTCGCTGTTGGAGAAGGAGCACCCCTCGGCGATCAGTCCCGAGAAGTCGCTGAGGATGCCCTCGAGGGACCGTTCCCTCTCCTCTGCACCTTCGATGGAAACCTGAGACCCTCGAGCACTGATGCGAACTTGAAAGAGAGATTCTAAGAGGTGAACGTTCTCGTCGCGAACGTCGAAGAGTACTTCTGCTCCGCGAGCGGGTAGATGAACTTTTCTCAAAGGCGGGGCTATCTAAGGGTCTGCGCAAAAAATAACTTGGCATTTTGGCATCTCATCTCCCCACCATCTTCGGCCGCTCCTCAATCCCGAAATCCTCAACGTAGACCCGGCTACGCCTGCGGTTTCGCTCAATCGTTCGCGGCCAAATCTGGCGCAAATCTGAGCGCCAATTCTACCAAGTTATTTCTGCGCAGACCCTAAGTCCTTTCAAAAACACTTCTGAGTTGCCGAATTCGTCGCGGTGCACGTCCTGCCTTGGCGATGATCCCTGCTCGGAAAATGAGCCTAGGAGTCTGCGCGGTAGAAATGATCGTAGCGAGAAAGCGGGAAATCGAGGCCAGATTTTCTCGATTTCGAGGCGCATAGTTCTTCTATTCGTCTAAAAATCGGGGAAATATGGGCCGATTCTACCGTTTTCGCAGTAGATCCATTTCTACCGCGCAGGCTCCTAGCTCGCGCTGGAGGCGCCCAGAGCGAGATTTAAGTTGCTCGTTAGTCGAGACTTATAGCGCGCCGCTGTGTTCCGATGGATGACCCCTTTCTGGGCCGTGTGATCTATAATCGAGTACACCAACGACAATCGCTCCTTGGCTTCAGCGGACTTATCTTCGGCCAGCAAACCGCGGAATCTCTTGATCTCAGTCCTCATCTTTGAGAGATGATGACGGTTTCTCTGTTTACGCTTTTCGTTCTGTCGCATCCGCTTTACGGCCGACTTTATGTTGGGCATAAATTGCTACTCCTCGTTGCCAAGCATCGCCCATTATAGAGGCGACTTTCGGCAGCTGTCAAACAGCAGGCGCTCGAGGTGGAAGCGGCTTTCGCCACTGGTGGTCTTGCACAGACGGTCGGTCTGCAGGATCCCCAGGAGAGTCGTCTCCAGCCATTCCAGGGAGTAGCTTCTGACGGCTCTCTCCTTGCCACGATAGCTCCAGATCTTCAGTTCTTTCAGAATCGTCTGAAAGGCACGGCCCTGATCCAACATTTCCCTCGCCACCCGCAGTCGACGGAAGTTCCAATAGAGCAGAGCGAGGATCTGGGGGGCAGCTACACCCAGATCGCAGAGGCGGTTGAGAATTTTCAGTGCCATGGACCTCTCGCCGGCAGCCATGGCTCCGATCAGGGCGAACACATCATACTCCCTGCTCTGGAGGGTCATCGCACGAACCGCTTCTAGAGTAATTTCCTTGGATTCCCAATGGGACAGCTGCTGTTTCTCCAGCTCACGGCTCAGTCGCTGAAGATCCTCTCCCACCAGCTCGACCAGAGCGCGAGCGGCTTGCGGCTCGATCCGATAGCCCTCCTGCTGAACCTGGGCTACAACCCAGCGCACCGGGTCCGGATTCTTCTCGAATTCGATGAGGGGGACCTTCGGCCACTTCGCGGGAAGTCGTGAGGTCTCTAGAACGAGCACCGTGCGGGGAGCGGGGCTATTGGCATAATCGATGAGATAGCGGCTGGCGTTGGCCGAATCTCTCACATAGATCCAGCGTCTGGGAGCCATCCAGGGCAATGTCCGAGCCGCGTTGACCACATCGGGGATGGAATCCCTTTCGAGATCGAAGACGGACCAATCGAAGCTCCGAGCCGACGCATCCACCTGGGCCCGGCAGAACTCGTATACCTGCTGCTTGAAATAGGTTTCCTTGGTGAGCAAGGCATAGACAGGCTGGGGCGTTGCAACCGATCGCTGAAACTCCGAGAACTTCATGGGTCGCTAAACGCTAAAGCGAATCTCTATTACTTCACCGGGTTGCACCATATAGCCACGGTCGACGAGTCTTGCGACGCCCTTGGACTTGCACTCATTGAAGCTGTGACAGCTCATATACTCGTCAAAGCCGACCACATCTCCCTTGATAAAGCCGCGCGCAAGATCGCTGTGAATCTTGGCCGCACAGTCGACGATGTCCGAGTCCTTCTCGACCAGCCAGGCATGAGATTCCTGCGGCCCGGACGTATAGAAGAACATGAGACCCGCTTTATCGATCGCTTGCGATAGGACCTGGTTGACCTCGGTACTCTCTTCTATCTGTACGACGGGTTTCAAACTGTACGGCCCCAGCATGACCAGTGTCTTTTTCTCCGCTTCGGAAAAGTCCACATCGCAAAGGGGCACCTCCTCTTCCAGCGTACTGATACATTTCTCGAGTAGCGCGATCTCGCTGGGATCATTGGCACGCGACAGGCGTCCGTCCAAACTCTCCAGGTCGTGAATCAGGAGATCCAGGATCTTCGCCTTTGGAACCACGATAGCATCGACCTGGACAAATTCGTCGGGGATGAATTCGGCAAAGAAGGGCGACACTTTCTTGGGTTTGTCTTTCGCCGCCAAGGCCTCGAGATTCTCGTCTCTATATTTGGTTTTTCCTGCAGGCAGCTCTATGCCTGTAAATC
>CAUZIZ010000177.1:0-10480 GCA_963579905.1 Acidobacteria bacterium UBA6911 | reverse complement strand
TGAAGCGCGAGCGAGGGGTTGGAGGGCAGCGCAATGGGGGGACGAAGGGGGCTGAGGCGCGACAAGCAGCTAAGCCGGGGGGATTCGGGGTGTTCCCCAACCCCTCGCTTGCGCTTCAGGCTTCCATGACTCGGGAAGTTTCGCTCTCGAATGGGGCAGCGTAGCGGGGGGGCACTAAGCTGAAGAGTGAGAAGTAAACAGTGAGCAGCGTGGCTGAATCTGGGAAACGAGGTGGAGGGATGATGGTAGAAAGAGGTTACAAGCCATTAGAAGTTGAGTGGTAGTACTCCCAGTTCCTGCCTGCTACCCTAAGCTCACCCGCTCTTTTCCGAATCAATGAGGTCATCGGCCCTGGCTAAGAACGGTCACATCCACGAGTGCCGAGACACACCTGCAGTCTCCCGCCTCCAGTGGCTTAAGCTGATGAACGACGCCAGCCGCTTGAGCGAAGGGGAACAGCTGTAGGAACCCAGATCCAAAAGGAGAAACCACATGCCAAGCTTTCTACAGAATCACACCACCCGGATATACTCAGTCCTGAGAATCGTTTCCGGTTTGCTCTTTGCCTGCCATGGGGCTCAAAAAGTAGTTGGCATCCTGGGAGGGGCTGGCGGCTCCGGGCATGGTATACTGTATGGCGTGGCTGGGGTCATCGAGCTGGTCGGTGGAATCCTGATCGCAATCGGACTCCTGACCAAGTACGCCGCCTTCATCTCGAGCGGCCAGATGGCTGTTGCCTACTTCAAGGTGCACATTGCGGGCGGCTTCTGGCCCATTCAGAACGGCGGTGAGCTGGCGGTCCTGTACTGTTTCCTGTTTCTCTTCATCGCCGCCAACGGGACTGGAAGCTGGGGGGTGCAAAGCGACTGAACGGAAGCTCAAGGGACAAGATACAGACAAATCTAAGATTCAAGATCCACTTGGGATCTAGTTCCCCTATACATCCATCAACGCATCGATGTCTGGATCCAGATCAGGCGGACGCGACCCTAGTGAGATTCCCACGAAAAGGGTCAGGGATACCAGCAGGGACAGTGCTCCGCCATCGATTCCGTAGGGAATCTGGATATTCAGGAGCTTGAGGGAAAAGTTGAGAGCCAGGCTGGAGAGCATCGCGACGTTTGCCGCTAGGGCAGTAGCCCTCTTCCAATTGAAGCCGATGGCTACGGTGGGAACCAGGGCGGCGGCGAATGTTCCCCAGCCGAAGGCTCCCAGAAGGGCCACCAGATCATCTGAATAGAGAGCGAAGACCGAAGCCACCACCGCAATCACTAGGGTCGCCAAGCGGGCCCATAGGAGCTCTCGAACCACACATCTTCCCCGAAGCGCCTGTGGAATGTCTCGCACCACGGCCGCCGCGCCGATGTTCAAGAAGCCGTCAGCCGTCGACATGATAGCGGCAAAAAGAGCCGCAAAGACCAGACCCGCCAGCAGCGGATCCACGTAGTGCTGAAGAAACTGCGAAGCCGCCGCATCGGCTCTCGCCAGCGTGGGATGGACTCCTCTGAGCACCAGCGTGCGCATGGCCAGTCCAATACTGATCCAGAGTAGGCCGGAAACTGCGAAGCCCAGGATGGAGACGGGCAAAATGTACTTGGCATCTCCTACCCGCCGATTCATCATCAACTTGGTCACCACATGAGGCTGCCCAGCGACTCCCAGGGTGAAGAGAAAGTACCAGGACAGACAGCCGAAGGCTCCCAACGTTCCCCATGGCCCTATCGCTGCAGGATCGTCCTCCAGAAGCGTGCTTGCTATTCCACCCCAGCCACCCGCCACGGCGCTTCCGGTGGCCAGAAACACCAGGACCGCCGCCACCATCATCACCAGGCCCTGGACCAGGTCGGTATAGACGGAGGCAATAATGCCTCCCGTGACACAATAGAAAACCAATACGGCACAGGAAATCGCAACGCAGGCTTCGAGGCTGATCAGACCCACTGCTGTACTTCCCAGGATATCCTTCAGCACTGTAGCCATCGCCAGAATCTGCGTAGCCAAATATCCGAAGACTCCCAGTAAGATAGCGAGGGCTGCGAGAAGCCGGCTCATCTGGCTCTTATAACGGGCCGATATCGCATCAGGCAGGGAGATCGGCTCTCGCAGTTCGGCGAAAAGGCGTATCCGCTTGGCCAGCAGAAAAAAGGTGAGACAATAGCCAATCGGAATGGCAATCACCATCCATACCGAGCTCATCCCCATGCGGTAGACGAGTCCCGGCCCGCCGACGAAACCAAACCCACTCATGGTGCTGGAGAAAACGGCTAGACCTGTGACCATGATTCCGAGGTCACGACCAGCCATGAAGAAGTCGCGGGTGGAGTGGGTTCGGCGCAGAGCCCAGAGGCCAACTACCACGCACAGCGCCAGATAAGCCAAGACAAAGCCCAGAATGACGCTACTTCTTGAGACCTCTATCACGAGGTGTCTTCCGGCGGTGTTCGCTGTATTTCCAGGAGCCTCTGGAATTTCCTTCGATCATCTGGTGTCAGGATCCAGGAATCGAATTTAAGATAGTAGAGCAGGACCAAGTAGAGGGGAATGACGGGCCACAAGCCCAACATCATCACAACACTGGGAGCTGGAAAGGAAAACACCAGGAGCGGAGCTTGGTCCACGGCAGCTCCTGAGAGAACCAGCAACAGCGAATAGATCGTCAGGTAGAGCAGTCCCGCTACTAGAAGAGGCACCTTGATTCTGCCAAGGCGTCCACCCTTTTGGGTCCCCAACCCCAAGCAGAGCAAGAATAGAAGGATCTCTACGCTTCCCAGAAGCCAAGCCGACCAGAGACCTGATGGGTAGGATTGGGAGATCGTCCCACTCTGCTGCATCGCCGGGTTTTCAGCGTGCTCGATCCCTCGACCGTAGTGTGTCTCACCAACCAGGATGAAGCCCAGGATCAGGCACATGGTCACCAGTGCGCCGAGCAGGATCCAGGAAAGTTTCATCTGAGTGAGGGTGATGTGAAAGCTGGGATATCAGGGTTATAGGTTGCCGATAACATGAAACAAAGTGCGACAGATCCGCGAACGACTTGAGCCGTTAGCAAGATGAGCCCAGGTTCCGAGGAGAGAGCCGGACAACTCTTCCCCACGCAGTGCCGCACAAATCCCCAGTAGCCGGAAGTTTCTTTCTCGAATGGGGCAGCACCGCTGGGGGGCCACTGATCTAAAAGCAAGACGATTCGTCGGAACGTCGGAGCGACTTAACGTCGCACGTCTCTGCTCCCGGGAAAGTGCAGCGAACGGTTCCGACGGGAACTTCGAATGGCGAGGCAATCATGGAGAATTTCCAGTTGACAGAGCCGTGACCATAAGGGAGCGGCCCCTGATCAGGGGCCGAATGAGGCTTTACCAATTCTAAAGTTTCCTCCTGAATGACCAGCGCCGGCAGGGCGCACGACTGACTGAAGGCAAAGAGTTTTTCACCCTCTCCGGTGAAATCACTATTCAAGCTGCAGCGTATGGGTTTCGGCGCTCGCTTCCTGCACCTCCCCTTCGGAAATGATGATCTCAACCCGGCGGTTCTTCTTTCGGCCGTCAGACGTCGCATTATCCGCAACCGGGCGTTCCATGCCATCTCCCACCGCCGTTATTCGCGCGCTCGCAATGCCCTCGGGAACAAGAAAATCGAACACGAGTTGACCCACTTTTCCGACAGCTTCAGGTTAGTGGAGGCAGCACCCGTTGAGTCGGTGTGTCCTTCGATCCGGAGATTCAAGTCAGACATGATCAAAAGAATACCAGCCAACTTGGCGATGACCGGTTTTGCCTCGGGCTTCAAAGCGGCCTGCCCCACATCGAAGAGAATATCGGGTAGGTTGACGATCATACCCCGAGCCGAGTCTCAGGTGTCGGCCACGTGGGAAAGGGACTGTTGTAGCCGGCCCTGTAAAGCGCCCTTCTCCTCCTGTAGTTTCTTCTGCTCCTGTTGGAGCCTCGTCATAGAAGCCTTCAAGTCTGCCTGCTCTCAACGCAGAGCCCCCAGGCTGGTCTCCATTCTATCTACCGCCGTTGCTGTTGGATCTTCTCCAGCTCTCGCGAGCAAGCCTGCAGAGCCCTCTCGGCCTCAGCCTGCAGAGCCTCCAACTCTGCCTTCTGATTCTGGAGATCCGCCACGAAGGCCTCGCTCTGCTTCGCACTGGCCTCGGCCTCCGCTGCCCGCTTCTCCATCATTGCCATCTCAGCCTGGCGCGCCGCGATTCTCGCGTCCAATTCCTTTGCTTCCAGCTGGCGCAGGGTCACTCTGATTGCCTCGTTGCTGGAGGCTACCGAGCGTCGGGCGATTCCTGCGCACCCTTCTTGGCACCGCCTCCGCTGGTCATGAAAGTGGCCTGCTGTAGCGTCAGCGTGGCTTCGCGGTAGATCGCTGAAGCGTGTTCCTCCGCCCCCAGGCGTCCGGCGATCTCGTGGACCTTCTGTGCCTGGAGAAGATCCAAAGACACCTTCCCCTCGTAGATAACCGCCTCGAGACTCTCCAGACCATGTGCGGGCGCTGCCGCTAAACTCGAGAAACTGAGTGCCTGCGAGGGAGCCTGGAGGTCCCGGCTCACATCGTTCCAACTGATCATCAGCTCCGAAGGCTGCCCCACCTGGTAATAGGGCTCCGCCGTGACCATCCGTGCGAAGGTTCTCAACCCAGTCGAAAATTTCAAGGAGTCCTTGTCACGCCCGGGCCGCACCCACAGCTCCCCCAGATTCTCCACACCACCGTCTCGATTGACGGCCCACAGAACGTAGCAGGTCACGTCGCCGGCGAAGAGAACGGCCGGCTTCATCTCGTCGTAGGAGAGCTCAATACGCGACTGTCCCTCTTCAAACTTGACCTTGGCACTCATGCTGGCTCGGGGGATGCGTCGGGTAGGAAGCAATGGCAACTCGACATCCTTCCTCTCCGGAAAGCGAACGACTTGTAGCGTCACCTCTGTCGATGCCGCCTGAAGCATCGGTATCAGTAGGAGATAGGGCAGAAAAATTTTGGTGCACAACGTCTTCGATATGCCTTTTCTCCTGATTCCATTCATTTGCCAAAATCCTTGTTGAAGGCTGGCCGAGAGCAGTCCGGTAGCCATCGCGCTGAGTGTAGCAGATCAGGGGATAGGTCTCAGGTTGCAGGTCTCTCGCTCTGTCTCTTCGGGAGATCACTCTTGGAATTCAGCTGTGGGCTTTCTCGATTGTCCAAGGGGTGATAGATTCCGACCAACTGGATCACGATGAGACCAGGTCAATTCACATCCGAAGTCCAGGGGAGGAATCTCGGTCTAAAGGAGGCAACGCCAATGTACATTCTTGATTCTTGCTTTAAGAATATGGTCAGAGACCACATCCCGTGCGGGGCACCTCCTAGTGCAGCGCGCCACAAGTTTTGAACCAGGGTTCAGCAGCCCCTCGTCGTCGCTGGCGTTGTTACGCTCGACTCGGAATATAGCCCGATATGCCTCGCTCGTGACGCCTAGCCAGCGACAACGATTGACTACTGCCCCTGGCTCAGAACTTATGGCGAGCTGCACTAGCGCTTCTCTTGGTCTGGCAGGCGGTTGATTTTCCCGTCATGGGCCAGTTTGGGAAGTACTGTCCAGCAGTTTCCACAGGCGGTTCTCAACGGTGGCTCCACTACCTCGTTTACCATCCACAATCCGGACAGCGTTTCGTCAGCATACCAGACGTGTTTGAAGCCGCGGGTTATGCAGTCTGTGCCTCCGCGGCGTACTCTAACGACACAGTCCCTTTTTCCAGGTAAACGGATCTATCAATACTTGATGGTTTTGCGTTTTTTACCAGCCCGGCCGATCTTTTCAATGTACTCTGTAACAAGCGGAACTTTGCATGAAGTCCCATGCATATCCACCTCGACCTTTCCCAGCTTTCTTGCCTTTGCTTTGGCCTGTTTGTTGAGTGGCAATACATAGGCGCCCACGGCAATCACAAACGCGTTCATCGTGTAACGCGCTCGGTTGGAGGTTGCATCAATTTCCTTTTCGATTTTTTTCAGCAGTGTTTTGATTTCTGCCAGGTCCAGCTCTTCGTCCGGAATTACGGTCACGATTCCGGCGTATTCCGCTGGAGAAGATCGGGCAGAGCACCTTGCGGGCCATGGACCTGAGGCGGTGTCTGGAAATCACCCTGAACGCCGACGCCACGGCGGGAGCCATCCGAGTGGAGCTGCTGGACGATCGGGGCTACCGCGTGCGTGGCTACTCGAAAGAGGCCGCCGTCCCCATCGCGGGAGATCATCTGAGGCATCCCCTTCGCTGGGGAAGCGGGAGAATCGCAGATCTGGAGGCGGGTCGCTACCGGGTCCGCATTCATCTCGACGACGCAGTCGTCTATGCTGTCACCTTGATTGGACGCTGAGGCCGCGCGACCGCAGCGACTGGCTTCGATATCTCTTGGGGTTCGACGAAGACGGCGTAATGGGACTTCTCAAGGACTCTGCTCATTCCCTCTCAAAACCCCAGAACTCGATTGCGTTCCTGCCCATGATCTTTTTCTGATCGGTCTCTGTGAAGAAGGGAATCTGCTCCCGTATCAAGTCGAGTTCTTGCTCGAGGGAGAGACAGTTCTCGTGGGCCCGTGTTTCCCTTGGAAACCCGGCTAATAGTAGCGAGCGACCTCATACCGCCGAGCAGCATGATGGCATCTGGAAGGGAAATCGAGAATCTGACTAAGGGCCGCGTCCACGGCATCGAAGAACACTATACCGAGGCCTTCTCGGCGGCTCTCGTACCAACGTCCTGCCTCCCGGTATTCAGCGTTGGCCTCGTCCTCAAAGCGGACGTGCCGAGTCATCACTTGCGCAGCTCAGCCTCGCCGTTGCGACGCACATCGTCCCACGGGGTGCCCTGCGCGTTCGCCTCTCAGTTTCCGTGGCCCAGGCAGCCTCTACTTGGGCCGGGTCTTCAACATCACCATCGTCGAGGCTGGCCAAGAGTTCGGCCGCCATGTCGGCCCGCTCTTGAAGCGGCAACGTTAGAGCATCGCGTAGAATGTGTTGGACTCGAGAGTTTACATAGCCATTGTAATCGGGATCCACCAGCCCAACAAGCCGCTGCACCCGATGGCGGCCAGTCGGTGCTCGATGGGCTGCACCACGGGTCCATTTCAGGGGCGCCACGGGTGAGCCGCCAGCCGTTAGGCAGACAAAAAGAACATCTTAGGATGCGCATAACTATGCTGACAGAAATGAAATATCTACTGGGAAACTCCTCTACTCGTCCAGTTTTTGTAATTGGAACAGGACGGTCAGGTACGCATTGGCTTGGGTATTCTCTCGGAAATCATCCCGGAGTTCTTGCTACCGTTGAGGGTCGGCCTATGCTTGGTCTTTCCACCAGAATGGCTCTAACTCCGACTCTCGAAGGAAGATTATTTTGGCGTTCGGTCATGGCGTACAAATTGCAGCTTCTTCGAGCTGCACCCCGGTTATATTTGGACAAATCACACCCAAATATTTGGATAGCTGAAAAACTGCAAAAGGCTTTTCCACAAGCGCTCTTTATAGGAATCGAACGTAATCCTTACGCGACCGTTGTGAGCATGATGAAACATGGTGGAGTTTCAGCATGGCACAGGCGCTGGCGAGAATTTCCGTTACCAAATCGTTTTCTCGCGATCACCCCAGAAATAGCTGATACTTATGACAGCATTCCGCTCGCTTCACAGTGTGCGATGAGGTGGCTCGCACATCACAGAAGAATGAACGAGCTTAAGAATACCCTTGGAGATGCTCTTTTAGTGATTTCTTACGAATCATTTGCACACGACACTGCACTCACGATCCACGTTTTGAACCAATTTCTTGGGCTGCAGGAGGCTATTCCGATTCCAGAAGTAAAAATGGAGTCATTGAACAAATGGAAAAGTGGACTTTCTGATGCGGAGCTTATCGATATTCAGGATGTCGTTGGTTTTTCTCCCGAAAGCATCAACGAGTGAAGGGCAACTGCCTAACAAAACGCTGCACACGGACGGCAATTCCTCTGCGCTCCGTTGCCGCCGGTGAGCTTTGTCGTCAAGCCGCCGAGATGTACCTGATCTTGATCACTGTGGCAGTCCCTGGTGCCTCGGACGCCCTTGCCGGTCTGAAGGCGAGAAACAGTATGGTGCTGTTGTCCGGCTCTCTACGCGGAACCTGGCTCCATGTTGCTGACATGCAACCCTTTTCGCGGCTCTACTTTTCGCGGCTCTATTTGATTCTTGGGCTCATATCCCACCCTGAGGCTGGACTCTAGTCTGGACCAGATGCGATCCTTTATCGTATTTGAGTCGAAGGAGGGACGATGCAGAGGACGAGACCCCTGTCGTTGTGTTTGACGTGCCTGGTGCTCTGCTTGCCGTTCACACTGCTGGCGGCGGAGAGCAACCAGGAGTGGGAGAAGCAGGCCAGAGCCTACTTGAAGAGCATTCAGTATACGCGTGAGCAGCTGGAAGACTGGATTTCAGGCGGGGCCAGCCTGGGGGAGGCCTACGACGGCCGGCTGGGGTGGTTGTTCGCCGACAGACGGGTCAAACACGGAGTCGATGGGTCGATCTCTACCTATCGGTATTCGGGCGCCCGCCGCACCATCATGTACGGAGACAACCCCTGTCGGATCAACACCTACGGAGATAGTTTCACTCATTGTGACCAGGTCAGTGACGGGGAGACCTGGCAGGAAGTGCTCGCCGCCCATTTGTGTGAACCCTTGCGCAATTTCGGAGTGGGTGGGTACTCCGTCTATCAGGCCTACCTAAGAATGAAGCGGGAGGAGACTCGTACCCCCGCTCCCTACATCATCTTCAACATCTACGACGACGATCACTATCGCAATCTGCATGGTTGGCGAAACATCCGCTTGGGCTATACGACCGGAATGTGGCCAGCAGTAGTCGGCTCGACCATGCCCTACGTCGAGGCGAATCCCGCGACCGGGCACTTTGCAGAGTTCGGAAATCCCTGTCCCACACCGGAATCCGTCTACAAACTCAGCGACCTCGGCTGGGTGTTCCAGCGTTTCAAGGACGACTTCGTGCTGAAGCTCGTGCTGGCCCAGAGGCATGCGGACAGCAACTCTCCCCAAGCGAGCTATGATCTGCTGGAGACTCTGGCCCGGGAGCACGGCTTGCAGGTCAGCATCGACAGCCCGGAGAAGCTGCTGGAAACCACCCAGAACCTCTACACCAGAGCCGCCTTGTTCGCCTCTATGAGGATCGTCGAGAAGATCGATCAGTTTGCATCGGCCCAGGAAAAGCGACTCCTGTTTGTGCTCTCGTACGGGGAGAGAAGAACGGCTCAGGCGTTGAGAACCGGGATTCGGTTCGACCAGGAGTTTCTTGATTTTCTGGAGGCGAAGAGGCTGCCTTACGTGGACTTGGTGGAGGCCCATCGGAGGGATTTCGCTCAGTTCAAGCTGAGCGTGGACGAGTACATCGATCGCTACTGGATCAGTCACTACAATCCGCGGGGTAACTTCTTCCAGGCGTTCGCCATCAAGGACAGCCTGGTCGAGCTGCTCGATCCCAGGCCTGCCAGCTACTCGACCGACCTCTCGAGCTACATCGAGATGAAGCCCAGAACTTCCCAAGAGAAGTAACAGCTCAAACTCAGAGGCAGAAGATCTCGATCTTCATGAAGGCGAAGATCTGGTCGTTCGCCGACTCTTCGACCAGCCGTAGACGGCCACGACCGAATCACCTTCTTGTCCCAATACTGGACGGCGTGAAGCTGCGTTCCGAGAAGGCCGTCTGGAAGATCGACTTCGATGCAGACGCCGGCACCTCCTCCAGCGCACCGTTCCCAGAGAGTGTCGTTGTCGGCTGTGCTCCTAAAGCACGCTAGGCCGATCTCGTCGCGGCATTGCGGCATTGATGAATCCTTGATACAACAACGGGCTCAGCCAGTTCTCTTAGCCTTCCAGCGCTTATCGCGAGCTGGCGAGGGAGCGACTCATCAAGAAGAATCCGCACGGGCATCAGGGCTTCGCGCGCAATCTCGAGAGCGGCAACGACCTGCTCCCGCGTCACGGAAGGAAATGCGTCCAGAAACTTGTCAAGGCTGTCGCCCGCCTCAAGATAGTCGATCAAATTGCGAACCGGTACCCGAGTATCCTCCTAGGCTCGCCAGCGATTCTGCTTGGAGACCCGACGCGGGTTGCGGCTGGCTGGGCGAGGTGGATTCTGAGGTCCTCACCCGCCTCTTCAACATCAGGTCCTGGAGGCACTGGTGGCCGAGCGTCGTCTCAGTCACGACTTTGCCCATAAGCTGCGCGCCTGGCACCCGAGTGGCTTCGGCGTCTATCGCAGCTGCCCCAGTTTCGCCGCCAGCCGACTGCAGTACGATCCCGAAGAGGGTCGGATCGAATCCCGCACCTCCAAAGGCCGGCGGCGGTCTTTTAGCAGCCGGCCGCTCGGGAGTATCCTTCCCGGTTGCCTCAGCAAAGAGGTTATCCCGATGAGTGGGAGAAGCGAGTGGTGCGTAAGGGCGGTCAAATGAAATGGAAAAA
>CAUZIZ010000176.1:0-10611 GCA_963579905.1 Acidobacteria bacterium UBA6911 | reverse complement strand
GATGTGTCTAAAAACGTCGACAGAGGGGGTAGAATAGCTCCTCATAAGCGATCGGCGGGCAGTACCGCAACAGCCGAGCCGAGTTCTGAGTGGTTTGGTGCATAAACTTAGAATTTGGGCCTCCAAAATGACTCCTAGGAGCCGGGAAACGATCCTGTTTTCGAAATTGCGCTTATTTTGGGCTTAGTGTGGTGGAAGGCCGCGGTGAAGATGAAATAGGCCTCTTGAGCGAACGGGTACTTGATGGCTGCCGAGTCGTAGAGTTCTCCACCCCACAGATCCTTGTCCTCGGGATGCTCAAAATCGGGCTCCAGGATCTTTTCCGGTTCCGGGAAGTTCTCGAAGTCCTCGCTCTCGGAACGGGCGATGGCGCGGTAGTCAAAGAAACCCCTCAACTCGCCATCCTCCACGCGCAAGGATTTGTTCCAACGCACATAGGCCATGTTGACAATGTCCGTATACCAGGGAAGGATGACTCGTTCGCGGTGTAGGTCCAGTGCACACCGTCGGGTGAATAGGCTCCCCCAATACCCGAATAGTGCCAGGTTTCAGGGGGCTTCTCAGCATAGCGGAAGCGGGTACCCCCATCGTAGAAGGAAACGTAGGTGTACTTGCCGCGACCGCAGATGATCTTGAAGCGCTTCTCATCGCTAGCCGATGGATCCAGGAAGACGCTGCCGACGTTTTCGAGGACGATGTTGTTTTCCTTGCTTCCCTCATATTCCACCAGCCCCAGGTCAGGTCGGGTCCAGTGGATCCCGTCGCTCGAGGTGGCATAGCAGAGCCTGCCGACCTTGTCCTCTCCCCGAGCGCCGTACCAGAGCTTGTAGAGACCGTTGTGGTCTACCACACTGACGCTGTGTAGCCCATACCTCTCCCAGGGCTTTTCGGGTGAGAGCACCGGTCCCTCGGTTCGTTGAGCAGGGTTCGGAGTGATCTGGAATCCCCCCTTGGGATCGGATACCAGCGAATCGTTGAAGAGAAGTTTGCGACGTGTCCCCAGGTCCAGATTCCGTTGGGCAGGAGGTGGCGTCGATTGGCAAGCGGCTGCCAGTCCTGACAGTAGCAGCGTCAAGAGCAGGCCACGGCGGAGACCTCTCGATCTGTGTAGGCCAGAGGGTGTTACTTCAACGGGTTTTGGTACCATACGACGTTCTTGCTCCCCCTGCCTGCAATCAACAGGTCCAGGTCTGTGTCTGCATCTAGATCCACCGCACGGATATCGTAGGCTTCCTGGTTTTCGTCCAGAATATGAGTCTCGAACTGACCGGAGCCATTATTCTCGAACCAGGCGACCTGCTTGGATCCGAAGGCACAAGTAGCGGCATCGAGATCTCCATCCGCGTCTAGATCTGCGACCGTGAGGGAGTGGGCTTCCTGAATGGTGGGATTGATGTCGTGCATCTTCCACTCGGGAGCCTCGAACCAGAGAACCCCTTTGGCGTGTCCACGAGAAGCGATGAAGTCTGTTTTTCCGTCGCCATTGACATCGGCTGGATGGATGTTGGTTGCACCCGGCTCGTCGCCGCCCAGACGGTGCTTCGTCCAGGGCTGGGTTGGATCTTCGGGGGCCTCCCACCAGGCAAACCAGTTCCCTAGTCCAGTGGAGTCACTGGGCCCTCCCTTCGCTGCGCTTGCAGCGTCCGGACGTCCGTCGCCATTGACGTCACCGAATCCCAGGTAGTGACTCAGACCGGGGGCATCTCCTGCGGCGAAGACGTGGCGGTCCCAGTGGGGAGCGGACCGGGGATCCTCGGGAACACGCAGCCAGACCAGGGAGTCAGCAACAGGTCCCTTGGGTTGGGCACTGGTGGCGAGCAGATCCAGTTTCCCGTCGAGGTCGACATCGCCTGTCAGGAGTCCATGGATTCCGTCGACCTGATCGTCGACCAGGTGATAGGTCCAGGGCTCTGAGAGTGGGTTCGTAGGCTGCTCTAGCCAGAAGATGAGGCCCGGTTGGTAGCGGGCGCCGATCCAGTCCAGGTCGCCGTCGTCGTCCACGTCCATGACTTCGCTGTGGATGCAGTCCCTCTCCGCGTTGTCATCCAGGATGATCTCTTTCCAATCGGGAGCCACAAACAGGCGAGTCTTGCCATCGCTGTTGCTGATCACGTCGGGCAAGCTGTCCCCGCTGAACTCTCCAGCGATTGCGGTGAGGGTCGGAAACCCGGAATGGATCTGATGCTTCTGCCACTGTGGCTTCTCAGCAGGAGCGACGGGATCCGGTTCCGAGGAACAGGACAGACACAAGGTGGTGCTGATCAGCAGGATTGAAGCTGACCAGGGAAAACAGGATCGCCCCTGCGATCGAGACGGTTGATGGATTGTTTTCAATGCTTACGTCCCCCTTTGTCAACGTTTTTCCGAACTATAAGCCTGAGTCAGCAGGAAAGCCAGTCGAGATCACGGAGTTTTCTTCCGGAGACAGGACTCTCGGGCTTCGGATGACTGTCACTGTTTACTGCTCACTGAGAACCGTCTAGACAGCAAGGCTGGTCTGTTATAATTCTCCGTGTAATCACTAAAACGCGAGCCGACAAAGGAGAGAACGCCCAATGAAAGGTACTTTGACCGCTTGCTTGGCTATCGTGCTCATTCTGAGTCCTCTATTGGGCGGAGTCGTATACGAGATTGACGTGACAGATCACGAGCAGTCGCCTCCGAAGGTCGAGTCCATGGAGTCAGCGGTCGAAGGTCGTAATCTCAAGATGGGGATCAGAGTCGGAGAAAAAGGTCCTGAGAGAACGATGATCTATCGTGGAGATCGCCGTGAGATGGTCGTGGTTGATCACACCAACAAGAGCTACTTCGTGATGGACCAGGAGCAGAGGAAAACGATCGCCGGCCAGCTGAAGCAGGCAATGAGTCAAATACAGGAAGCGCTCAAGAACGTGCCGGAAGATAAACGGGCGATGGTTGAGCAGATGATGAAGCAGCGGATGCCTCAACAGACTCCTGAGGGCCCCAAGAGCGAGCTGAAAAAGACTGGCGAGCGGTCCCAGAAAAACGGGTACCCGTGCGTGAAGTATGAAGTGCGGGAAGATAGCCGTAAGGTTCGCGAATTCTGGGTGACGGACTGGGGCAATGTGGAAGGCGGTGGCGAAGTTGCCGATGTCTACAAGAACATGGGCGAATTCTTCAAGGAAATGATGGAGTCCTTCTCGGGTGTAGGTGGAGGCTTTTCGGGCGGCACTGGGGAAGGTTTTCTCGAGTACATGACAGAAATGGACGGCTTCCCAGCGGTGACCAGGAATTTTGGCGAGGATGGTTTGCTGGAAGGGGAATCAGTTCTCCGCTCGGCCAGGCGACAGACCATCGACCCGGACTCCTTCGAGCCTCCTTCAGGCTACAAGCGTCAGGAGATGTTCAGAGGGCCGTAGAGTAGACCTCTTCGGAGTGACGTCCCGAATCGATGTCACGGTTCTGCGAAACGGTTGCTCCTGCATGACTTCCTATCCAATGAAGTTTCAGCTTAGTTCCGTCCCAGGAAGCCCTGGCCCCATTCAAGAAGGAAACATGGAGTCCCGGCCGTGGCGGCGGTCTCCAGGCCGCCGTGTATCGAGCCAAAGGCTCGAAAAGAAGAATACTTCGGCCTGGAGACCGAACCCACGTCGACCCGCCGGAGCCAATTGAAGTCTCAGCTTAGTGAGGCATGGCCTCAGACCAACAAACAGTGTGTCCATCCTACAGGGCACTGTTCTGTCAGATCTTATTTCTCAACGCCCAAGACTTGACTCAAGTTTAACGAAGAGCTTTAGACAAACTTTCTTAGTGCGGCCTCCGGCTGCGTTGGATCATTCAGGAGGAAACTTTAGGTTGAGGATGGGGGAGATTGTGCATCACTGCGTGGGGAAGAGTTGTCCAGTTCTCTCCTCGGAACCTGGTCTCATGTTGCTAACGGGTCGATTGCTAACGGGTCGAGTCGTTCGCGGCTCCGTCGGACTTGGCTTCAGATTGTTGCCACCCGGTTCAGGTCCTCTGCGACGTTCAGACGTTCACACGAATCGTTCAAGTATCAGGTCTGAGATGACGACGAAGCCCAGAACAGTCATCGTTGTGGGAGCCGGTCTTGCCGGTTTGAGTACATCCTTTCACCTGGCTGAGAAGGGAGTAAGCCGCATTTTTCTCTTGGACAAGGGGCGGGTTAGGCGGGGGCTCCAGCAGCCGCTCTGCTGCGGTCAACGACATGTTCATGTCGACCGAGGCCGCGACCCGAGCCAGAGCGATTAGCTTCGATATCTTCGAGCGTTTCAACGAGCTGTTGGACGACTATACTTTTCACCAGGGCTGTCTCTGCCTCTACACACCCACGCAGTTCAATGCTGCCCGACAGCTTCACCAGATGCAGCGGGACGCCGGAGCTCAGTTCGAGGTGCTGCGCCCGCCCGGACATCGAGGCACGCTTCCCGGACTTGATGATCGCCGAAGAAGAGTATGGAGTCCTGGATCTACGGGGCAGCTACAGCGAGCCGGACCGTTACCTACCCGCTCTCACCGCCAAAGTCAGGGATCTAGGTGTGCAGATCCAGGAGGGCCAGGTGGTTGAAGAGTTCCTCATCGAGGGAGGAAGCGTCACGGGGGTTCGCACAAGTGAATCCGGAGAATTGAGGGCCGACGCCGTCGTGTGCACGGTCAACGCCTGGGCTAACTCGTTGCTCTCCGGAGTGGGCCAACCTTTGCCAGTGCGCAACTTTGTTCACGAGCGCTATGTGACCAAACCTCTTCAGCGACCGCCTCGCCTCCCGGCCACCAACGACGACGCTAAAAAGGTTTACTATCGTCCGACCGAGGACGATCGTCTGCTCCTGGGAACCGGTTCCCATGAGCCCCAACAAGTTCCGATGCCGGGGAGCGGGGTGGCTGTCCCGCAGGCCCACATGCACGACCGCGGCAACGGGTACGTGGTAAGGGCTCGAGCGGCTATGATCACTACCCCGCCTCCCATTGCGGCTGAGTCACATGACTGCACGTTTTGGCTCATCGTGACACTACAGAATCTCATCGTGTGAATCGGCGAAAAAACTCTCGAGCGGGCTATGTTTTGGGGGGAATCGTTGGTCATGCCGGCGGTCACTGAGCAACTAGGTGGTGCCGCAATTACGTTTGGCGGGTGGAAAAGTTGCGCTGTAATGTTTGGCGGGTGAAAAAATTAATGCAACTAGGATCGCTAATCCCCTTTGAATCAATGCCTTTTTCGTTCCGATCCACGTTTCTGTCAACCTAGGGGATTCGCTATTCATTTCGCCCTTGACTGTAGCGGGATTCATTGGGCCAGGCCAGGCTTGGTGCCAAATTGGGTTCCCGCACGAACTTTCTTAGGGGCACAACAGCACAAACCACAACATTCTCGAATCCTAGACTCTCCCGATAAGAAGCAAAAGCCCGCGCCTCATTTCGTTTTTCAAATAGGCTGGGTCCCAGAACATTCGGGTACAGATTCCTGAGCCTGTCCGCCAGCTTCAACCTAGATTCGATGTCAGGCAGAGAAGGCTTGCCCACCAGGTGAAGACGGGTCCTCGGCCTCGGCCCGCTCCCAATTAAGATATAGTACTTGTCTTCCCAACTTCGCAACATCTCAGCCTCCAATTTCTCGCCTCCTGTTCTGCGAAACCAACGCAGAATGCATAGCCATACTGAGACCGTGACCCACCCCTCAGAGCAGGGCAAGAACGTACACCAGGTATACGCAAATGACTGAAGAGCCCAGGACCCTAGCCAAGGCAGTGAAGATGCTGGCTGTTGAGGCTGTCGATGACGCCATCGGAGTGATGGCGGTCGCAGAGCAAAGCACTGGGCGCGAACAGATACGTGCGGGACTCGTTACGACGGAGTAACGCTTGTGCCAGATTTGTGCCATTCTTCAGTAGAAACAATGGGATCTGATCCGTCTTGATAGAAATATATGACGAACTCAGAATAGGTCTAAGTTACTGAAAAATATGCAGTTAATTCAGGCTAGAGAGGTTAGGGTAAAACCGCAGGTTAGCCCTTTCAAGGCGGTAACACGGGTTCGACTCCCGTTGGGGCTACCACCTTTCCCCATGCGGGTTTCGGCGTATCTCACTGAAAAAAGGACAGATCCAAGCTCGGGCTTGTCTGTCTACTCAAGGCAGTCATTTCTATTATTTCTATGGTAATCAGCCCCAAAATGGCCCCAAATGGCCCAAATCTGGCCCAAATCTGGCCCAAATCTGGCCCAAGTTTTTCAGCCCTGCTTGCTACACTTTGCTTTAGGTTGACTTGAGCCGGGCACCGCAACTGCAGGCGGGGTGATTCTTTCCCGATCACCGCGCCCGGCTTCACGCAGGGAAACGTCGCCAGGCGGGAAATGGCGAAGGCAGATCCAAGCCGGGATCGAGGAGCAGAATTTCAAACGATCCTGGATCACTGGCGGGGGATCCGTGACCGATCCGCGGATCTTCTGGGCAGGGTGGATCTTCTTAACTCTGAGTCCCCACCCGACGTGAGCAAGCTCATAGATGATCTGAACCAGCTGGCTCGATCTTACCTGGACCGAAAGAGCTCCTGGATCGCTACCGATTTCCAGGACCTGAGAAGCCAGGAACTGACCGAGGCAGATGTTCTGCTGGGCGTGGGCCGATTACTTAGACCCCATGCTCACTACACGTCGCCGCTGGCTCTGTATCAGGAAGAACTTCAAGCTAATCTCATGCAATTCCACCGCTTCGCCTGCTGGAATCATCTGGTGTTTTCTCAGCAATCCGCGATTCTGTCGTTGGGGCCGGATGCCGCCCGAGGCCAAAAGATTACCGAATCGGGCAAGAAGGGGCACGCCCAGGTCTACGGGACTGAAGCTATAAAGGCCGCCAAATGGTTAGGTTGGCAACAGGCTTGCGACCGATATCGAGCGGCCCGGCCCGAAGCCACGAAGGCCGATATTTACCGCTGGGCAGCTCGGGATTTCGACGTGAGTACCAGAACAATCCGCACCCGCTGCCAGATCTCGCCGAAACAACCTCAAAAAAACTAGGGAAACTGCCCGCCACTTTCCTTGACGTCTTTGTTCTACGCTTGTTCCATGAATATTGAGCCGGGCCTGCGGTTGCTGACCACACCCGAAGTTGCTGAGCTTCTCGGCGTTCGAGAAGAGACTCTGATTCTCTGGCGATGCCGCAGGCGCTATCCGCTTCCCTTCTTCAAAATTGGTCGGTTGGTGCGGTATCGGCGCGCCGACGTTCTGAACTTCATCGAGGCGAATAGGCACCCGGGGACGGAGGCGAAGGCGTGAGCCAGCGCCAGCTCTTAACGCCGGCCCAAGTTGCCGAGCTGCTCCAGGTCAAGACCGGGACGGTTTACGCTTGGGCGAAGCAGCGCCGGCTACCGGCTGTGGTGCTCTCGATCGGCAAAAAGAAAGAGTGCATTCGGTTCCGGAGATCCTCGATTGAAGACTGGATTGAGGCACACGAGCGCGAGGTGAACGGGTTCACGAAGTGGGACCGCCGATGAACCCGATGGGCATAGACTTCGATCGAATCGCTGAGAGTATAACGCCGGGGCAACTGGCCGGAATCCTTGGCTGCGAGAAGGTGGGGTCGTCTTACCGCTGCCCCCGTCCAGGGCACGAGGACCGCTCGCCCAGTTTTTCACCTTACAGGAAGCAGGGTCGGACTGGCGGACTTTGCCACACGGCCTCGTGTGGTTTTGGTGGATCTCCGGTGGCCATGGTGGCGGAGCTGCGAGGGATTTCCGAGCCCGAGGCGGCTCGGAGGATCGTCGAGGAATGCGGCTTGTCCTTCGCCGGTGACATCACTTCTGCTCCATCGGGTCAGACCCGCCACTACGTTTACCACGATCAAGACGGCAACCCCCACAGCCGCAAATGCCGAGCCCCAGGAAAGCGTTTCTATATCCAGCACCAGAGCAATGGTCTCTGGGTCAACGGCGGGCCGGCAGAGAAGATCCTGTACCATCTTCCCGCCTTCATGGAGGAGCCCACCAGGCTGGTTTTTGTTCTCGAAGGTGAAAAAGATTGTCACCAGGTCGGGAGTCATGGGCTCCTCACCACAACAAACATCGACGGGGCTGTCACCAGCCGAGAAGGAGGACAAGGGTGCAAATGGCTGGAGTCGTACACTGAGACGCTCATAGGGCATCCGGTTGCAATCGTTCCAGACCAGGATCTCGCCGGTCGTCAGCATGCGCTCCATGTAGCAGAGTCCCTCTTGCAGGCCGGGGTTCAAACTTACATCGTCGAACTTCCCGATTTGCCCTTTCAAGATAAGCATGGCCCCGACGTTTCTGACTGGCTGGCCGCCGGGCATACCGCCGAGGAGCTTAAAGATCTCGTCCGGAAAACGGAGCCGATGACTCTGGAGAAGCTGGCCCAGGTCAGGGCGGGCTGGGGAATGGATGCCGAAGCCTCCGAGGCCGGGGGCGTCATCTGGGAAGAGATACCGGGCGAAGACCGTCATGCAAGGATAGAGAAACCCTGGTTGAAAGAGGCTGCCTATCACGGGCTGGTCGGGGAATTCGCCCGCTTGATCGAGCCCCATTCAGAAGCCGATCCAGCCGCGCTTCTCTTACAGGCTTTGATCACCTTCGCCACGATCATCGGTCCCGGTCCCCACTTCAGGGCCGAGGCCGATCGTCATGCCCTGAATGAGTTCCTTTGCCTAGTCGGCGAGACCGCAAAGGGGCGCAAGGGGGTCTCCCGAGGCTACTCGATCCAGCTTTGCCGCTGGATCGAGGAGCCCTGGGCCGAGACCAGAATCAAGGAGGGCCTGTCATCGGGGGAGGGCCTGATATCGTTGGTGCGCGATCCGCTGGAAAAAAACGGGAAAATCGTAGACCCCGGCGAGCAAGATAAAAGACTTCTCCTTACCGAAAGCGAATTCGCTTCGACGCTGAGCGTCCTGGAGCGTCCTGGTAATACACTTTCACCTATTCTCCGGCGTGCATGGGACTCCGGAGCCCAACTGGAGACCCTGACCAAGAATAATCCGGTGCGGGCAACCGGCGCCCATATCTCATTGATCGTCCACATTACCAAAGATGAACTCGGGCGCCGCTTCACGCACACCGAAATGGCCAACGGATTCGGTAACCGGATCATGTGGGCGTACGTAGAACGATCGAAATTCCTCCCTGAGGGCGGTTGTGTGCCGCCAGAGGAGTTCGAGGCGATAGCCGGGCGTTTCGGTCGGGCCGTGTCCTTCGCTCAGCAAGTGGGCGAGCTTAAGAAGGATGAGCAGGCTAAGGATATGTGGGCCAACGTCTACCCCGACCTATCGCGGGGAAAGTCTGGGCTTCTTGGTGCCATGGTAGCGAGGTCCGAAGCACACACGATGCGCCTCGCCTGCCTCTATGCTTTATTGGATGAGTCTACACTGATTCGACAACAACATCTGCTGGCAGCCCTAGCGGCCTGGGACTATTGCGAGGCTTCAGCCAGGTTTATCTTCGGCAATGCCCTCGGTGATCCGACGGCGGATCTCCTCATCGGGGAAATTGAGCGAGCCGGGGAGGAGGGTCTGACCCGGACCCAGATTAACTCCGAGATACTCCAGCGAAATACGCCCAGCAGCGAGATTGACCGAGCCCTACAGTTGCTCTTGAGAGAAGGGAGGATCATTCGGGAGAGAGCTGAGACGAAGGGCCGACCCAAGGAGCGCTATAGAAAGCGTAGGTTAAAAGAATAAGACGCGCTGGATCGCTACTGAGACGGCGCGAACCAGGGTCGGATTCAATAACTAGAGATATACGAATTAAACGTATTTAACGAATTAAGCCCCTCTGAGCAGACCCTTTTTTCGTCAAATACGTTTAATTCGTACCTCAGAGATCCAGAAAGGGTTAAGCCATGTCTGGGTATTTTCCGGAGCCCGCGAGATCGTCAGGCAGAAGAAGAAAGCCAGACTGAATTGAAGTGGGATAAATGCTTTTATATTAACGTGTTAAAAGGGGGAGAATCGTTTAATGAAGACGGGCCGTGAGGGGAGGGGGGGATGCATCTCTGGGCGGAAGGACTCCGCGGATCATAGATTCGACTTCCTCTGTTCGCCCTAGGTTGGGGATTTCCTAAAAAGGAATAGATAAAACTACATACTAGGGGGTTAAAGAGAAATACCTTTTAAAACGGGCCCTGGCCGTTCGGGCGGGCGTGGAGGTCTTGGCCGCTAGGGTTCTCCTGATGGAGGGAGCCTGGGGTTGTTCTTTCCCTGGGCTCCCGCCGGCCAAGCTGGCCGGCGGTCTTAATGTTTGTTTGCGGGCGGACCAGGCTGGGCCTTCGAGGGGTGATCCTACTTGTGTTGTGGTTCTGCAGGAGCGGCGTGTGAGGATGCCCACTGTTTGATTGGGACCGGGTGCTCCCACTTACATTTTGGGCAGATTTGTGGACTTGAGCGAAGAAGGAAGTAGAAAAACAGAATAGCGACAATCAGAAGAAAGGGCGGAAAGAAGATGCCGATCACAAGAAGGATGCCGAGTCCAGCGAACTCGGCGACGCTAGAATGCTTCGACTTAGACCGCCCTTCAAAGTGACAATTGGGGCAATGGATCTGCCCGCCCGCCCAAGCGAAAGTCATCGCCGAGAGGATCCCCCGAGCCCACCTGAAAATCTTCCAGCATAGTGCTCACTCGATAGCCGTCGAT
>CAUZIZ010000175.1:0-10705 GCA_963579905.1 Acidobacteria bacterium UBA6911 | reverse complement strand
GGATGCTGTCTCTCTATCTTGCAACACCCCTGGTCATGACCCAGGTCGTTCGCCTTCTGGTCTTCTATCGGCACAGCATCAAGATGAGCGTGTACGAATACCTGGGAGATCGTTTCGGCTACCCGGCCCAGGCCTACGGCTCTTTCGCCTTCATCATGAGTCGCATTCTGGATATGAGCATGACCTTCTACTTTCTGGGCATAGCGGTCGCCTTCCTGGCCGACTTGGACATCTGGTGGGTCATCTTGGTCCTGGGTCTATTCACTCTGGCCTATACCGTTCTAGGCGGTATCGAGGCCGTCGTGTGGACAGATGTCATCCAGGCAGTGCTGCTCGTGAGCGGTGGACTACTTTGTCTCGGAATCGTGCTGTTTGCTTCCGATTTTGGGCCCCAAAAGGTGATCTCTACTGCCTGGCAGGGAGGCAAGTTCGGCTTGGGAAGCTTTCGATTCAGCCTGATCGAGAACAATTTCTGGATCTTCCTGGTAGGGGGGGTGTTTCAGGCTTTTCAGTCCTTCGCCATCAGTCAGAGTGCGGTACAGAGATATCTTTTGGCCCGTACCGATCAGGAAGCCAAGCGCAGTGCCATTGCCGGTGTCCTCTCTTGTATTCCTGTATGGCTTCTATTCATGTTTCTGGGCGCCTGTCTCTGGGCCTTCTACCAGCTGGGAGGCGATATGGTGCCGCCAGAGGTGATCGCCGTCAAAGACAATATCCTGCCCTACTTCATCAAGACCCAATTACCCCACGGGATCATAGGGTTGATGCTGGCAGCTCTGGTGGCCGCCGCCATGTCCAGTCTGGATTCAGATTTGAACAGTGTTGCAGCCGTAGTGGTCCAGAATTTCTATAGGACGTTGCGGCCCGGGTCGACCGATCAACAGCAGCTCGCCGTAGGGCGCTCATCGGTTGTAGTGGTTGGTCTTGCTGCCATCCTGATGGCCCAACAGTGGATCGGTATCGAGTCTTTCGTGGAGTTCGGCGTGGGGCTCGCTTCGGTTTTCTCGGGCGGAATGGTGGGGCTGTTCGGCCTGGGTGTTCTCTTTCGACGTGCTACCGCGACCGGTGCCTATGCCGGGATCGCCGCTTGCGTTCTCTTGACGGGTTGGGCAACCCTAACACGGATCCGGCTGCCCAAGATGGAGGAACCCTTTCTCAATCTGGGCTCCTACAACTACACCTGGGTTCCGGTATTGATCGGGATTCTGGCGAATCTGGCTTTGGTGGGAGTGGGTCTGGCAGTAAGTCTCCTGGCTGGACGTACCCAAAAGGAGGCGTAGCTCCCAGGTGTGTCCCTCTCGACATTCTTCTCCGGTCTTCGAAATTGGCTTGTTCGATGGGGGGCATTGGTTTCATCGAGTCTTCCCACTTTTTGTAGGGGCTAGACAACCGAGAGCGCTGTAAGAACAACAACATGACCGAAGCATCGCCTGTTTCCCTGCTCCAGATGGAAGGCATCCGCAAGTCTTTTCCCGGCGTTCTGGCTCTGAGTGGGGTCGACCTGGAGGTGAATTCGGGCGAGGTGATGGCACTCGTCGGAGAGAACGGGGCAGGCAAGAGTACGCTCATCAAGGTCCTCAGCGGCGCACACCTCCCGGACGTTGGCTCGATCCGACTCGGGGGAGAGCTGCAAGCGATTACCAATCCTGTGGATGCGCAGCGGGCCGGGGTGGCTGTGATCTACCAGGAATTCAACTTGATCCCGTCCTTGACTGCCCGAGAGAACATCTTCCTGGGTCAGGAGCGAGCCGTTTGCGGTTTCATTCCGCATCGCCAGGAACGCGACGCAGCCGCTGAATTGTTCCGGCGTCTTGGGGTCTCGATTGACCCTGAATCGCCTTGTGGCAAGCTGACTGTCGCACAACAGCAGATCGTTGAAATCGCCAAGGCACTGTCCCTGAAGGCCAGGATCATCGTGATGGATGAGCCCACGGCGACCCTGACTGGACGGGAAGTGAGCCGGCTTTTCTCGATTATTCGGGAGCTGAAGGCTCATGGCATTGGGATTGTCTATGTCAGTCACCGCCTGCAGGAGATCTCCGAAATTGCTGATCGCGTGACGGTGCTTCGCGATGGTTTTCAGGTGGCCGTTTGTGATTCCTCCAAGGTCGCCCGTGAGGAGTTGATCGAGATGATGGTAGGGCGGAAGCTCGAGAGTGAGTTTCCAGAACGGGAGGTTGCGATTGGCGACAGGTGCCTCGAAGTCGAGAAGCTGAGTCAAGGAAAACAGGTCAAAGAAGTCTCCTTCTGCCTCCGCAGAGGAGAGGTGCTGGGAATGACGGGACTGGTGGGCGCGGGTCGCACCGAGACTGCTCAGCTGATCTTTGGCGCAAGGCAGCCCGACTCCGGCTCCATGCGGCTCAATGGAGAACCGCTGAAGGTTCGGAGTCCTCGTCAGGCAATTGCAAACGGCATCTGTCTGCTCTCCGAGGACCGCAAGGCGGAGGGATTGATCTTGAAGCACTCGCCCCTGGTCAACTTCGGTCTCCCAAATCTATCTCGTTTTTCCCGGCTGGGCTTCGTTAGTGGTAAGCAGGAGCGATCTGTTTTTGAACGTTACGCGAAGAGCCTGCGTATTACCATGGCCGACCCGGACCAACCCAGTCGAAACCTCTCGGGCGGGAATCAGCAGAAAGTTGTCCTGGCCAAGTGGTTGGAGGCGAAGTCTGAAGTGATTATTTTCGACGAGCCGACAAGGGGGATCGACGTCGGAGCCAAGTACGAGCTCTACGTCCTGATCAACGAGCTGGCTAGACAGGGGAAGGCGATTCTCCTGATAAGCTCGGAGCTACCGGAAGTTCTGGGAATGTGCGACCGGATCCTGGTGATGCATCGCGGCCAGATCACGGGTGAAATCACCGATGTCGAAAACGCCACTCAGGAGCAGATCATGGACCTGGCAATCGCGCCGGTGTTCTAGCCCGGGGAAAAGTTCACGAACTGGTCAAGTTTCCCACTTTGGTGAACGATAGCTCCTGAGGAGACCGCTTCAGCGGCCTCCTAGACGGGGCACAGATGAGTGTGCCTTGGCCGTATGAGGTGGCTCGCTACGCAGTAGTCGCAATGTTTAGGCATGATCTTGACGAAGGGGCGCAGCGAATAAGAAGGCCGTTCCGTAATTTGCGTTGATAGTTGAGTTGAGTCAAGTTTATGGCGAAGAACGTCTCCCAATCGAATCAGAAAATCGTTCCGTTGCAATCTGTTGAGCAACGGATTTTTTTGATACGCGGCCACAAGGTCATGCTGAGCACTCACCTGGCAGGTCTATACGGAGTGAAACCGAAGACACTCATCCAGGCGGTCAAACGTAATATGGACCGTTTTCCAGAAGACCTCATGTTCCAGCTCACCCGGGAGGAGTTTGAGAACTTGAAGTCACAATTTGTGACTTCAAGTTGGGGTGGCCTAAGACGGGCTACTCGCTATGCCTTCACCGAGCAGGGAGTGGCGATGCTTTCGAGTGTCCTGCGCAGTAAACAGGCGGTTCAGGATCTTGAACCTGTGATCTTCAACCTTCAACCTGTAACCTGAAACCCGTAACCAGACGCCTCCATCAAGAGCCATGCTAAGGACTTCACTCTCCCGCTTCGTATCCGACTACGGAATGGTATTCGTGCTGATCCTGATTTGCGGCTATTACAGCCTGGTAACCTGGGACGAGCAGCACCCCAATGGCGTCGAAGGAGCGGAGGAGCTGGCGCTGTGGGTCCAGCAGGAACTGGAGGGCTCGCCACGCCTGTTGATTGTCGCCCGAAGTAGTGACGAGGATCGGGACTTCACCCGAACCTTGGAAGCCCGTTTGGCGCAGGCTGGGCTGAAGCCAGTCGCAAGCATCAATGGTCAGCCTGCGGATGCCCGGCAAGCCCTGCAATCCATCATCGAATCCGGGGAAGGTCTCGATGCAATCGTCACCAATCGAATTACCAGCAATTGGGCCGTGTTCGACCGGCTGGAGGAACAATTTCCGTCGCTTGCGGGTCTGAAGATCATGACTCCAAGGCCCTATTCCTGGCCCAATTTTCTGAAGTCCGAGAATCTTCTGAACGTAGCCAACCAGATTGTCGTGATCGCCCTGATCGCCGTAGGCATGACGCTGGTCATTGTCAGTGCCGGCATCGATCTTTCTGTTGGCAGCCTGATTGCCCTCTCTGCTGTAATCTCCACCCTGCTGATCAGAGACGCTGCCGGTGCCGAAGAGGCGTCCAACTGGGCGATGTTCTGGTGTTGTCTGGGAGGGATTGCCGCTTGTGGTCTGGCGGGCACGTTGTCGGGTCTGATGGTCGCGCTCTTTTCCATTCCCCCTTTCATCGTGACCTTGTCGATGATGCTGGTGGCCAGCGGTCTGGCCTATATCCTGGCCCAGGGCCAATCGGTCTATGAGGTGCCCGATTCTTTCGTTTGGTTGGGACGGGGGGCCGATCTGGGGGTTCCCAACGCGGTGATCCTGATGGCGGCCCTCTATGCAGTCGCTCACGTGATCATGACCCGGACGACTTTGGGCCGCTACATCTACGCGGTGGGTGGGGGCCCTGAGGTTGCCCGACTCAGCGGGGTAAGAGTGAGGGCCGTACTCATCTTCGTATACGGCCTTTGCGGCGCACTGGCAGGCCTGGGAGGCGTCGTCATGGCTTCCCAGCTAAAGAGTGGATCCCCTACCTACGGACAGATGTACGAGCTATATGTTATCGCCGCGGTGGTGGTGGGAGGAGCCAGTCTTTCGGGAGGTCAGGGCAAGATCCTGGGTACCTTGATCGGGGCCTTCATCATTGCCGTCATTCAAAACGGGATGAACCTCACAGGAGTGGAAAGCTACACCCAGAAGGTCGTCCTCGGGTTGATCATCCTGTCCGCCGTTCTGCTGGACATGGTCAAGAAGCGCGGCTGGGCCCTGTGGCAGGGGAGGTGACTCTGAAGATTTCGTCGCACGTCTAGATTCGTCTGAACGTCTGGACGTCGCACGTTGCTGAGTAAGGCATCTATTATTGATGTAAAAGCAAAACAGAGCCGCGAACGACTTGACCCGTTGGCAATATGAGCCCAAGTTCCGAGAAGAGAGCCGGACACAGCAGAATCTAACCTATTCCCGACCAGTTTTATCCCAACTCATCCGGCCCAACCAAGGCGAAAGCCAGACCAGCATCGTCACGCCCCCATGGTATCCTGCCGTGCTCCACAGGAGAGCATGATGTCCGTTGAGAAAGCGCTCCAGAGCTTCAAAAAGCTCCAGTCAAGAGGCGAAATCACCGCCTGGGTAAAGATACCGGAGAAACCAGGTAGCTTCACGGATCTTCCCGAAGACCTCTCTGCTCCTCTGAGTGCCGCTCTCAAGCGAAGGGGCGTCAGACGCCTTTACTCTCACCAGGCCGAGGCCTTCGATCTGTCGCAGCGGAATCAAAATACGGTGGTCGTCACGCCGACCGCCTCCGGCAAGACCCTCTGCTACAACCTGCCGGTTCTGGAGAACCTGTTACGCAATCCCCAGCACCGGGCTCTATACCTGTTCCCGACCAAGGCTCTGGCACAGGATCAGTTGGCCGAGCTCCGAGAGCTGATCGCGGCCATAGGGGTTCCGATCGGAGTCCAGACCTACGACGGGGATACCCCTGCCGACCAGCGCAGGAAGATTCGTCTGGAAGCCCGGATCATCCTCACCAATCCCGACATGCTGCACTCGGCGATCCTGCCTCACCATCCGAAGTGGATCCATCTGTTCCAGAATCTTCGATACGTCGTCCTGGACGAGCTGCACACCTATCGGGGAATCTTCGGCAGCCACGTGGCCAACGTTTTTCGGCGGCTCAAACGGCTGAGCCGCTTCTACCAGACCTCTCCTCAGTTCATTTGCACCTCTGCAACGATTGCAAACCCGGGGGAATTAGCGCAGAAGCTGGTGGGTGAAGAGGTGCAGGTGGTACAGCGCAACGGGTCTCCTGCTTCGAGCAAAGACCTGATTCTCTACAACCCGCCCCTGGTAAACCCAGAACTGGGACTGCGCCGAAGTGCCCTGTCGTCGGCCCGTCGTTTCGCTGAAACCTTCCTGAAACAGGGTCTTCAGTGTCTGGTTTTTGCAACTAGCCGGGTCAAGGTCGAGGTGCTTCTCAGCTACCTTAAAAAGTCGGTCGAACAACAGCCAGGACTAGGACCCAAGATCAGGGGGTACCGGGGCGGATATCTGCCGAAGACGCGGCGCGAGATCGAGCGTCAGATGCGCCAGAAGGAGATTCTCGGCATCGTCAGCACCAATGCTCTGGAGCTGGGGATCGACATCGGCAGCCTCGAAGTCTGTGTTCTGGCCGGATATCCAGGGTCAATTGCCAGCGCCTGGCAGCAGATTGGGCGAGTAGGGCGCCGCGGTGGCCATTCGGCCGCAGTGCTGGTGGCCCGAAACCTTCCCTTGGATCAGTTCGTTGTTCATCACCCGGAATACTTCCTGGAAGGTGCGCCCGAGCACGGCCGTATTCATCCGGACAACCTTCAGATCCTGGTGAGTCATATTCAGTGCGCTGCCTTCGAGCTGCCCTTCGAGAAGGGAGAAGGGTTCGGGGGCGAGAATCTAGAGGAGATCCTCGACTACCTGACCGAAGATGGAGGTCTGCTCAAGACCGGAGATCGATGGCACTGGACCGAAGAATCCTACCCCGCAAGTTCCGTCAATCTGCGCAACATACCAGAAGAAAACTTCATCGTTTTCGATGTCGAGGCTGGCTCCAAGTCCATTGCCGAGGTGGACTTTGACAGTGCACCTGAGCTGCTGCACGAGGAGGCCTTGTATCTCTGTGAGGGACGTCAGTTTCATGTGGACCGTCTCGATTACCCAGGACGGAAGGCCTATGTCCGGCCGGTCCAGGTCGACTACTACACAGAGGCCATCACCTATGCCGGCCTGCGGGTCTTGAGTGTGGAGTCTGCTGCTGATTCGGGGAGGGGAGTGTCCGAGCATGGCGAGGTCCACCTGGTCAAGAAGGTGCCGGGATTCAAGAAGATCCGGTTCTACACCTCCGAGAATCTGGGCTATGGGAAGGTCGAGCTGCCCGTAAACGAGCTCCACACCACCGCCTATTGGCTGCGGGCCGACGAAGACCAACTGGATACCGACCTGTTGCGGGATGAGATCATTCGCGGCTTTCTCGGTCTTTCCTATGCTCTGCATCATATGGCCACCTTCATCCTGATGTGTGACATTCGCGATCTGGGCCGCAGCGTAGGGGACGGTTCCGCCAGCTGGTTTGTCCAGGCAAGCACCGAGGCTCTCGGCTTCTACTCCTCTGGGGGGGAGGAAAGTGATCTCTCAGTCGAGTCGTTCCCCTCCTTCCAGCCCACTGTGTTTCTCTACGATAACTACCCAGGTGGAGTCGGTTTTTCGGAGAAGCTCTTCGAGTGTCACGATTTCCTCACTCAAAAGACCTTCGATCGAATCGTGGAATGCTCTTGTAAGCATGGCTGTCCCTCTTGTGTGGGTCCGGTCGACGAACTGGGCAAGGAGACCAAACGGCTCAGCCTTGCGGTTCTCGAGGGGCTCCTTGGAGCTGGACACCAGTTGGTCCACTAGTGCAGCGCGCCATAAGTTCTGAGCCAGGGAGCAGTAGTCAATCGTTGTCGCTGGCTAGGCGTCGCGAGCGAGGCATACCGGGCTATATTCCGAGTCGAGCGCAACAACGCCAGCGACGACGAGGGGTGCTGCTCCCTGGTTCAAAACTTGTGGCGCGCTGCACTCGGGGGTGCTGACGCCCTGGTGACCTGGACCCTTCAGGAAGCCGGTTATCCGGGTGCTCATTCTGCTGTGGCACAGACTATGGAACTTCGGCAGCGATTGAATCGGATTCGTGGAAAGAAACCTGCCGGCAGTACGTTGGCTGCTGCACCAGCCAGACCGGCCGCCGAAGAAGCCGAGACTGACCTGGCGCAGTTTCTTGGTGGTGAGTGGAAGCAGGACGAGAGCGGAAGGACCTTTCGGGTCGAAAGGTCAATGCCCTGTGACCAGATACACGGGCGCTTGAGGCTTGACGAAATCTACCGTACAGATGTCCGGTGGTTGGAGCTGCTTTCAGGAGACCCGGAGTTCTCGACCTTTGATCCGGAGGCAACACTCTTCCTGGACACCGAGACCACGGGGCTGGCCGGAGGAAGCGGGACCTATGTTTTTCTGGTAGGGCTGGGTTACTTTCGGGGAGACGTCTTCCAGACAGATCAGCTGTTCTTGCCTGATCTCGATTCAGAGTTTTCCTTCTTGAAGCAGTTGTGCGATCGGGTCCGAGGCGATGCGGATGGTAAAACATTTCGATATCTGGTCACTTTCAATGGGAAGGGATATGACCTGAACTTGCTCGAATATCGCTTTCTGATTCACGGTATTGAGCCACCTTTTGAATCGCTTTCCCACCTGGATCTTCTCTATCCCACTCGAATGCTCTGGAAACGTAGTCTGCAGAACTGTGCGCTGCAGACGGTGGAAAAGCTGATCCTCGGACTTCGCCGTCCGCCCGATATCCCTTCGGCCCTGATTCCGCGTACCTATTTCACTTATCTTCGATCTGGCTACCATCAGCCCTTTCAGAGCGTTTTCGAACACAATCGAATCGACGTGCTGACGATGGTGGGGCTCCTGGCAGTGGCCGTCCAACTGCTGAAGGAGCCCGACCGACGATTCTTCGTGAGTCCTATCTCGTCCGCCCAGATGCTGCTGCTTCGAGGTGAGGATCAAGAGGCGCTCCGGCTCCTGGAGATCGTTTCCCAGGAGACGCAATGGGAGGTAGAGCGACCAGATCTAATGCTTCTTCTAGCCGGGTTGAAGAAGAAACTGGGAGCGTCCGACGAGGCCCTTGCACTGTTCGAAGAATTGCTCCGGATCCAGGAGCGCCCTCCATTGGAGACCTTTGAAGAGGCGGCCAAGATTCTCGAGCATCAGAAGCGCGACCTGGAAAAAGCCCTGAGTCTGGTCCAGAAGGCCTCGAGCATGTATCCTGAATCCAACGATCTCGATCACCGGAAATTCAGACTGCAGTGCCGGATTGCCGGGGAGAAGTGGTATTAGCGGCCGCCGGTCTCGGAATCATGCAAAAGAGACGAATCGATGCTGCGAAAATCTATTCTGGCTCTGTTCGGAGTCTGTGCACTTTTTTACGGGGCCCTCTCGGTTGATCTGGCCCAAAACGACCCTTCTCGAAGGTTTGCGTTCCCACACATCCCCCGAGGAGAACTCGGCAACGGTGATACGATCACGAGCTACGCTGTTTTTCACAACGAGTCCGTCGACGCCTGCAGGCTGGAAGTTCTTTTGCACGATGAGCCGGTGACCCCTCTGATCCAGCTACTTTCCGGATCAGTGGAGCGAACCAAGGCAACCCGTTCAACGTCAACATTCCCTCCTTTGATATAGCGAAAATCACGATCACAGGGCCTCCTGGTTCAGGGGGTTTTTCTTCAGGGTCTCTATTGGTGCTCGCCGACCCGGTCGACTGTCCTGATACAAGCAACCTCAACGTGTTTGCCAGGTTTAAACAGAATCGGGCCGGCAATGTGAATCCCTTCGAAGCATTCTCATCGCTTCCCGGTGGCTCCCTGCAGATGCCCTCTAATCCTCCAAATCCATATGTCTCGGCCCCGTTGTTCTTTAATCCCGCTGAAGGAGAGGGCCCGGCGCGAAATCTAGGCCTCGCCTTCTCTTCAGTTGATCCCCTGCCAACTGGAACAAGGATGCTTATCTGAATGAACAACCAGAATGCCGGAACCGTGATAGGGCCCATCCTTATTCCCACCGACGGAAGCTATACGAGTCTATTTGTAAAGGAGCTTCCGGGATGGCCCCCAGGTACCTTCTCAGAGGCCTTCAATGGCACGGCCAACTTGACTTTGAACGTTCCCAATCAGCAGAGTGCCACTGAGGCATTGTTGGAACCCCTATTCATAGCCGTTGTCGGTTCAGGGAACGAATTCCAGTTAACCGCTGCCCCCCCATACGGTGGTCGGGCCCGACATTCCAAGCGATCATAATCTGCTCCCGAGTGTCGGGGCGAACTAGAGTTCCTTGGTCGATGAAAGGTCCACAGACTGGTCAAGTTTTCTGTCTCGGCGTGATGTAGTTTCCAAAGAGACCGCTTCAGCGGTCTGGCGCGAACGCGTATTAGACCCGGCCTTTAGGCCAGGGTCAGCTGCGGCGCCATCCCTCCGGAGGGCCTTTCAAGGTCCTTCTCGAACCGCGGCTTTCGCCAGCTTGGACCCGGAGCCGGGCTGAAGCCTGTATTCGAGAAGCCCGCTAAGGGTTCGGTCAAGAATAAATTCGCAGAGTTCGTGCTCAGATTTGCGCCAGATTTGGTCGCGAACGATTGAGTGAAACCCCAGGCGTAGCCAGGTCTACATTGAGGATTTCGCGATTGAGGAGCGGCCGAAGATGGTGGTAAAGGTGAGCGGGAGAATGTGAAGTTATTCTTGACCGAACCCTAAAGCAGGCTCCGGCATCTGCTGGCTCGCTCACCCGGCCCTGAAGGACGGGTCTAATACGCTTTGCGCCAAGCCGCTGAAGCGGCCGATTTGAGCGGGACATATCCAGCAAATGTCAGCGTTTCTCGGCGGTTAGGACTAGTAAATAAATAAAGGTATCAATATGTAGTTTGTAATGCTATGCTGCGCGTGCATGGATACGCTGACCGAATTGACTGAGAAATTCCGGTCTGTATGGCCCCTGTTGGATGAACGAACGCGGCGGATT
>CAUZIZ010000174.1:0-10746 GCA_963579905.1 Acidobacteria bacterium UBA6911 | reverse complement strand
ACGTCGACAGAGGGGGTAGAATAGCTCCTCATAAGCGATCGGCATAAGCGATCGGCGGGCAGTACCGCAACAGCCGAGCCGAGTTCTGAGTGGCTTGGTGCAAAAACTTAGAATTTGGGCCTCCAAAATGACTCCTAGGAGCCGGGAAACGGTCCTGTTTTCCAAATTGTGCTTATTTTAGGACTAGTAGGGACTGCCTCGGTATTACCGTTCATATTCACAGAAGATGCAAGCGCAGCCCGAAAGGGGAACCCTCTCTTCCTGGGCATGTGGGGAGGTCTCGATATTGGGGACGGATCGGCCCAGCAGATTCTGATCAACCCTGGTCAAAATGGAGGCTACAGCTCGCGTGGTATGAAACGTTCTGGTCTGCTTGCAGTCTCGGTGGTCGGGGGGTCATGGAAGGCAGCAGCGAACCCCTGCCGGGGCACAAGGATGTTCTGGTGATGGACATTACGATCTCGTGCTTCGACCCCGATCAACCAGATCTGATCACGGACACAGTGGAGTTCAGATTGGCCGACAAGAACATGTTGCTGGCCACCGCTGGGGCAGGAGTGTTCGTGGATCTTCCTCTTTTCCGACTCAGTGAACGGGTGAACAAGCGCCCCTGAGGTCTCCAGAGTCAAAGGAATCATCCGTCAAGAACTCCTCCAGCCGTTCCTCGCCCGTCCATAGGACAAAAGCACCTGTCACCGGTGCTGCTGCTAAGTCCCTAGGCAGACCATTTTTAGGGTGGTGCCGGAGTTTCACGACTGCCGGCTGCCTGCCCGAAAGTCGCCATCTGAGTCATCAGCTTGACCGATGTCGTTATCAGATCCATAGCATGACGGCCCCGCTCCCTTCCCCCAGGCTAAGATCCAGGTTGAACAAAGGCTTAGCGCCAAGCCCATCCAGTATGACTCGATGACCTTTCTCGCGGGAGCGATGGGAGAAGAAAAGAAAATCCTTCACCAACGGACAGGCCAATATCGCCAGCACGGCTCCAGCCGTCGAAATGAACCCGTCCACCACGACCGGGACGCGCTTGGACGCACATCCCAGAATGAGACCCAGGATGGCTCCGATCTCGAATCCACCAACCCTGGCGAGAACCTCCAGAGGATCGGAGCCATCGGCCCGGTGGAGATCGAGCGCTCTTCTGATCAGTGCGACCTTGCTTCGAAGCCTGGCGCCGTCAATCCCTGTCCCTTTTCCAGTCACTTCCTGCGGCTCCAGACCTGTGACCGCCGCAAATATTGCACTACTCGCGGTAGTGTCCCCAATTCCCATATCCCCCGTTCCCACCAGGTCCGCCCCATGCTTCGCATATTCATCGGCCAGATCGGCTCCCACACGAACATACTCTTTTGCTTGCTCCCAAGTCATAGCAGCCTCTTCCAGGAGATTGCGAGTTCCATAGCCTACCTTGCGGCTAACCAGTCTTCGATGCGGCTTGAAGTCATGATCGACTCCCACATCCACGACCATGTTCTCGATACCGTAATGCCGACACATTACACTGATGGCGGCTCCTCCCGAAAGGAAGTTGCAAACCATCTGGGCCGTGACCTCACGAGGGTACAGGCTCACACCGGACCGGGAGATGCCATGGTCGGCCGCGAAGGTAAAAGTATACTTGCGCTTAGGGGAAGCAACCTGGGGATGTCGGATCGCCCCATGTCCGCTAGTGATTTCTTCCAGTCTTCCCAGGCTTCCCTTCGGCTTCGTCAACTGGTCAATGCGGTGTTGGTACTCCGCCAGGACCCCAGGATCCACGGGCACAATCATCTGACACAGATTATCCAGTAATCTATTCACGACTTATTGTTCTCCTGCGACGGACTCAGAACTCAATCCCTCTTTTGTTTTGATCCCTTTCGAATTCAAATAGGACGCGCCGGAAGAAGCGCGGAGAGAACAGGGGCTCGTGATGGCTGCCGGCTCCCACATAATGTGTATTGAGGTTTCATCGGCTCCGCCGGTAGTTGAAGCCCGCACTCCAGTGAAGGGCAGGCAGCCCGTCCATGGCACGGCTCACACCGCCAGGGGAAACTGTGTTATCGAATCTCAGAATGTCGAAAGGGGGGATGAAATCGCCGTTGGTAAAGGTGTAACCGGCATTCAGATCGAGTCCTCTGGCAGGGGCTGTTTGGACAAAAATCTCGAGGCCGCGTGAGAGACCTCCCTTGGCGTTTGTCTGTTGTAACAGGCGTGTTGAAACGATCGTTTCTTGCAGGCGATTGTAGAAGTACGTTCCACCCAGGCGCACACGGCTGTCTAACAGAGATTGCTCGAGCCCAAGATCCAGGGTGAGCGTCCGCTCAGGGCGCAGCAACGGATTCCCGATGCGCAGTCTCCCCTGGCTAGTTTCCAGTTCCGCAAAGCGCTCCGAGAGGGAGGGAGCACGAAATCCGTTCGCGGCCTGGGCTCGGACCTTGCTCCCCGTGCGTCGAAGCAGATAGGAGACTGCCAGAGCGCCGGTATAGGCATCCGGCGTATCCAGTCCCTGAAGCTCAGGAATGCTTTCCGGATTGTCCACCTCAAAGAACTAGCTGCGGAAACTGGCGACCATCTGCGGCTTCCGGTTGCACAGGTTGACTTGATCTTGAACGAAAAAGGCCGTGCTGCTCTGACCTCCCTGGAAAGTTCTGGATATGAACTGAGAAGAGCGGGATTCCTTCTCCTGTTCAACCCCCAGAAGAAGCAGATAGTGTTCGCCGGCCTGCAGGTGATGTTGAGTACCAACGACGTGAATCTCCCCTTCGAGCAAAGAGCTATCAAAAGGGAACTCAAAGACACCAATCTGTGATAGGAACAGATCCAGTTCGGGTCCGTCCGAAAAATCCCGACTGGTTCCAGTATTCTGGTAGTAGAGCGAGTAGCTCCAGCGATTGTTGAGCCGATGTTGCCAGGAGAAGATGCCAGTTCCCAGGTGCGCACTGCGCCACGAGTCGGGGTCGTTCAGGTTGTGCACGAATCCAGTGACAGGGCCCTCTCCTTTCTCGAAGCCGAGCTCATTGCCTCGCGGGCCAACTGGGAACGGAGACTCATTGAGATCAGCAAGGGGTGTATCTGAGAAGTGGACCATTTCGGCAACCTTGATGTTCTGGCCGGAGATCGAATTCGAGCACACTACTCAAGGAGGTATTGCGGTATCGGTCTTTTCCGTCCAGACCCTCGTTTACATCTGTTCTCAGGGCCCTAATGCTGTAGTGCAGCCGATCGGCGATTGTTCCCTCCGAACGAAAAGCTTCCCGAACGATCCCGAGAGCACCCCCCTCAAAGCTTGCCTCAACGCTGGGACATCCCTTACCGAATCGGGGAACCAGGTTGATCACACCTCCGCTTGAGGATGTTCCGTACAGGTGACTACTGTCCCCAGGGATGACCTCGTTGCGTCCTACATTGGGGAGCATCATCTCCTGGAAGAATCCGGTGACGTCTCCCCGAAAGCCGGCAGCGTCCCGAATCCGATATCCGTTGAAGAGGAGTCCGGTATCGACCTACCTCAAACCACAAAATCGAACCGTCGTAAAGCTGCCGGGTCCCCCCCAACTCTGAATGCGAAGTCCCGGCTGACCTAACAATGCTTCGCCCAGGAGGTCTGTTTCCGGGATTCGGAGATAGGAGTTTGCTTTTTTGGCGTCGGGTACAGGTTGCCATTTTTTGCATTACTGGGGATGAAAAAAAGGGGGACGTGGGGGCGCTTCAGTCGGAGGCGAAAGAAAAGGTGGGTTGAAATAGCGTGATGGGGGCGTCGAGAGCGAGTTTTGGTTGGAGGAAGGGAAAAATCAGGGCAGTAAGGATACACTGGTATTGGATCCGGCCTGGGCACCGGGGCGGCTCAGTCTTCCCAAATCGGGACAAGGTCCCCACCTGGCCCGACTGAAGAGCTCGAGCTCTTCAGTCGGCATCGAATATCCTTGTGTCCGCTTTCCCCCCGCCGGCGCCTTGGCATCTCCTCCCTCTGTTCCCACCCCGGCTAGACGATTTGGACCCTCCGGATCCCCATCGATTTCCCTCACCCACCCTATTTTAGCCCCTTTTCGGTCGTTTTCACTCTCTTTCCTACAACTCAATCTAAAAGGAAATTCCTATTGATCCTATCGGTGGCGGCCCGGTACGAGCGCGCGCCGGAAACTCCCGATCAGGCCGCTACTCTAGACCCGCAGTCCGAACGAGCGCCCCCGCTACACAACCGCCATCGCCTCGATTTCAAGCAGGAGGTCTGGATGGGTCATGCGGGCGACCTGGACTCCTAACGTTATGCACGCCACTCCCGGCATCGCCTCTCGTCGCGCCTGCCGGTAGGCGTGGATGTCACTTATGTCCATGAAGTACTGCGTCAACCGCACGATGTCGTTGAGGGAAGCTCCGGCCAGCTCTAGGATCTCCGCGATGTTCTTGAACACCTGTCTGGACTGCGCCAGCAGGTCCCCCTTGCCAACGATGTCGCCATTCTTATCCCACGCGACCTGCCCGGCTACGTAGATCACATCGTCGATGCGCACCGCCTGGGCGAATCGGATTTCTTCATCGGCGTCCGCGGCACTCCAACCCCCTGCGCCCTCGGGATTGCTTTGTCCCCAGGCGCGGTCTGTGAAAAAGAACTGCTTGTCGGCCATCGCGTCCTCCTTGGTACTGCTCGAACGGCTAGAATACCGCAACTCGAAAGAAGGTTGATAGCAGTTGATAGGAATTGTGATTCGCCTGGAAAGCCGAGTCCAGACAGTCACCTTTTCCAGGGAATCTACGTTGACTGCGTCAACAGCCAGACCTGGAGGATCAATAGGAGTGGACATCGCAAATCACAGCGGGTGTCGAGCAGAGGGTCGTCGGGACTGAGAACTGATCGCACGCCGCGGCCGGGCTACTCCCAGGCCCTAGCGCCGTGGAGCACCTTTACCTGGCGGCTCGTATCGGTCAGCGGCAGCTTCGCCCAGCCACCCGTGTCGTGGGACTCGTAGAACGCCAACGCGATCTCCATGGCTGCCCGGCCGTCGGCACCGTTGCTGATGTCGCCCTCCTCACCCCGCAGATGAGCCACCATCCTCTCGATGATGGCCACCCGGGCCGCCCTGGCGACGTTCCGCTGGGGGAAGGGATGGTTGAGCATCTCACGGGAGTGGCTCTCCTTGTTGGCCTTCCACAGCTCCAGCACGTTGTTGCCGATGCGGATGCGGCCTTCAGTGCCCATGATGTCCCACTCGACAAAGGGCTTGCCGTCGCGGCCGCTGAAGATGGCCTCGATGCCGTTCTCGAAGCGCAGGAAGCCCGTGGCGCCCCGGTCGATGTACTCGCTCTCGGGCCCCGGAAGATCGTACAGCCAGCCCAGCACCTCAGTCACCTCGAAGTTGGCATAGAAACGGAGCATGTCCAGCATGCTGGTGCCGTTGAGAACCAGCCCGCCGGTGATGCTGGTGGTCATGGTCACGATGTCGCCGATGGCGCCGGTGTCGATGATCTCCTTGGCCGTCACGTACTCACGAGCCCACCAGCGGCCGCTTCCCAGGTCCACCACAAGCTGAGTGCCCGACTTGCGGCACGCCTCGATCATCCGGTCCGCCTCGTCGAGGCTGGTGCACATGGGCACCTCGCAGAACACCACCCCCACACCCGCCTCCGCCGCCGCGATGGTCATCTCGCAGTGAAAGAAGTTGGGCGTCAGAACGCTTACGATGTCCAGCTTCTCCCGCTCAAGCATCTGTCTGTAGTCCGTGTAGGTGGAGGGGATCTCCCAGCGCCTGGCGAACTCGGCCATGGCCTTCTCGTTGACGTCGGCCACGGCGACGATCTGGGTGTCGGGGATCATGTGGTATGCCGGGGCGTGGGGCCAGGGGAGGTCGATGCGGCCCGGCGCCAGGGGCGGCACGTCGTCCAGCTTGTCGGCGATGATGCCAACACCGATTATGCCGACACGGAAGGGGTTTCCGGTCAAGGTCATACTCCTACGTTAGGGCTCTACGCACCCTTGACTACCGGCCGCATGGCGGTGGTGCGCTCGGGGCCGGCTCAAAGCGAGGTAGTCAATCAGGACTCCGGCATTCTCTCCAAAGAGCTTGGAACTGATCCAGCGCGGCCTCTGAGGTTCACAGTTCTTTCTCATTGCTGGAGCTCCGTTTTTTTCATAAGTCCTTTTTTATCTGTTAGTTGCCAAACTCATACAACAAGAGTCCTGACAAAAACGGAGTTCCCAAATCTTCTCTTTCCCTTTTATTTCCAGTCACTTACAATCGAATGGACGAGAACTAGTTATATGTTGTACGTCATTCTGGCGGTTTTTGACTCTACACTGGACGACTACAGAGGATCTATCTCTTCCCGAGTGGGTCCGAAGGATAGCTTCCGAGTGGGCGACGAGAAACCGCCCAGAACCGAGAAGCAGATGGGCAGTTTACGTGGAGAGGAACGTCACGGGGCTGGATGCCCTCGCGCCGACAAGCTTCGACGTACGGCGGCCTGGAGACCGCCGCCACGAAGCTTTGAAAGTCTGATGATTCTCTTCCTCCTGATCCTTGTCGTCGCGGTTTCGAGCAATGAAGCGGCTGTAGCCCAGAGCCAGGTGGCCATCTTGGAGGGAGCAGTCCACGACCTGGACGGCCTCCCCTTGGCCGGCGTCAGGATCAAGGCCCAACGGACAGACACCAACGAGGCCTTCATCCTCGAGACCGACTCTTCCGGTACCTAGGACTGGGACAACCTGCCGGTCGGAGACTACGAAGTGTTGGCAGCCAAGGCCGGCTTCAATTCCCAGCTCAGACATACGGTTCAGCTCCAGGTAGGGCAACGGGTTCGCCTCGATGTCCGTCTTCGAACTGAGGGCTGGGCCTACCACCTGGGGAAGAACAATAGCAAGCTTCTGCACCCCTACTCCATCGGAATCGAGATCTGCAACTACGGATGGCTAGAGGAGCGGGAGGGCAAGTTCTACACCTACGTCAACAGTGTGGTTCCAGACGACCAGGTCTGTGACCTGGGGTTCGAGTTTCGTGGGCGTCGCTACTATCACGGATATACCGAGGCACATATCCAGTCCGTCTCGAAACTCTTAAAAGAGATCAGCAGACGTCACCCGCAGGTCAACCTCGATCTGGGCCTTGCTGAATGGCTGGCGGCCCAGACCCCCGGAGAGGCCTTCGACTTCAAGGACGAAGCGTGCAACGGAGATGTACGGGGACTCTTAACGCACACTAATACGAGACCTGACAAGAACGATTGCAGTCCCCAGCCGCTGCTGGTTGACATGCTGCAGAGCCTATAGTAGCAGGCCAGTCTCCTCCTCCGGTGAGGCAGCTGCTTCTTTTGGCCGCCCATTACTCGGCTCCTAGCCTCTGAATTCCACAGTCATTCTCGTTCTTCTATCCAGATGTTGCGATAGCGCACTGGGTTGCCGTGGTCCTGCAAGAAGATGGGGCCGCGCTGGCGTTCCTTGCTTTGCGATTCATCACGGCCGGGTGGAACCGGGGGCAGCACATACCTGTTGTGGATCACAACCCCATTGTGTCGAACGGTCATCATCGCCGGTGAAGTTTTCCTTCCCGAGGCGTCGAACTCGGCCATCGCGAACTCGATATCGTAGGTCTGCCAGGAGAGAGGTGGCACGGACATGTTAATCCGGGGGCCAATCATTTCGTGAATTCCACCGCTGCGTCCGAATTTCGAGAGCCGCTCGAATTTTTGGTTTTCGTGGTGCCAGCCGAAGGAATCTACGATCTGGACTTCCCACTCCTGTTTGACGTAGATGCCGCTATTGCCCCGATGCATGCCTCGTGCGGTCGGCATGAAGGGGCAAACAAACTCCAGGTGAATCGCGATGCTGCCGAAGTTCCGCTTGGAAGTCGTCCCGACATCCAGTAGTCGCTCGTCGAGTAGACGACCGTCCACCCATTCATCAACATGGGTGCCGTCGAAGAGGACGATTGCACCTTCGGGTGGTTCGTCGCCGAGTGTGGGAGATTTGCGCCCGACTCTCTTCAGCCGGAACTCCACATCGTTCAGGCGGCTATGGAACATATGGGCTTCTCCGGTGAAAACTCCTTCACGGATCCAGCCACGAAAATTGGAATTGGCGAACTTCAGCCCTTCGCCGTGAACCCCCTGAAAGGTGGTTCGGCCATCTTTGGTGGTTTCGCCCCTGATGTGAAAGACCGTAGCCTCGTCCCAGCCATTCCCGGGTAGTCCACCCGGGTAGAGCACACCTTGGAACTGGTGATTCCCGAGTGCGATCACCTGAATGCCGATAGGTAGTTCAGATCCTACCCTACCGACGTACTCGCCTTGCACCTGGAAGTCGGCTCCCGCGTCTGCCGGATCCGTGAACGCCGTATGCTCTGCGCCCAGGCTGGTCGAACTCATCGTCTCAAGAGAAAGCAATAGGGCAGCAAGATACAATGCGGTGTGGAGGCTAAGTTGTCTATGCATTTTTGGGTAGATCATCAGGGGCTATTCTATTCAGTGATGAAGGTCATCTCCCAGTCTCCCATTTTCTTGAGTTGAGTGGTGCTCAAGGCTAGTTGGGGCTCACCCGCTTCCACCCAGGCGTCCAGCTCTCCTCTGTGGCCGAGCCGCTTCAGATACTGCAGTTCGGTGCCGTGTCCGTGGTGGAAGGACGAGTGGACGTCAAACTCGGGTCCCCAGATCTTGGCGGAGTCCCAGAAGGTGAGGGACTCGACTCCCAGACTGAATAGCTGATGAGCCTTGCGGTGGTACTGCTCGGGCGTCAGGTGCCTAGGCATGATGTCCAAGCTCAGCTGACACTTGGTATCTCGGGTCAGCGAGAGCCAGTACTCGACGTCGGACGGGTTCTCCCAGGCCAGCTCCCAGCTGTAGAGTCCCTCGGCCGAGGTGTAGGGGACTACGGTGTCGATAAGACCCTCCTTGATCCAGGTTTCCACGTCCAGGCCCCAGTAGAGGTTTTCGTCCTGGCTGCCGAAGACCCACACCGACAGCTTCTTGCTCCGCCCTTGTTCCTGGGCAACTTCGTCCAGCATCCTCCTTAGATCTCGGATGAAGTCGCTCATCACCTGGGCTCGGTGACGTAACCAGCGGGGGTCCTTTTCGTCGAGTCGGCGAGGGTCCTCTCCGTATTCCTCCTGAAAGCTTTCCACAAGCGGGGGCTCGTACTCGACATAAGGAGGCCGACGATTGAAAAGCGGACAGATGCCGTCTACCGGGTAGCTGGCCATTTCGCGGAAGAGCGACACCAGATACTGACGGGCTTCGGTGTAGCTTAGTGAAGTTCGAGGAGCAGGACTCCCGTCGCGGCGAATAGCTCTCAGTTCAGGATGGCACTCCAGAAAGCCCCCCTGGTTCACCTCCTCGAAGGGAGGCGAAAAGTGGAAGGGTCCCATCCCCTCCGCGAATCGGTAGGAGGCATAGAACTCCATGCCCAGCTCGTGGGCGTGACCCGCCGCGATCTGGAGAGGGTCGATTCCCTGCTGGGCGTACTCAGTCCAGTTTTCAACTTTGCGCCGGTATTCGAACAGGGGGTAGTCGTCCAGCTTGATGTGCTTGGTGGTCTCGATCCGTCCGATCTCGGTGTAGTAGTTGCACAGATCGCCACAAGCGGCCTCCCAGTAGATGCGCCCGAAGTCTGTGTTTCGGTAGCCCTCTATCAGATCGCGGATGCTGTCCGGATCGCTGTCAGGAAGCATCCCGGTTCCCCCATCCTGGGTGGCCACCAGGCAGCGGGTGTCCGTTCGCAACCGGTCAGCCTCGAGCGCGGCCACTTCCTCCTCGGTCAGGGGGACTAGTTTGATGTAGATGATCCAGGCATTCTCGCAGGTGCTGCGGCTGGTCTCTCCACGGGGGACCCGCTCCTGGCAGAGTTGCTTGAAGGAGATCTGGCGGCCGCTGAGATCCGCTGTCTTCCAGAAGACATCCTGGGCTACCTGCCCGGGGTCTACCTCTGGTGGCGGGAGATAGAGGAGTGAGAAGCCCGGATCCGTGTCCAGCCGAGTCCAGATTCGCTGGCCCAGATAGGGTCTCCAGGCGGTGTTGAAGAGGCCGAAGTAGATATCGTGCCAACCCTCAACCTGAAGGGGGTAGGCTGCTTCTGCCGCAGCGGTTTCGGCCCCGGCCCGCAGGGAGACGCCATTGAAGCCGTCGGCTTCGTAGTCGATGAGACGCCAGCTGAAGAGCGTTCCTTTGCGGCTGATAGCCGAGGAGGGCTGGCATCGGTCCAGATCTGCCAGGTAGATGGGAGCGCTGGCCCGTACGGGATCTATCGGCATTGGCGAATCCTCCTTGAGGTTCCTTCGTGGTGGAACGTCTCCGCTCCAAACTCGGACTAACCTGATCTGGTATACACTAAATTGGGACGTAGGGGATATGCTAGCCCTAGACGGTTGAGGAACGTGAGCTGACGCCGTAGCTCCATCCGATTATGGCGACATGAGCACTTCTGTCCTTCAAGGAATCATTTTCCTACTTGGGGTAATGATTTGTGTTCTGAGTGCCTGCTGCGTCTACGCTCCCATCAGGCTGACCACTTTGGTCAGGTCTGCCTGGATGAAAAAGCCGACGTTCCCCTTTGCGGTGGCTGTGCGTCTGGCGATGGGTCTGGTCCTGATCTTCGCGGCCTCAGGGTCGAAGTTCCCGGTTGGGTTCGAGGTCCTCGGGTGGCTGATGATCATCGCGGCTATCGTCATTTTGGTCTCGGGTCGAGATCGGACCAGCCGATTGCTCGACCGGTTCGAGCGGTTTCCTGGGTGGGCAATTCGCCTCTGGTGTGTGCTCGGAGTTTTCTTCGGTGGGTTTCTGATC
>CAUZIZ010000173.1:0-10797 GCA_963579905.1 Acidobacteria bacterium UBA6911 | reverse complement strand
GAGAGGGACGGTTGCCCGAGCGGTTGACGGCATAGAGCACTTCGCCCCTCTGGGCCAGCGTCACGATCAGCGGCGCGTAGCCCCACTGCCCGTCGTAGCTGATCCCGTCGGACGAAAGGACCGTTTTTCGAGCTTGACCGTTCCAGCTGGGGCTCAACCGAGTGGCCACCTCTGCTTCCCGTTTTCGGAGGATTGCGCTATGCTTTTTCTTCACCTGAAATGCCTCCTTTCGGGCCTCTCTGAAGATTCTTTGTCGAACTCCAGAATACCCGTTAGGTTGGGCATTTCAGGTGTTTACACGTGGTTTAATCCACTTCCATCTACTTGTTTTGGGCTGAGTGCTCCAGCTGGGCCATAGCAGCTGGAAAAAAAGGAGTTGAAATGAGGCAGCATTTGAGCGAGATTGCCTATATCCCGGCCAGTGAGAGATTCAGCGCCGGGCTGGGAGTCGCGGCATGATTGAAAAGGGAGTTCAAATCAAAGAACCCAAAGGGAAATTGGGGGTTCTTCTGGTTGGTCTGGGCGCCGTCAGTACGACCTTCATCGCTGGAGTAGAGGCAATCAAGAGAGGTTTGGCCGCACCGATTGGATCCTTAGCCGAAATTGGCACGATTCGTCTCGGAAAACGTACGGAAGCGCGCGTGCCTAGAATCCGTAAGTTCGTCCCGCTGGCCGAGATGGACGATTTGGTCTTCGGTGCCTGGGACCCCTTTGAAGATGATGCCTACACGGCGGCCGAGAAGGCGGGTGTGCTCGAGAAGGATCTCCTTCGGGAGTTGAAGCCAATGCTGGAGCAGATTCGACCCATGCGAGCCGTCTTCGACAGCCGCTACGTCAAGAAACTTGACGGGACGTACATCAAGCAAGGAAAGACACATTGGGATCTCGCCCAGCAGCTGACCGATGACATTCTGCAGTTTCAGGTCGAGAACCAGGCGGATCGCCTGGTCATGATCTGGTGTGGAAGTACCGAGATATTTCTAGAGGAAGGTCCAGTCCACAGGACCCTGGAAGCCTTCGAGAAGGGGTTGAGAGCCAGCGATCCAGGGATCCCCTCAAGCATGATCTATGCCTATGCTGCTCTGAAGCTTGGTATCCCATTTGCCAATGGAGCGCCCAACCTGACGCTGGACGTGCCCGCTCTGAGGGAGCTCGCCCAACAGAATCAGGTCCCCATATGTGGTAAGGATTTCAAGACAGGGCAGACCTTGATGAAGACCATCATCGCTCCCGGCCTGAAGGCGCGGCTGCTTGGATTGTCAGGCTGGTTCTCCACCAACATCCTGGGGAATCGGGATGGAGAGGTGTTGGACGATCCCGGTTCCTTCAAGACCAAAGAAGAAAGCAAACTCTCAGTGCTGGAGTACATTCTTCAGCCGCAGCTCTATCCCGAGCTATATAAGGATTTTTACCACAAGGTGAGAATCAACTACTACCCGCCTCGCAAGGACAATAAAGAGGGTTGGGACAATATCGACATTTTCGGCTGGTTGGGCTACCCGATGCAGGTGAAGATCGATTTTCTGTGTCGCGACAGCATTCTGGCGGCACCGATTGTCCTCGACCTGGTCCTGTTTCTAGATCTGGCGAAGCGATCCAAGATGTACGGAATTCAGGAGTGGCTCTCATTCTACTTCAAGAGCCCGATGACTCTACCCGAACTGTATCCCGAGCATGATCTGTTCATCCAGCTGATGAAGCTGAAGAATACCCTGCGCCACCTGAAGGGCGAGGAGCCTATTACGCATCTGGGATTGGACTATTATGACCAGTAGACAGCCGAGCTGATCCGTTCAGGGATTTGCTGTCTCCCAACCTGTCTCAAGGATGTCACCAACGCAGTTTAGGCTTATGGACAATTCGAATGGCGAATAAATGGGTCTACTTTCTCGAAGCAGTGGACCAAGATGAGGCCCTTGTTGGCCAGAGTCAGGACGCCCTTAGCTCGCTTCTGGGAGGAAAGGGAGCCCGTCTGGCTGAGATGACCCGAATTGGCCTGCCGGTACCCCCCGCCTTTACGGTAACAACAGAGGCCTGCCTGGCTTACCTGTCCGATAGCGGTTCCTTTCCTGAAGGGATGTGGGCGCAGATGCTTGAGGGGCTCAAACGGTTGGAAGCCAAGACCGGAAAGTCCTTTGGGGACTCCTCGAATCCATTGTTGGTCTCATGTCGTTCCGGCGCCAAATTCTCGATGCCGGGAATGATGGATACCGTTTTGAACATCGGTCTCAATGATCAAACGGCTAGGGGAATGGTGGAACTGACCGGGGATGAGAGGTTCGTCTACGATTCCTACCGCCGCCTGGTCCAGATGTTCGGCAGTGTCGCGCTGGGGATCGGAGATGAGCCCTTCGAAGCGGCGCTTGACGAATTGATCGAGAAAAGCGGTTTCTCCTCCCAGTCATATCTCCGAGCCCAGGACTGGAAAGAGCTTGTAGATACCTTTCAGCAGATCGTGAAACAGGCGAAGGGATTCGATTTTCCCCAGGATCCATTGGAGCAATTGCGGCTCGCCTCCGAAGCGGTCTTCAAGAGCTGGACCGGAAGACGTGCTGTCGACTACAGGAACGCCGCCCGGATGTCCCACGACCTTGGAACCGCAGTCAACGTGGTCGCCATGGTCTTCGGGAATCTGGGAAAAGACTCGGGCACCGGCGTGGCCTTTACGCGCGACCCTGCCACCGGAGCCAGCGTACTTTACGGAGACTACCTACTGGATGCTCAGGGCGAAGACGTTGTGGCGGGGATCCGCAATACCAAGCGGATTCGCGAACTCGAGCAGGAAATGCCCGAAGTATATGGGCAGTTTTTCGAGATCTGCCAGCGGCTGGAACGGCACTATCGCGACATGCAGGACGTGGAGTTCACCATCGAACGGGGAAAGCTCTGGATGCTGCAGACCAGGAGCGGCAAAAGAACGGCCAAGGCGGGCGTAAAAATTGCCGTTGACATGGTCAATGAGGGTCTGATCTCGAAGGAAGAGGCCCTCCTGCGGGTAGACCCAACCGAGGTCGACACGCTGCTTCATCCGACCTTCGACGAGAAGGCCAAGCAGCTAGCGATCGCCGAGGGCAGGCTGTTTGCGAAGGGTGTCAACGCCTCACCGGGGGCAGCGGTGGGGATGGTGGCGTTCGATGCCGACACGGCCCAAGCCTGGGCCAAGGAGGGACGCGATGTCATCATGGTGCGTCCCTTTACGAAGCCGGATGACGTCCACGGGATGCTTGCTGCCAAGGGAATCCTCACGACCGAGGGCGGAGCCACCAGTCACGCGGCAGTGGTAGCTCGACAATTCGGTGTACCTTGCGTGGTGGGTACCAGCGGGATCTCCATCGATCTCGACAAACGAGTCATGAAGTCCGGTGAACGGGTGCTGCACGATGGAGATTGGCTCTCCCTGGACGGCACTACTGGAGAGGCGCTGTTGGACCCGATCCCACTGGCGCATCCGAGGTTTGACGAACAGGAATCTCTACTGACTCTGCTGTCCTGGGCCGACGAGCATCGTAAGCTGCAGGTCTGGGCTAATGCCGATTACGCCGAAGATGCTGCGCGCGCGCGGACCTTTGGCGCTCAGGGAATCGGGTTGTGCCGCACCGAGCACATGTTCTTCGAGGAGGGTCGCTTGCCCTTGGTCCAGAAGATGATTCTGGCAAAAACTGCGGGAGAGCGAGAGCGCTGGCTAGCGGAGCTTCTTCCCTTGCAGCGATCTGATTTCGAGGGAATTCTTCGTGTCATGGATGGACTTCCGGTGATCGTGCGCCTGCTCGATCCGCCTTTACACGAGTTCTTGCCCAATGAGCGAGAACTGGCCGAAGAGGTCACCGCCAAGCGATTCCGGGACGATAACGGAGATCTTCCGAGACTGGAAACACTTCTGGCGTCAGTCGAGGGCATGAGGGAGGTCAATCCCATGATGGGGTTGAGAGGCGTGCGATTGAGTATCTTGATGCCCGAGATCGTCGCCATGCAGGTACGAGCATTCTTCGAGGCAGCCTGTGACGTGGCCAAGGAAGGAAAAACTGTCCAACCGAAGGTCATGATCCCACTAGTAGGACACCTGCGCGAGCTTGAGACCATTCAGCCGTTGCTTGAAGAGGTAGCAAAGGCGGTGATGGAGGAAAAGGAGATCGAGATTCCCTATAAATTTGGGACCATGATCGAGGTTCCTCGGGCTGCTATCAGTGCAGGTGAAATCGCTGGAGCCGCCGAGTTCTTTTCATTTGGCACTAACGACCTGACCCAGATGACCTTCGGTTATTCGCGCGATGACGCCGAGGCCCATTTTCTACTGGCCTATGTGGAGCGCGGCATACTGCCGGTAAACCCGTTTCAGAGGATCGACGAGGCAGGAGTGGGGGAGTTGGTCAAGATGGCCATTGAAAAAGGAAGAGCCGCCCGGGCCGATTTGGAGATCGGCGTCTGCGGCGAGCATGGAGGCGATCCCGAATCGATCGAGTTCTTCCATTCGCTCGACATCGACTATGTGAGTTGCTCTTCGTTTCGTGTTCCCGTGGCACGACTGGCAGCCGCGAGGGCGGCCCTGCTGTCTTCCCAAGAGCAACAATCCGAGTAGCTGGAAGTTTTCTTTTCCATCCTTCGGTCTCTATTCGATCTTCTTTTTCAGCGCTGCGACTTCGCGTTCCAGGTCTCGGATCGTTCGCACGAGTTCAGGGAACTTGTGCATTAGTAGGTAGTTTCGTTTCCAGAGACCTGTGTCCATTTCTGGCGCTCCCGATACCGTCTTCCCTGGAGCGACAGATCGACCGATTCCCGTTCGTGCGGTGGCGATTACCCGGTCTCCGATGGTCAGGTGGCCTGCTACTCCGACTTGACCGGCCAGGGTTACATGATTTCCTACTCGGGTGGTTCCGGCCAGACCCACCTGAGCGGCCAGGACACTGTGCTTACCGATTGCGGAACCGTGTCCAATCTGAACCAGGTTATCGATTTTCGTGCCGAGCCCCACCCTTGTTTCCCCAACCGTTGCGCGGTCAATGCAGGAGTTGGCTCCCACCTCGACCTCGTCCTCCAGAACCACGATCCCCGACTGGACCATTTTGAAGTAACTTCCGTCGGATCGGGGAGCGAATCCGAATCCGTCACTACCTACCACCGCTCCATTCTGGAGGACTACCCGATTGCCGATTTTGCAATGCTCGCGCACGATGGCATGGGAGTGAGCCAGGAAATCATCACCGATTTCGACGTATGGATAGAGGGTGACGTTGGGGTAGAGTATGGCGTTTTCTCCCAAGCGTACTCCTTCTGCGATCACCACATTAGGACCCACAGAATGATCCTCTCCCAGGACCGCACTCTCGGCGACGAAGGCCGTCGGATGGATACCGGGAATTGGCTCCGGAGGTGTGTAGAAGAGGGAGATGGATTTGGCAAACGCCAGATAGGGGTTATCCGAGATCAGCGTGGGAATGCTCGATTTTGGTCCATCTCGAGAGAGCAGGATAGCTCCGGCACGGGTCTCTTTCAGCTTCGAGAAATACTTGGGATTGGAGACAAAGGTCAACTGCCGCTCGGTAGCTTCTTCGATCCCTGCGACCCCATCGATCTCAATCTCGGGAGAACCCTGCAATTCGCATTCGAGTTTCCTCGCGATCTTTCCAAGTCTCATGGGTAGGGCCAAGGTTACACGTTTCAGGTTGCAGGTTCCAAGGTGTTTCCTGCATCTCGGGACTCTAAGCTGAAACCTCAAGAATACGTCGCACGTCGAAGCGTCTGAACGTCGCACGTCTCCTGTCCTCCGAAGGTGCCGCCAACGGGTGAACTACCAGCGTTACGAAGTCAATTCCGACAGAGCCGAGAACGACTTGAGCCGTTAGCAAAATGAGCCCAGGTTCCGAGGAGAGAGCCAGACAACTCTTCCCCACGCAGTGACGCACAAATCCCCAGTAGCCGGAGGTTTCTAGCCCGAATGGGGCCAGCGCTTCCTGGGGACAGGACTAACCTGCGTGGAACCTGGAACCTGCAACCTGCAACTTGTCCCCCTGCTCCCTGTCACCCTTTCCCTGTACCGTGCAATCGTCGGATGAACGAGCAGAATCGGGAACAGCAACGGGTCCAAACGGCTCGCGCGGCGCGTAGCGTGAGTTTTGCCGTTTTCCTGAGTCGGATCCTGGGGTTGGTCCGCGAGCAGGTATTCGCGAAGCTGTTCGGGTCCGGGATCTTCAACGAGGCCTATGCGGTAGCCTTCCGAATTCCCAACCTGCTTCGCGATCTCTTCGCGGAGGGCGCGCTGAGTTCGGCCTTCGTGCCGACCTTTACCGAGTATCTTCGCAGAAAGGGTCGAGCCGAAGCATGGTTGTTGGCCAATCTGGTCATCGGGGCCCTTCTCGTACTCATGGGTCTTTTTACCCTGGTTCTGCTGCTATTCTCAGATCAGTTTGTTTATCTGCTGGCGGCCGGCTACGCCAAGGTTCCAGGCAAGCTGGAAGTGACTTCCACTCTAATCAAGATCCTCTCACCGTTTTTGATGTTGATTGCTTTGGCTTCGGTGGTCATGGGAATGCTCAACACGCTAAACCATTTTTTCCTCCCTGCCTTGGCTCCCGCTCTTTTCAATATTGCCCTCATCAGTTCCGGTTTCTTCCTGGTCCCGTGGTTCGAACAGCAAGGGATCGTCCCGATCTATGCGATGGGAGTTGGAGCAGTGGTGGGTGGGCTGCTGCAGTTGGTTGTGCAGCTTCCGATTCTGCACAGACAGGGATATCGTCCCCGTCTTACTTTCGACTTCTATCATGAAGGTCTTCGACGGATAGGGCGTTTGGTGGCACCCGCCCTGTTGGGGATCAGTGCAGTCCAGATCAACGTCGTGGTGAACACCCAACTGGCTTCCTTTCTGCAAGCCAACGGGCCGGTTTCCTGGCTCGGCTTTGCTTTTCGCGTGCTTTATCTCCCCATTGGACTATTCGGTGTCGCCGTGGGTATCGTGAACTTGCGGGAGGTCTCCCGCTTGGCAGCCGAAGCAAGGTGGGAGGATATCAAAGCAACGGTGTCCCACTCAGTCAAACTGATTTCGCTGCTGTCGCTCCCTTCCACCGTCGGACTGATCGTCCTGGCCAATCCGATCGTGGAGCTGATTTTTGAGCGGGGACGTTTCTCCTCCAGCGATACAACCCACACGGCCTACGCCCTCATGTGCTATTCCCTGGGACTCTTTTCCTATAGCTGCGTCAAGGTCTACGTGCCCACGTTCTACGCCCTGGGAGACACCCGTACGCCAGTGCGGGCAAGCATCGTCGCGGTTGCGACCAACATCACGGTGAATCTGGCTCTGATTGCGGTGCTTCCTACGGGTTACAAGTATCTTGGCCTCGCCACCGGAACATCTCTTTCGATGGGCCTCAACAACGTGCTGTTGGCACATCAGTTCAGGGTAAGGTTGGGTCCCCTTCAGGCCTACAAGGTCGCCTCTACCGTAGGCAAGAATCTGGTGGCCGCGGTGGTGATGGGCGTGGTGGTCTATTCTCTCAGCCAGTGGTTCCGATCCACCTGGGAAAGCATGGAGACTCTTCATCTGTTGGTATCGGTATCAAGCACCATCGGTGTCGGAGTCCTGGTGTACTTTGGTTGTTGCCGACTATTGGGCGTCGAAGAGATCCGGTACATATTCTCCCGCCTGCGGAATTAGCTTCTCCGCGGGGTGCACTGCCAGTAGTATGAAGCCAAGTCCGGCAGAGCCGCGAACGACTTGAGCTGTTAGCAACATGGGGCCAGATTCCGGGGAGAGAGCTGGACAACAGCACACTCTCCCCGGTAACTCCAGCCGGTGTTCGCCCCGAATCATTCAGCCGACAACAGGCCGCAGTCTGTGAGCCTCTACTTTTGCTGAACAAGCATGCAGGAGCGGGCATTTAGGAGCTATCTCAATTATCTGGAAGTTGAGCGGGGTCTAGCCCCAAACACGCTGGACGCCTACCGCCGGGACGGAGAGGCCTTTCTTGCCTTTCTGCAAGCAAACGGTTTGGATCTGGCCGGTGTCGACAGGGACAACCTCTTCGAATACGTGCGACACTTACACCTGCGACTCTCTGTTCGCTCCATCAGTCGCAAGATAGCCAGCCTGCGTTCTCTTTACCGATTCCTTCTCCTCGACGGCTATATCAGTGAGGATCCCACCGAGACCCTCGACTCACCGAGGACCTGGAAAAGCCTTCCCAGCTATCTGACCCAGACAGAGGTAGAGCAGCTGCTGGCGGCACCGGAGACCTCGAACTCCCATGGCATGCGGGACCGAACCATGCTGGAAGTTCTCTACGCGACGGGTTTGCGAGTGAGCGAGCTAGTAGGGCTAAAGATTCTAGAGGTGGATCTGGAATCCAGTTTTCTCAGGACCCTGGGGAAGGGGAGCAAAGAAAGAATCGTACCCCTGGGTGATTCCGCCATCGACTATCTGGAGACCTATCTGCGAGAAGCCCGCCCGCACTTTCTGCGAGCTCGACTAGCCAACCCTTTCCTGTTTCTGACCCAACAGGGAGGCCCGATGACCCGGCAGTATTTCTGGCAACTGATCGTCAGATATGGACGCAAATGCAGCCTCAACAAGAAGCTCAGCCCTCACGTGCTACGGCACAGTTTTGCTACCCATCTGCTAGAGAACGGAGCCGATCTCAGGGCTGTCCAGGTGATGCTCGGTCACAGCGACATCTCCACTACCCAAATCTACACCCACGTCACACGGGAGCGGCTCAAGCAGATCTACCAGAAATTCCATCCTCGCGCATGACCTGGGCACAAGAGGCGACTTGGAAGCGAATACGGTGGGTTATCTGGAAATCCAACCAGGAAATGGGTTTATCTGGAAACCCTATAAACAGAAGTTAGCCAGACAGAGCAAAGGAGAACTCCATGGCTGGTGCGTCAGATCCCACCGATTCGATTCGGAGGAAAGCTGTGACGTTCCCTGGCGTGGCCAAAGGAACGTCTTGCAACCAGAGCTCTTTCAAAGCAGGGACGGGCGCGTTCTTGTACATCGGACCGGGAAACAAGGGGAAGGGCTGCAAGGCCATGTTTAGACTTAAGCGTTCTATGCCTCAAGCCAGGAAGCTTACGACCACAGATCCAGGGCGCTTCGAGGTGGGATCCACCGGATGGGTGACGACTCGCTTCACCGCTGAAGAGCCACTCCCCAAGTCCATCTGGGAGGCGTAGTTGGCGGAATCCTACGAGCTGACCTGCCCATCAAAGGCCAACAAGAAGTAGAGGACCGCCAAGGCCAGCTTGAATCGAGCTGTGTGGCCAGTTCGCTCACAAGCGGCTGCACCAGACGGCGGCCACGGTATTCTATCGAATTGAAAGGGAGTGGCCGCCGCAGGTGAGCCACAAGACGTTCGCCAAGCCGCCCGACCCTCTTCACTCCACCGGCACCCCCAACCGGGGGGTGGGGGTCCAACCGAGCCACCGGAAAGAAACGCATTCTTCCCGCTGAAGCCTCCGCGTCGACTGCTGTTCTTGGACCGCTCCGCTATGTTCCGCTAAGGGCTCTGTCAAAAATAGCTTCACATTCTGGCATCTCATCTTCACACCATCTTCGGCCGCTCCTCAATCGCAAATTCCTCAATGTAGGCCCGGCTACGCCTGCGATTTTTCTCAATCGTTCGCGACCAGATCTGGCGCAAATCTGAGCGCGAACTCTGCGAAGCTATTCTTGACAGAGCCCTTAGCTCGCCAGCTGGGTTCGGTCTCAAGACTTCAGACTGGGCATTTGCCCGGCAGAGTCTCGAACCGGAACAATCACGAGAACCGCTGAGGTGTGCTTGGTGCTACTTTGGTGCTACTAAGGATATTCGATCCTTACCGTATCCACCATCAAGAGCCCCTTGGGGAGAAACTCCTGCCGGACCGGATAGTGCTCGCCGGCGCGCGTCCGATGCGGCAGCTCCACCTCCACAGGAGGAACGATCCTGAGTGGGAACAGGACCAGATACAGATCTAGGTTGACATCCTTCAGAACCTCGGAGATGTCGGCACACCCATATTGTTGGACCAGGTCGGCTCGGCCCCCGGCACACGTCCAGTGGGCGGGTTCCGGCCTCAGCACGACGCTTTGCTCGCTCCATTCCCGGGTGATCTGAAAGGGCTGTCCGGTCAGGGCGAAATTGGCCATCGTCCCCTGGGTTTCGGACTGTACCCAGAGAAGCAACTGCGCGCCCTGCAGACCCATCGGAACCTCGCCCTTTTTGCGTGGCTTTGCGATGCCGCCGGGGGGATCCTGAGGCAGATTGAAGGCTCCCCTCGAACGGAGCGTGAATCTGGCGTTCGTCAAATCGGTACTCTTCCTGCCCTCGATGAATCCGTTACTGGGATACTCCTTCCGAAATATAGACCAGGCTATGCCTGCGGTTTCGCTCAATCGTTCGCAGCCAAGTCTGGTGCAAATCTGAGCGCCAATTCTACCAAGTTATTCTTGCGCAGACCCTATGGAACGGAGCAGTTAGCTACCAGGAATCATCCTCTTCCCAGCGCTCCAGCTGACGGCGCTCTCGTTTGCTGGGGCGCCCCCTCCCTTTTTCACGTGCTACCGGGACTTCTTTCATTGCCCTGGAAATCGGATCTCGAGGCTGCTCTGGAGTCAGATCCTCATAGAGTTTCTGCGCCTCGATCTTGGGAAGCGGTTTGTCTTGGAGCTCCCTTACCCTCAGGATCTGGACCGTATGGCGACGACGAACCTCGAGCTGATCTTCGGGGCTGACAGCCCTATGAGCCTTGGCCACTTGTCCGTTCACCTGCACCCGTCCCAGCGAGCAGGCATGAGTCGCCTGGGTTCGGGTCTTGAAGATC
>CAUZIZ010000172.1:0-10804 GCA_963579905.1 Acidobacteria bacterium UBA6911 | reverse complement strand
ACACCCTGCGCCTGGAATATGATGCGATCCGGCTCGGGGTAAGCTTCGAAAAACTGGAAGAAACGGCGACGCCGCTCGGACGACGGCTCGAACCGGACGAGGTAGCCACCCTCGCAGTTTATCTCGCGCAAGACGATGCCCGTGGTGTGAACGGTCAGTCCATTAACGTCTGCGGCGGAGCCGTCCTGTTCTGATGCTGCCTATGATTACGCTGCAAGCCAGCTGGGTCAGTACCTGCCTATTCCTCCTGATCCAACCCGGACTCCTGAACGCCCTGCCTACGACGCCGATCGGGCAGGCTAAAGAATCGCCTAGCTCCCAGGTGGACTATCTGAGTCAGGTCGCACCGATTCTGAAAAAGAACTGCTATCCCTGTCACGGTGCCCGGGTCCAGACCAATGGTCTGCGCTTAGACTCGAGGCAGCATGCCTTGCGCGGCGGAGACTCAGGAAAACCTCTGATTGTCCCTGGCAAGAGCGGCCATAGCTTCTTGTTTCAGGTCTTGTCTGCCACAGAATCGGACAGCTTCAAGCGTATGCCTCCCTCCCCCACCCTGCTCGGGGCTGCGGATATCGATCTGATCCGTCGATGGATCGATGAGGGAGCCCAATGGCCCGAGGAGGTTCGATCCTTGCAACACTGGGCCTTTGTGAAACCCGTGCGACCCAGCCTACCCAAGATCGAGGATCAGGCCTGGGTCCGCAATCCGATTGACTCCTTCGTGCTCGCTCGTCTTAGAAGTGAGGCTCTCGGGCCTTCACCCGAAGCGCCCAAGGAGGTTCTTGCCCGCCGGCTCTATCTGGACTTGATTGGACTCCCCCCCACCCTTCAGGAGTTGGAGATCTTTCTCCAGGACCGCGGCCCGGAGGCCTACGGTAGGCTGGTAGATCGCCTACTGTCCTCTTCCCACTACGGTGAGCGCTGGGCCAGATCCTGGCTGGATGCCGCTCGCTACGCGGATACCAATGGCTATGAGAAAGATCGCGTAAGGTCCATCTGGCCCTATCGCGACTGGGTCATCGACGCCCTCAACCGAAACCTGCCCTTCGACCAGTTCACAGTCGAACAGCTGGCGGGCGATATGCTGCCGCAGGCGAGTAGGGATCAGATGGTTGCGACCGGCTTCCATCGCAACACCATGCTCAACGAAGAGGGTGGGGTCGTCGTCGAGGAATTCCGCTTCGCTTCGATCGTCGATCGTGTCAATACGACTGCGACCGTTTTCCTGGGTCTGACACTCAGCTGCGCCCAGTGCCACGACCACAAGTACGATCCCTTGTCTCAACGGGAGTACTATCAGTTTTTCGCTTTCCTCAACAACGCTGACGAGCCTGAGCTGGAACTACCCGATCCAGACATCAAGGCAAAGCGAGAAATCATTGCGAACGAGATCTTGAAGCTCGAATCAGAGTTGGCTTCCAGGTTTCCTCCCCACGGAACCAAGACTCTATGGTCCGTCATCAAACCAGAAAGGGTTTTCTCTGCCGAGAAAGCGTCCTTTACTCAGCGCGACGACGGGTCAATCTTCGTGAGCGGATCCAACGCCCCAAGTGATACCTACGAGCTCACGTTTCACGCAGAGCCCGAGCTGTTCGATCAACTCCGCATCGAGCTCCTTCAGGATCCTGATCTTCCGAGTCAAGGACCGGGCAGGCATCAGGATGGAGACGCGATTCTGTCAGAGGTCCAGCTGGAACTGTGGGATCGCAGGGATGGAGCCCGGCGCAGCCTGTCGCTGCTCGATCCCAGAGCTAGCCTTTCCAACAATGACTTCGAAATCGAGAAGGCGCTGGATGGCGATCCTGAAACGGGATGGGGCGTCTTCAAGACCTACGGCAACCATCACGCCGTGTTCGACCTGGGCGAGTCTATCTGGAATGTCCCAGAGAGGTCTCTGGTGCTCACCCTGAAGCAACACTCAGGACTTGGAAAAAATATCGCTCGCTTCCGTATTTCGACAGGCGTTGAGGAGCGAACCCACTATCAGCCGAACATGCCTGAAGTACTCCAACGGCAAGGACATCTGGAAGCAAAATACCGGTCATGGAAGGAAGAAAAGAGGCATAAAGCGCGTCGTTGGATCGTCCAACAGCCGCAGCGGATGGCATCGGAGAACCACGCTACGCTCTCGCTATTGGAGGACGGTTCCATTCTCGCCAGCGGCGACCGGCCCGATCGGGACACCTATTTCTTTGAGCTCCATCCGAACCTGAAACGGATCACTGGACTCCGCCTCGAGTTCTTCGAACATGCAAGTCTGCCCGGAAACGGACCGGGAAGAGGGACGGTCATGGAAGAAGGCAACTTCATACTCAGCGAGATCGTAGTGCAATCGATCTCCCCGCCCGAAGCCGGGCTTTCCGCGCCCTATTCCGTGGTTGGGACCAGCGCAGATTCCTTCCACATGCACCTGCATCCTGGCCTGGCCGCGGACGGAGATCGTGAAACCGGTTGGTCGATCCAATTGGACAAGGGAGCTCCCCAGCATGCCGTCTTCGAATTCCAGGAACCGATTCGGCTAGCGGAGGGCGAGAGACTCAAGGTCACACTGGTTCAGAATCATATCCACACCCACACCATAGGGCGTTTTAGAGTCTCGCTGACGGCGAGCGGCGGTCCCCTCACCGCCTCCGGTCTGACTGCCCAGCTTGAAGACATCTTGCTCGATTCCAAGGTCGCTCCCACTGGCGAAGAGGAAGGGCTGCTCAAACGGTTTTTTCTGTCCCAGGCCCCCGATCTGGAAGAACAGCATCTCAAGATCGCAGATCTTCGTGCCTCCCTGCCCGAATATCCGAAAACCCTCGTAATGGAGGAGCGCGGAGTTCCTCGCGTGACCCGCATTCATCATCGCGGCGAGTTCTTGAACCCGACTAAGGAGGTCGCTCCTGCGGTGCCCCAACTGTTACACCCCTGGACCGAGGCTCATCCCCGAAATCGCTTGTCCTTCGCAGAGTGGCTGGTAAGCAGGGAAAACCCCCTGATTGCTCGGGTGACGATGAATCGCATCTGGTCCCGCTACTTTGGTCGTGGAATCGTGTCTAGTCCAAGCGATTTCGGCATGCGCAGCGACCCACCTACACATCCCGACCTCCTGGACTGGTTGGCGGTTGAATTCATGGACCGCGGGTGGGATATGAAATCCATGCACAAACTGATCGTGATGTCGGCCACCTATCTCCAAACCTCGAGAGTCACTCCAGAGTTGCTAGAGCGAGATCCGGACAACTCGTTCTATGCCCGAGGCCCCCGCTTTCGCGTTGACGCCGAAACGATCCGAGACATCGCCCTGACTGTCAGTGGACTCTTGAACAGAAGGATCGGAGGCCCCAGTGTCTTCCCGCCACAACCTCCGGAGTTCACCAAGCTCGCCTTTGGCACCGTAGACTGGCAAGTCAGCGAAGGCCAGGATCGCTACCGGCGCGGACTCTACACCTTTTGGAAGAGAACCACACCTTATCCCTCTTTCACCACCTTTGACGCTCCTTCGGGCGACACCACCTGTGTGCGCAGAAACCGATCCAATACACCGCTGCAAGCACTGACATTATTAAACGATCCGGTCTTTATAGAAGCGGCGCAGGCCTTTGCTCTTAGCATCCTGCAGAAGGCTCCGTTCTCGACACTCGATCGCATCCGCTACGCGTTCCAACGCTGCGTCTCGCGGTATCCCGATCCGGCCGAAGCGGAGGCGGTTGAGTTGTATTACCATAAGCAGATGGCCAGAATCCGAGCGGGAGAGGTCGACCTGGGAAAGGTCATCTCGGTGACGACTCCCCTGCCCCCTGGAGTCGACAGCTACCAGCTGATGGCCTGGACCACAGTCGCCCGGGTTCTTCTCAATCTCGATAGGACGATTTCCAAAGACTAGTGCAGCTCCATTCCGGGGAGAATTGCTGTGAATGAGCGATGGCTGAGAGACATCACCAGAAGACATTTCTTCCAAGATTGCGGCGTGGGTTTAGGAAAGATTGCTCTGGCCTCGCTTTTTACCGGACCCAGGATTTTTTCTGCGCTGCCGGAGAGGTCGACCTCTCTTCGTTCCCGACAACCGCACTACCCTCCCCAGGTCGATCGCGTCATCTTTATGTTCATGGCCGGCGCTCCCAGTCAGCTCGACCTCTTTGACTACAAACCCACGCTGAGCAAGTACGACGGAAAGCCGGTACCTGCCGAGGTGGTCAAAGACCAACGCTACGCGTTCATCGAGCGGGACGCCAAGCTGATGGCTTCGCGTTTCTCGTTCGCGAGATGGGGTCAATCCGGCACCGAACTCTCAGAGATCATTCCCCATCTCAGAGAGATCGTCGACGACATCGTCATTATCAAATCGATGACGACGGACGTCTTTAACCACGCTCCAGCCCAAATCTTCATGAATAGCGGTTCCTCGCAGTTGGGACGACCCAGCATGGGCTCCTGGGTCACCTACGGTCTGGGAAGTGAGTCCAAAGACCTACCGGGCTTCGTAGTTCTGAGTTCCGGATCAGGTACCAGTGGAGGCCAGGCAAACTGGGGATGCGGCTTCCTCCCCACCGTCTACCAGGGTGTGCCCTTCCGCTCTCAAGGAGAACCCGTTCTCAACGTGAGCAACCCGCCCGGGTTCGATGATCGCCTTCAACGAGATTCGCTGGATTTGCTGCGGAAGCTCAATCAGCAACATGCTCACAGCGTTCGAGATCCAGAGATCTCGACCCGCATCAGCGCTTACGAAATGGCCTACCGTATGCAGAGCAGTGCCCCTGACCTGCTGGACCTTTCGGGCGAGGACGAGAAAACGCTTCAGATGTACGGTGTCGAACCGGAGGAGGCTTCCTTCGCTACCAACTGCCTGCTGGCACGACGGCTGGTCGAGCGCGGTGTCCGCTTTGTGAACGTCTATCATAGCGGCTGGGATCACCACAGCGACGTCTACGGCGGGCTCCAAAAACAGTGTGGCATTACGGATCGAGCGAGCGCAGCGCTAGTCAAAGACTTGAAGCAGCGCGGTCTCCTCGATCGAACCCTGGTTGTCTGGGGAGGGGAGTTCGGGCGCACCCCAATGGTCGAAAGTAATCCTTCGCTGGGAAGGAAGATGGGCCGGGACCATCATCCCCAGGCCTTCACGATGTGGTTGGCCGGGGGTGGTCTCAAGCGCGGCCATACGATCGGCCGAACCGACGAACTCGGCTTCCACGTGGTCGAAAAACCGATTCATGTGCACGATCTCCAGGCCACCATTCTTCATCTGCTGGGACTCGATCACACCCGACTGACCTTCCGTCATAAGGGACGAGACTTTCGCCTGACCGACGTCTCCGGCAACCTGATCCAGGAAATCCTGGCCTAGGAGCCTGCGCGGTAGAAACTGATCTACTGAGAAAACGGTAGAATCGGCCCATATTTCCCCGAGTTTTCGACGAATAGAACAACTATTCCCCTCGAAAACGAGAAAATCTGGCCTCGTTTTCCCGCTTTCTCGCTACGATCATTTCTACCGCGCAGACTCCTAGCCCGAGTAACGGCTCAATTTCCTGCTGTTTTATTCTCGCCCAACACTTCGGTCACCGAGCGGCACACATAGTCCGCATCCGACTCCGCCATGGATGGGTATAGCGGAAGCGTAATTTCCCTTTGCCCCACCTCCTCGGTTATCGGCAGGCTACCTGGCTTGCATCCTAGCTCCTGCCTGTAGAACTCGAAGAGATAGACGGGAAGGTAGTGAATGCTCGTCTGAATTCCTCGCTCTTTCATCCGTCTCATGAAACCTTCTCTACTAACGTCCTGGTCCAGCATTATCGGAAAGATGTGATGCGCCGGACTGCCTCGAAAGCCGCGGAAGGGAATCCTGATCCTAAGTCCTGATCCCAGCCCTTCTAAATACCACTTCTGTCTCAGCTGCCGACGCGAGTTGTTGTCCTCGAGTTTCCCCAGTTGGACCAGACCGATTGCCGAGCGAATTTAATCGATCCGGTAGTTGTAGCCCAGGTCCACGACATCGTAGCTGTAGGCACGGCCCTCATAACGATCCATCGGTGACACTGGTCATACCGTGCGAACGCAACAGGCGCACTTTGTCGGCAAGGGCATCATTATTGGTGGTTACCATTCCGCCTTCGGCGGAGGACAGGAGACGTGCGACGTATTCTTGAAGTTTCAGCTTAGCGTGGCTAGCGGCTATTTAACTTGTCCAGACAGGCTACTCAGCCGTCACGACCAGGGAGAGAGCCAGCAGCATCACGGCGGCAACGATGAGCCTGAAGACCCCACGAGCTTCCTTGAGCCAAAGCCACCCGACCAGCACCGCAATCAGCATGCTGGACTGCCTGAGTGTGACGACATAGCTCACCTTCTCGGTCTGCATTACATGAAGGATCAGACTGTACGACACCAGTGTTCCGACGGCGGCCAAGATGGTTTTCGGCAGTTGATCCTTGCCCAGGGCACGGATACTGGATGCTGATTTCCAGAAAATATAGAGGGCGTAAAGAGAGAAGGAGATCACGCTCTCGATCAGAAAATAGACCGGTCCGCGCAGCAAGGGTTTCACGGCATCCACCTGGGCAAAGACCACCATGGCAGCCTTGTCGACAAGCGAATACGCAACTACGGATGCCAATGTTAAAAGGGCCCATCGAACACCGACGAGCTGCCGAGATCTGGCCTCGGAGTCACTCTCACCCTGCCGCGAGTGGAGCAGCACGATACAGGCGGCCACCAGCCCGATTCCCAGAGCTCCCCTGATCGAAATACTCTCCGCAAACATCAGATAGGCTGCCATCGCCACGAAAGCCGGGGAAGATCTTGCTATCGGGTAGACGACGGATACGTCGCCAGTCCGGTAGGCACTGCTAAGGGCCAGGACGTAGACCGCATGGATCAGGCCCGACAAAACGGCGTAGAACCAAAGATCTCCTGGGAGGCTGGCAAGCGGCACCGTGGGCAGCACGACAATGCCGATCACAGCGATGATCATCCCCTTGACCGCACTGAAGGCACGTGGGTCTCCACTCGACTTGACGAGCAGATTCCACCCGACATGGATCGTCGCAGAGAGCAGAATCAGAAGAATGGTGCTGGCTGCCATGGGTAACTGGCCAGGCCAGGTCTACACCAGAAACCAGCTCAATAGGAGCAAGATGCAGAACCAGTGAAAGAGCAGTGGGGCGACGATGCTTTCAGAGCGCTCACGTGCCATCGCACAACAGATGCCGAAAATCAGGGTGCCCGCCAGCTCAAATCCGATAACAGCCGCCCCCTGGGGCAGCCACCACTGCCGCCATAGGTGCGAGAATATGTCCAGACGAGGCACCAGACCGGTCATCGATGTAGCCGAGTAGAGCGCAGCCGAGCCCAAAGCTGGCCAGGACAGAAACCACCGTCCGCTGCTGCGCTGCGGGCGTAGCTCATCGGTCAGCACGCCATGTGTGACAGAACGGAAGAGAATCTCGGCTGCACCCGCCAGTAACAATGGCCACAATAGCAGTTCCCAGCCAACGGCTATATTCCCCCGCCCTTCGAGCAGATCTGTGGGAAACCATACTCCTCCCAGAAGACCACCCACGAGAACGCCCGGCAAAAGCAGAAGCCAATCTCGGCTCAAGGGCAGACGAAGTCCAAAGAGCCGTGGGTACTGCCGGGAAAAAAAGAAAAGCAGGATGACACTGACCGCGGTCAGGGCAGTTGCAAAGGCGGCAATCCGGTCGTCCCAAAAGTGGGTGGCCACCCAACTCGTCAGCAAACCAATAAGGGTCACCACTACGGCCATGACCGCCGCCGAGAGGACCTCCATTGGGGTCGGCCTGTGAAAAGCGCGAAGCAGGGCATCGCCAATCTGACGGACCGTGAGCCGCGTTCCCCCATCTCGTGGGGAGCCACCGATTTCGTCGGAACCGCCCCATCGATTGTCGCCCTTAGCAGCGGGGTCGATCAGGTTCAGCTGGGAATAGACACGCTGCAGATTCGTTGGCAAAAACAGGTTTCCCTGGCGAAGTGTGTACTGGACTGGGTCCCTCTGCAGGACGATGATTCCGAGACGGTCTTGATGGACTTCCACCAGCTGCTGCTCCACTTCGTAGATTCCAGCTTGCGAATGGCAGATGACGGCGATGTGGGCTTCGGTGATCTCAACCCGTGCAATTTCGTCAATGATCTTGAAGGCATCGAAGTGAAAGGGAGAATACACCATGGAATCGATCTGGCGAAGCCGTTCCACCACGTAGTCGGAAAAACTGATGTCGGCCCACTCTCCACTCTTCTTCAGCGCTATCTCTTGTCCCAGCAACTGAGCGATCTGAGCGCTTGCCTCGTCTTGCTTCGCCGGGGCAAGACAGGCAAGTTCCTGCATCTCCAGGCCGTGGACATCGATAACTCCTTCGAGTCGCACCAGAGGAAGAATCTTGCCGCGGATCTCTCCTACTTCATCGTTGAGTCGGGGGTGGTTGAGGATGATCCAGATTGCCAGGACGGTGTCCAGATCGGGCTCGTTGGCGTGAATCCTCCAGTCGCGCTCACGCAGCTGCAGACCTTTTCGAACCATTATATACGCCTGCTCACAGCTTGACAGCGTGAAGGACCGGATACAGCCCTCGTGATGATCGAGATTGTAGATGTGTTTTTCGGAATCCAGAAAAGGCGGGCCTTGAGCAGCGCCATCCAGGAAGATCGATCCCTGAGCCATCTTCCGAGCATTCGCAGCAGAGAGGGTCAGCCCCCGCTCAACCTGCACCATGATATTGGGAGTTTCACGGCAGCTGAGGACCGCCTGACCCGATTCGGTGGTCTGCGCGACGTAGCGATCCGGCAGAGGCTCCGACTTCTCGTCTTCAGCTGGGTTATCGCTGTGGCGCTCTTCGGACTCCGGCTCGCCCACAGGCTGAGACGGCAGAGAAGCGTCCCCAGAAACGCGATCGGTTCCAATGGGCTCCTCGCCCGGCGCCGTAGGAACTAGCGTCATCCGTGGCGCCTCGTCCCCCGCCCTGTTCTCTGCCATCGCTCGATCATAGCAGTAAGCAGCGTCTCGTAGAATTTACTCAGACGACCAACCTCACATAGCGTTGGTGGGTGACGTGGTCGAGCCGGGTAGCGTAGAAGGTCACCAGTATGGAACCGTCATCCAGGAGGATGGGATCGGGTACACCGAAGTCCCAGGTAAACATCTCAGCCATACAGCTTCCATCCCAAGCCCTGGGCTGACCCGCTTGGGGCAATTCCCCGCTGATTCTGCGTCCCTCGTTATCCCACAGCACCCGTGCCTGGCGAAGGTCCCAACTTCTTCCCCCGTCGTCACTCAGGGCACAGTGGATTCCCTGAGGAGTGCGCCTGTATTGTAGACGGCAAAGATCGATCGAACCGAGGGATGAGGGTTCTTCCAAACGACGCCTTCATCAAGAATCTGAAGTTCTGTGGTCATGCCCTTCCTTTCAACGAGCTCGACTCTGCCAAAAACTGTCCCGGGCCGCTTGAAGGGCAGGCTGTATTTTGCGCACTGCTCGACAGGGATCATCGGAAGAGATGTGGTCTGGAGCGTTTGGTTATGGTAAGACGGGGACGGGAACATTCGGCCCAAGGAAGCCAGAGTCATCATGGATTCGTTACGTCTCCGCCAAATGACGGCCGAGGATCAATCAGAAGTCTCGGAATTGATCTACGCCTCGATCAACGCCTGGTACGGTCTGCGCGGGATGGGGCAGCCTTTTCAAGGCTCTCCACAGGTAACCGAGGTATTCTATCAGGTCTACAACGGCATCGGGACTAGTCGATGTGTGGTCGCCGAAAATTCCCGTACCTCTCGCCTGATGGGTTCCTGCTTCTACCATCCACGCCGGTCTCACGTCGGCCTCGGTATCATGACCGTTCACCCCAACTACTTCGGTACTGGAGCGGGACGAGAGATGCTTAAGTACATCTGCGACTTCACCGATCGAGAGAGCTACAAAGCGCTGCGACTTACCCAGAGTGCCCTGAATCTGGACTCGTTTTCACTCTACAATCGGGCCGGCTTCGTGCTCTATCAGGCCTATCAGGACATGACGTTGCGAGTCCCCGAGAGGGGCCTCGAACAACCGCCACCTGGGCTAGAACATGTCCGCGACGCAACGTTGGAAGACGTCCCCGAGATGGCCGCGTTGGAGATGCAGGTGAGCGGTGTGACTCGAGAGGAGGACTATCGCTTTTGCATTGAGAACTCTGTCGGATTCTGGCACGTTTCGGTTTACGAAAGCGCTCCCGGGAACATCGAGGGTTTCCTCGCTTCTTCTGCACACCCTGCCTTCAACATGCTTGGACCCGGGGTCATGAAAACCCAGGAACAGGCCGCACCCCTTATCTTCAATGAGCTCAACCTGCACCGCGGGGAATCTCCCATCTTGATCCTACCCGTCGACCAGACTCAGCTGGTCCAGCTGATGTATAGCTGGGGTGCCCGAAACTGCGAGCTTCACTTTTGCCAGGTGCGCGGGGAATTCCAGCCCTATCAGGGTATCAACATGCCCACGTTTCTCCTGGAAACAGCGTAGCTTCTGAGCTGAAACTTCAAGAATACGTCGCACGTCTCCTGTCCTCCGAAGGTACCGCCAACGGGTGAACTACCAGCGTTACGAAGCCAAGTCCGACAGAGCCGCGAACGACTCGACCCGTTAGCAATCGAGCCGTTAGCAAAATAACCCCAGGTTCCGAGGAGAGAGCCGGACAACTCTTCCCCACGCAGTGACGCAAAATCTTCCCTATCCGCGCCCTGAAGTTTCCCGCTGAGTCATTCAGCTTGGCTCGCGACCCTAACCCGCACTTCTCATACCCGGTCGTAGCGAGAGGCCGCAATCATCCGTCC